>CAYMNI010000103.1:0-8839 GCA_964391755.1 uncultured Ignavibacteria bacterium
CCGAATCGACGGCTATGACGTCGACCGCTCCGCTGCGCACCAAGGTCTCCGCGATCTCCAACGCCTGCTCTCCGGTATCCGGCTGGGAGACCAAAAGATTGTCGATATCCACCCCCAGGTTCTTGGCATAGGCCGCGTCGAATGCGTGTTCGGCATCGATGAATGCCGCGATACCTCCGTTTTTCTGGGCCTCCGCCATGATGTGCAAAGCCATAGTGGTTTTTCCGGAAGCTTCGGGCCCGAACACCTCTATTATTCTTCCCCGGGGCACGCCGCCGACTCCCAGGGCAACGTCCAAGCCCAAAGAACCGGTAGATATGACCGGGATGCTCTCGTCCAGCGAATCGGTACCCAACTTCATGATGGATCCTTTGCCAAATTGCCTTTCTATTTGGGCCACCGCCTGCTGCAGCGCTCTTTTCTTTTCCTCTTTGATATCTGCCATCCTTCTCACCTCCCTTTCCTTAAATGACGATTTACTCTAGGATTTTCGCCTTTAGGGTCGGATGAATCCGGCCTCAGATGTCAATTCAAAGTTCAAAATGAAAAATTCAAGCAGACGCTTGCCCGTCTGGGCAAAACTGCAATTCAAAATTCAAAGATAACTTCAGGTCGGGCATTCTAGACTTTGAGCTACAATCTTCCATTTTGCTCTTTGAATTTTCGATTGTCTGCCCGATGCAGAGATTTTGTTCATCAAGCCGGTTTCGCCTTCATCCGATTCATCCGTTTAATCCGTTGACCGCTTTTACCCCAGCGGCACTTTCTTCAGCGGCGTGTATATGGCTCCGGCCGGATGGAGCTGGCTTCTCATCACCACCACCTCGGTGACTTCGATCTCTTCCGTTTCGAACCGAGCCGATTCCACCTGTGGTGCGAGCTGCTCGATGTTCTTGGAAGATTTGACTCTCCCTATTGTGAAATGGGGGGAGAATTTCCTTTTCTCCCTGGGAAAACCAACCTTTTCCATCTCCTCTTCGATTCTCTTTGCCAGGTGAGAGAGCTCTTCGCCGCCTGCCCCGGTTCCTATCCAAATGACTCTGGGCCTTCTGAGGTTGGGAAAGCCACCGGTCCCCTTCAAGCTCATGTTGAACCTTTCGGTCCCTTCCACTGCCATCTCCGTGGCGTCGAAGACCTCTTGTATCTTCTCCTCCGGAACCTCCCCCAAGAATTTCAGGGTGACGTGTATGTTGCCCGGCTTGACCCAGGAGACGAACGCACCGGTCTTCTTCAAAGGAGCCTGCAACGTTTCGATCTGCTTTTTGATCTCCCCCGGCAACTCTATGGCAATGAACGTGCGCATGGCAGTCTCATATTAGAAGTGTGAAACCTTTCTGATCTATTCCATCATCCGTTGACTGTGATTCCGTCCGCCGTCGACAGTCCGCAGTCCACCGCTAAGACAACAACCGCCTCTGTGAAATTGTTTTCCGTTCAATCCGTTGTATCCTTTGACCGCTCGTTCCGTCCACAGTCCACCGTCAGCCGTCCACCGCAAATACCAAAATCTCGCTGCTAATCCGTTTAATCCGCTTCATCCGTTGACCGTTTTTACTAGGAACAGTCTCACCAGATTCAAAGCTGCCTGGGCGGCTCTTTCCCTGTTAGCTTTTCTGTCCTCTCCGAAGACGAACCTCTGCGCGAAGGAGTCGTTCTCGTGCGCGAATCCGATATAGACCAACCCCACCGGCTTCTGCGGTGTTCCGCCGGCGGGTCCGGCAATGCCGGTGGCAGACAGCCCATAGTCGGTTCCGGCCAGCTTTCTTACGCCCTCGGCCATCAATATGGCCACCTGTTCGGAGACTGCTCCATGTCTCTCGATCATCTCGGCAGGCACGCCCAGTAGTTCAGTCTTGGCCCGGTTGCTGTAGGTGATCACTCCTCTCTCGAAATAAGCAGAGCTTCCCGGAACGTCGGTCAATCTGGCTCCGATCAGCCCTCCGGTGCATGATTCCGCGGTGGCGATGGTTTTCTTACCGTCGATCAAGAGTTGGCTCACTACCTGCTCCAAGCTCTGATCGTCGGTTCCGTAAATGTGGTCTCCCAGAATCCGCCGGAGCTTCTCTTCGAATTCACCCGTCTTAGCCTGTGCCTGTTCCTTGTCGCCGGATTCCACGGTCAGCCTGATGTTGACCCCCAGATGCTCCGGAAGAAAGGCAACTTTAACCTCGCCGGTGGGGTCGATCAGCTTCTCGATTTTCTCATAGATGGCCGACTCCGATATTCCGGTGGTCTTAAGCTTACGGTGGAGGATGAAATGCCGGGGTTTTTTGACCCTGAGGATGGGCAGAACCTCGTTTTCCAGCATCCACTTCATCTCCACCGGCACCCCGGGCAGGGCAAAGAAAAGAAACTCCTTGTCCTCCAGATATATCCCCGGAGCCACCCCCCACAGGTTGGCCAGGGCCTTGGTCCCCTGGGGAATCAAGGCCTGGTTTTGATTGACTCTGGGCATGGTGCTTCCGCGCTTGCGGAACGACTCCTCTATCTGGTTAAGTATCTCTTGATGAAATATCAGATTTCTCTTGAAGGCCTTCACCACCGCCTTCTTGGTCAGATCGTCCTGGGTGGGACCCAATCCGCCCGAGGCCACGATCACCTCCGCCCGGGTTCGGGCGATGTTGAAAGCCTCCTCTATCCGGTTGATGTCGTCCCCCACGCTGGTTTTGAAAAGCACCTGGATTCCCTCGGCGGTCAGTCTTTCCCCGATGAAACTGGAGTTTGAGTCCTCGATCTGCCCGTAGAGCAGCTCGTCTCCGATGGTGATGATCTCTGCTTTCATATCCTCCCCTTCATCCGGAACACGAAATCCGGCTTATGCATATCTCAGCAGGTACAGGACCAGGTGCAAACTCAAGTTGGCATAAACGCCCGCCACCACGTCGTCTAAAGTCACGCCCCATCCCCCTTTTAACCTCTCGGCATTCCGGGCGGGCGGCGGCTTGACGATGTCAAAGAACCTGAAGAGAAAGAACGCTGCTAAATAACAGCCGATCTGGTGAGGTACGAAAACCAAGGATATGGCCATGCCCGTTACCTCGTCGATGACGATGGGGCTGCCGTCCTTGCCGAAAACCTCCTCTGCCCGTCCGGCCGACCAGACGCTCACCAGAAACAAACCCATGCTTATAGGAATCAATATATAGAAAAACCCGGGAATAAGAAACCAAATTATGATCAGCGTAATCAGGCTGCCGAACGTCCCCGGGGCGAAGGGGAAATATCCGGCGAAGAAGAAGGTAGAGATCAGTTTTGCCGGCAGATTTTCTTTCAACTTGACAGCCTAATATAGAGGGTTACTTGAGTACGCCCTTAAGCAGAAAGCCGCTTTTGACCAGATAGTCTATTCCCGTGCCCACGGTCAGAAGCATGGTTACGAAGATCATCACGTCGAAGACCGAATACACCCAGTCGCCGGTGAACATGCTCCATCGGTAGCCTAAGGGGAGCAGGGTGGATTTGAGATTTATGTATACCAATATCACTATGATCACCGTCATCTGGCAGCCGGTCTTCCATTTGGCCACGTAGGAGGGCATGATTAACACTCCTTTGTACGCTGCCAAGCTTCGCAGCCCGGTAACCAGAAACTCGCGCAGAATGATCAATAGAATCATCCAGGTTTGAACGTAACCCAAGGCGACGAAGGCGATGAAAGCGGTGGAGACCAAAACCTTGTCCGCCAGAGGGTCCATGAACTTGCCGAAACCGGTTATCACTCCCGTTTTTCTGGCCAAATATCCATCGTAGGCGTCGGTTAAAGCCGCCGTGATGAAGAGCAATGTGGCTAGGTAGCGGAAGTACATGTTGTCGATCAAAAGGAAGATCATGAAAAACGGGGCTACGATTATCCTGCCTACCGTGATCTTGTTGGGGAGATTCATCTGCCACTCAGACAGTCTTCCACGGGTTGTTCGATCCGGACGTGTGCCTCATCAGCGGCACGTCCCCTGAAGAGACCAATCTACAACCATTCCCCCTTTGAATCAATGGTTTTTTTATGTGGTAAACAAACACAACCTGTTATGGCACGGTTTGTCGAATCACAATCGCGAGTCACTCTCGTAGTTGATTACCTGTAAGCAGGAAGTGATCTCTATCGTACAAGAGCAATTTGAAGCTACTTTTGATTGAGCCGGGTGATCTCAGCTTTGATCTGGTCTATTACATCTAGGTTGTAGATGGTTTTCTGGGTACCCTCTTTCACTGAAATCACGTAAAACACCTTGCCACCAAACTTGGCGGTGAACTTCTCGTGGGTCTTCTTCTGAAATTCCAGTTCGTTGATGATCTGAGTAATGTACGCGTACCCGGCAGGTTTGATCTGAAGACCGATAAACTTGTCTTTGACTTTTATGAAAAAATCTACGTTGTATCCGCGATCCCATTGATCCGGTGCGGGTTCCACTTTCACGCCGAGAGCTTTTTCCAGCTGCCCATATATTGTCTGTATTTCGGACTGGTAACCGTCGTAAGTTCTGTTAATCACAAGATTGACTATAAAATTGATGCAGTCCTCCTCCGCTATGCTCTCGATTTCCGCTTGACAGACCTCGGTCACTTTCACATAAAGCCTTCTCCCCAGTTCCTCAAGATGCTGCTTCGGAAAGGCGTTACCGTAGTAATATTCCTCCCATTCTTCCAGAGACTTTGGTGAGCACTTTCTTATGAGCTCTGATACCGGACCAACCCTGTTTTTCTTAGTCAGCCCCCACCTCATGTTGGCCTGATTGAGTATCCACTCTTTGGGCATTAGGGACTCTCTTCTCGAATCAAAAATTTCTTTTTGTGTTTGTAATCAATTGCAGTATCAGCACGCACCAATCCCTGCTTCAGTAAATGAGCATTAAGGAATGTCTTGTTGGATAGATAAAGGTAGCACAATAATCGGTTTTCCTCATCGTACTTTATGCTGTCAAACTTCAAGAACACTTTTTGTCCTTTAGTTTTCTCTTTCAAGAAACTAAGCGCCTCGTCACGCTTTTCAGGTATTTGTATGATGCCCAGCAACTTGATCTTCATCCCGGTATCTAAGACCAACTCGGTTGGAGAGATTATCTCTTTGACCCGGTAATACTCCCGTCTCCCTCGGGTAGAGCTGTCTATTCGTGATCCGAATGTCAGTTTTTTTGGGTCAATCTTCTTGTCAAAGGAGATGGGATCTCTGAATACATAAGGCAATAACTTTGTTGAATCCTTGAAGTCCACAGTCGAGTCTTGCTGCTTTATTATTTGGAACACTGCGTCAGCAAGGATGTCACCCTGCTGGATGCCAAGTTTCTCATATATGGTTGGTAAGAATTCTTCGTTCACCTCGTAGCCCACAGAATTCCTGTTGAGATTCTTGGCTACCAGCACGGTCGTCCCGCTTCCCAGGAACGGATCGAGCACCGTGTCGCTCACAAAACTGAACATCTTGATGAGACGTCTGGGCAACTCCTCCGGAAACATTGCCAAGTGATTGTCTTGTCTTTCGCCTGGAAAACTCCAGTGTCCAGCAAAGAACGAATTCCACTCTTCTTGGGTTAGCCGGGAACGTTCTTTTATTTCTTTTGTTACTTTAGGGGGGGTGCCGCGCTTCTTCAGAATCAGGATGAACTCGTAATCCAGTTTTATTATTCCGTTTCTCGGATAAGGAAACGAACCCATTACTGAAGCCCCGCCAGTTGTGTTACAGGTTGTCACCTTCTGCCAGATAATTGCCCCCATATAGTCAAAGCCAACGGTTTCGCAAAACTTGATGATTTCCGTTCTGATCGGGATGACTTTGTATCTTCCGTAATACACAGAGCGGGCGAACTGGTCTCCGATGTTCACACACAGTCGACAACCCTGATGTAAGACCCGGTGGCACTCATTCCACACCAGATTGAGGTTGTTGATGTATTCTTCGTAAGTATCGTTGAAACCAATTTGTCGTCCGTTTCCATAATCCTTCAATTGCCAATATGGCGGAGAAGTGATAATCAGATGTACGGATTCATCAGCGACCTCCTTCATACATCTCGAATCCCCGATGACGATCCTGTGGCTGGTTTTCATGAAATCACCTCCGTCACCCCTCACTCACAAAATATCAATTCTGCCCCTTTTGTCCACAGTTATCTTTTCTTTGGGCTTTTCGGATCTAGCATTCCTTCATTCGCTTCAGTCGATCCAGAGCATTACCGTATCTTTCGCATTGTTTGGACCACTGCACCAATCTGTCGCAAGGAAATTCGTTGCACCGGCAGCAAAACTCCTGTCCTTTCTTATCCACGCAGCATTGAAGTATCCAGCAGTCCGAAGACCAGTGTTCGGCCCTGTCCCCTTTGCATCCCAAACAGCGGATGTCCTCCAACTTCACGTCCTCATTCCGTTCCTTCTTGAACCAATCCGCAATGCTGCGAGTCATCTTGGGATCAGTGGTTGCCTTTCGGATGTCGCACTTGTGACACTCCAGCCCGCAGACTGCAATCATCTCGCCATTTTTGCTCACGTTACCTTCCTTGCAGATAAGAGACTCACAAGGATTTCAACTGACCGGGTTGAACCAGTGTGGCCGAGCCGGATTTCCCGATGCCGATCCATCGATCCATGACGGTGCAGGCCACCAGGTCGCCGGTGAGGTTTATGGCGGTCCGGCTCATGTCCAGAATGCGATCCACGCCGATGATCAATGCTATGCCGGAAGGCGGTATGCCCACCCCGCTGAGAACCGTGGCCAGAATTACGATGCCCACGCCGGGAGTAGAGGGGGTACCGATGGAGGCGCCCACGGTGGTGAGGATGATGAAGATCATCTGATGTATTCCCAATTCCACGCCGAATACTTGGGCCAAAAAAACCGCGGCAGCACCTTGATACAATGCGGTCCCGTTCATATTGATGGTTGCGCCCAAAGGTATCACGAATTGCGAGATGGAGGCTCTCACGCCCAGTTTCTCCTCGGCGATCTTCATCGAAACCGGCATCACCGCGGCGGTGCTGGAGGTGGAGAAGGCCAGAAGCTGAGCCTCGCGAATGGCTTTGAGGAATTTCCAGGGAGACTTTTGGGACACGAAATAGACGATGAGAAGATAGATCACCAAGAGCAAAGCCAAGCCCAACAAGACCGTTCCCACGTAGACGCCCAGGCCGGCCAAGACGTCAATGCCGATCTTAGCGCTTATCTGCGCCAGAAGTCCGAAAACCGCCAACGGAGCCATAAGCATGGCCCACTTGACCACGGTCATGCAGACTTCCTGCAACGAACTGAGCAGAGACAGCAAAGGACCGGATTGCTTGGGAGAGAGCGTAACCAGGGCCAGACCGAAGATGATAGAGAACAGCACCACCTGCAACATCTGGCCGCCGACCATGGCATTCAGCGGATTCTGGGGGAGGATGCGAATTATGGCATCCGGCAGTTGCTCTATAGTGGGACTTTCCATCGGCTCAGGGGGTGTGGCAAGGGCCTGGTTTCCCATAGTCTCCTGGAGCAATTCGCCGGGGATGAATTTGCCGGGCTGGATGATAAACGTGACAGCCAGACCGATGATGATGGCCAGCACAGTGGTGGCCACGAAATAGGCTGCCACCCGCAAGCCCAGTTTCCTCAGTTGTTCCATGTTCTCGCTGCTGGCTATGCCCAGGATCAACGAGGCAAATATCAACGGAATTACGATCATCTGGATCAACACCAGAAAGATCTTGCCGGGGATGGCCAGCCAGTTGCTGATGGGACGGGCGATATCCGGCGGCACCAAGCCCGCCGAAGGCCCCAGAAGAGTGCCTACCCCTACGCCGAGAACCATGCCGATTAAAATCTTGAGCCAGAGGCGCTTTCTAATCAGGTTCTGCAGGTATCCGCTTAACCGGATCAGGGATTTGGGTTGCAGCAATTCCAGGGGATGTGAAATACGGGGCATGCGTTTCTTCTCCCGGTGGTGGAACGTGCCTAAAAACTCAATTTAATCCTCATCTTCAACCATGCAAGAAATTTCTGACATAAGCGGTACGTTAGAGGTTTCGGGGACCGTTGCAGGTTAAATGAACTCCCCTTTGGCCACCATCCGAACCTTGCCGCCGACGAAGACCTCGATTTCCTCTTCCTTTTCCCGAGCCTTAAGCAGAAGCAGAGAAGGTCTTCCGATCTGGTGGCCCTGCTCCACTCTGACGTCTATCTGATCTTTGCCAAAATAGCGGTGTTTTACCAGATAGCCGGCCAGGCAGCCGTTGGCAGAGCCGGTGGCCGGGTCCTCCGGCACGCCGTAGTAATCCGCGAAGACGCGAACCGTCAGATGGTTGGCTTCATCGGCGGCCTCCGGGCAGAAGACGAGTATGGCTTTGGCCTGAGCCTTCTCGATCAAACGGAAGTACTTGTCCTTGTCGATGGTAGCCCGTTTAACCGCCTCCAGCGTTTTGAGCGGAACCATGAAGAAGGGCGTGCCGGTGGAGACCTCCTGGATGGGATATCTGTCGTCTAAGTCGGTCTTGTCGAGATTCAGAACCCCTGAAAAGGTCTCCGCATCGAAAGTGGCACCGAAGGTGGGACGGTTTTGCTTCATCCACATTATTTCCACTTCCGTGCCTCTATATTTGAAGTCCACCGGGATTTGCCCCACCTTCAGGTTCAGGGCGATCCTCTCCACGGGCTGCTTGACGATCTCCTGCTGAATCACGAAGGCGGTGCCCAGAGTGGGATGGCCTGCGAAGGGTATCTCGTGTTCCGGCGTGAAGATTCGAACGTCGTAGCCGCCATCCCGCTTCTCGTCCGACAGAACAAAAGTGGTTTCTGAAAAGTGCATCTCCTTGGCGAACTTTTGCATGTCGGCATCGGAGAGGTCGCCTGCTTTCCTGAAGACCGCCAGTTGATTGC
>CAYMNI010000104.1:0-8775 GCA_964391755.1 uncultured Ignavibacteria bacterium
TGAGTCTGGTAGGATTCCCGATTATGTGGGTGGCGAAACGGATGAACTCTGACTACTTAGCTAACTGCCTTCAACTCGTGGATTGGTGGTCTGATCGAGGGGGGGGGTGTTGTTGATGCGACGACGGTTGTCTCTGGTGGAAGGTTGCCGGTTCGAGTCCGGTCTCCGCCGCAAGATTCAAAAACTTAAAGAGAAAAACTCAAACTTCTAGTTTCAATAGCATGGTTGGAGCATTGTTGTTATTGGAGATGTTGTCTTGGATGAATATCGTAAAGGATATTGCGGGAGTATTACAATCAATAGCTACAGTCATTGCCTTCCTTCTGGCAGGTGTATGGACTTATATCCTTTTCATTAGAACAAGACAGAAGCTTCCCCGAGCCAACATCACGCATAAGATTTCCCATAGGCCCATTTCAAATACTAAGGTACTTCTAAATGTAACAGTTGAAATTTCGAACACAGGTAATGTATTGCTTTCATTACTCTCAGGAACAACACGTGTTCAACAAGTGTTGCCATTATTGCCCGGCATGCTCCATGTCATTAACGAAGGGAAAGATCCAGTCCCAGAAGAAGATACAAAGATAGAGTGGCCATTGATAATAGAGAGAGAGTCAAATTGGAATGAAGGAATATTTGAGATTGAGCCTGGGGAGAAGGATCAAATCGTGTATGATTTCGCAATCGATGCTGACATTGAAACTATCGTTGTTTATAGTTACTACAAAAACATTAAGAAAAGACACCCTGATATAGGATGGGGCTTAACGACTGTTTATGATCTCAATAGGAAAGGATTATCTGCGTGTGGAAAACAAGAAGGAGGTGGTTGACAATGGGATTCCAAGCGAAGAAACAGAAGCCGAAGGAACCGAGACCTCTGCAGAAACCAATGGAACCGAAACCGCAACCAAAACCGAAGCCAAATGAACCCAAACCGAAGCCAAAGAGATAGAACAGTACTGAGCCGATAGGCTGTGGGAATTCTTAGTTTTCTATCAGGCGTCATGCAGGATGGTTGTCGTACCGGTCTGGGACTTAAAATCCCATGGTCAGAATTGACCGTGCCGGTTCGAGTCCGGCCTCCGGCATTTTCTGTTTCGGCAGAATAGAGATTCCGTCTAACCTGGTTTGACGGAGAGCCTGAGCTTACCTCAAACGCGCTTTCGGGCTTCAGGCTGACTTGTCTTTCGCTTTCTAAGATCACGAGTCGTCTGCAAGACGATTCCGGCTTCATGTGGATGGTTTATGCTGCTTGACCTGCCGCATCTGGGAGAAATTCTTGCTCTTTCGTGCGCCCTTTTGTGGGCCATAGCCGTTATCCTGTTCAGAAAAAGCGGCGAGATCGTCCCTCCGGTTGCCCTGAATCTCTTCAAGAACGTCCTGGCCCTGGTTTTGTTCCTCCTGACCTCTCTGGTCTTGGGGCAATCTCTTTTTCTCAAGGCCTCGGCCTCCGATCACCTTCTGCTTTTAGCCAGCGGGATTTTAGGCATTGCTCTGTCCGATACGCTTTTCTTCAAGAGCTTAAATCTTCTGGGAGCCGAGCTTTCGGCAATCGTGGATTGTCTTTACAGTCCCTTCATCATAGGTCTTTCGGTTTTGTACCTGCACGAGAGCATGAGCTTCACCCAGATCATCGGGGTGATGCTGATCGTCTCGGCCGTGCTGAGCGTGTCCAGCCTGGGTGACAGAAGACACATCAGCCGACACGATCTGGCTTGGGGAATTCTTTACGGCGTTCTGGCCATGGCCACCATGGCGGTGGGCATAGTGATGATCAAGCCGATGTTAAGCCGATCTCCTCTGCTTTGGGCAACCGAAGTTCGTCTGGTGGCCGGTTGCCTGGGATTGGTGGTCTATCTTCTTCTGCATCCCAAGGGAAAGCAAATGGTAAGCTCGCTGCTCTCGGTGAAGAACTGGCGATATATGCTGCCCGGCTCCTTTATCGGCGCCTACCTGTCGATGGTGATCTGGTTGGGCGGGATGAAATACACCCAGGCTTCCATCGCATCGGCTCTGAATCAAACCAGCAACATCTTCGTCTTCGTCCTGGCTGCGCTTCTGCTCAAGGAACCGGTCACCAAGGTGCGCGTTCTGGCCATACTCCTGGCCTTCACGGGAGCCTTCATCGTCTGGTTCGGATAAGATTAAAGTGGGTGTGAAACTAACGTAGGTTCTGCGGTCAAGATGGCCTTACTGCCGGAACACGACTTGGCCTCCCAAGATGGTAAATTCCACTTTGGTGTTGGGAATCTCGTCCGGATCCACCCGAAAAACATCCTGCGACAAAACTATCATATCTGC
Source organism: uncultured Ignavibacteria bacterium (assembly GCA_964391755.1). Taxonomy (GTDB): domain Bacteria; phylum Zixibacteria; class MSB-5A5; order MSB-5A5; family SM1-73; genus SM23-73-3. The sequence continues at coordinate 2,308 of CAYMNI010000104.1, forward strand.
CAGCTTCCCCTTTTCGATCGAGCCTTTCAGGTCTTCCTCATACGAGGCGTAAGCAGCCCAGCGGGTAAAGCCGGATACGGCTTCTTCCACCGTCAATTTCTCCGCCGGATACCAGCTTTCGGCTGCTCCCATCTTCTTTCGGCAGACTGCAGCGTGTATGCCCCTCCAGGGGTCGATGGTCTCTATGGGTGCATCCGAACCGAATGCCACTCTGGCTCCGGTCTTCAGAAGTGTCTTAAAGGCATAGGCCAATTCGGCACGTTTACCCCAGTACTTCTCGGCGATGTCGATGTCCGCCGGGGCATGCACCGGCTGGACCGAGGCGATGACCCCCAGCTTTGCGAATCTCCCAACGTCTTCAGGATGAAGAAGCTGCACGTGCTCGATGCGATGTCGCAGCCTGCCGCTTCCCCCGGTTCGACGGATCGATTCTTCGATGGCGTTCAAGGACTGGTGTACGGCTCTGTCTCCGATGGCATGGATGGCCACGCTCATTCCGGACCGACAAGCTCTGATCGAGTTCTTCGTCAATTCCTCTTGAGAGGTAGCCTCTATGCCCCGATTGTCGTCCGAGCACTCGAAGGGATCGAACATCAGAGCCGTCTGTGAACCCAAAGAGCCGTCGGCATACATCTTCACCCCGCCGAACCTGACCAATTCGTTCCCTAAACCGGAAGTCAAACCCCGGCTTATGGCAGAGTCGAGCTCCTGAACGGGAATCCAGAAGCAAGCTCGCAGCGTAAGCTCACTCTCCGCCTGAAATTGCCGGAACAACTGGAAAGCTCCCGGATCGTCGTGATTTTGTATTCCGGTAAGCCCGTAGCTGTTGGCGATCCTCATGGCCTCTTTGGCCAACTCCCTGGAGGCGCTGATGGAGCGCTTCGGAATCTTGTCCCAAACCAAAGAGCAGGCTTTCTCCTTAAGAATTCCCGTAGGCTCGCCGGTCTTCGGGTCGCGGACGATCTTTCCTCCGTTTGGGTCACACGTGGACTCATCGATTCCAACCGCCTTTAAGGCCTTCGAATTCACCCACAAGACGTGCTGGTCTTTGCTCTGCAAGGCGGCAGGGCCGCCCGGCCAGAGTTCATCCAGAGTCTCTCTGGTGAAGATCGATTCATCTCCCAGGACATTCTTATCCCATCCCGCTCCCAAGAGCCAGTCATTCGGTCTCAACCTCCGACAGAAAGACTTGATGGTGGTCAAGAGCCGATCTGCCGAAGTGATCCCGTGCAGATTCACCCTTCTTTGTCCGTAAGCGAACGACAGGAAATGGGTGTGGGAATCGATCAACCCGGGGATCACGGTTTTGCCCTCCAGATTTATAACCTGAGTGTCTTTTCCGCGCAGATTCTCGACGTCCGAGTTTTTCCCGACGGCGATTATCCTGGAATCCTCCACGGCCACGGCTTCAACCTTGGGAAGCTGCGGGTCCATGGTGTGGATGTTCGCGTTGAGTAATATCAGGTCGGTCATGGTTAGGAATAAAGTTTGGCTCCCACCCCATTCTTTGTCGCAGAGGTGTCTGCGACTCACCTTCTCCATTTTATGGAGAGGGGGACCAAGGGGGAGAGGTCAAAGAGAATTACCGTTCGGGAAGTGTCCGTTTGTCGCCTTCTCTCTGGGTAATCCCGGACTGATCCAGTTTCTCCAGAATGGGGACCATATATTTTCTGGTGGTGCCCAGATGCTCCCTCAGTTGGCCGACTGTGGCCTGTCCATGCTGGCGTAAGAAATCAGTCACTTTCGTCTTGATTTTCTCGAAATCACCATCCTTAAACAAAATCCCTTCCTTGAACTCCACCAACTCGCCCTTCTCGATCAAAAACGCCAGGACCACCTCGTACTCATCGCCCAGAGCCTGAATCTCGTCTTTGGTGGGAGGCGATAGGGGGGAGTCGGCAAACTTCTGCAGAATTTCATCCGAGAGCTTCTTCTGCTCGGCAGAGAGCGCCGGTCGATGTGAAGGAAGACAGATATAGGTTCCCCGCTGAACGATCTTCTTCTGTTGGATCAGATGCTTCACAACGTGGTCAAGCAGATTCTCCTCTATCTTCAGCCGGGCGGACAGACCTGCTAGCTTTGCTCCGATCTTGAAAGGAGAGGTTTTGTGTGTCTCTTCTATCTCGGAGACAATCCGCTTCGAGGCGTTCTCCCACTCTTTCAGATCTGCCACTGCGTCGCCGGCCACCAAGATCTTCCCCTCACTCTCCAGTTGGTCGAGTGTGGACCGGATATGCTCGGCGCTTAAGTTGCCGGATTTCAGAATGGCATTTCTCGGAACAAGTCCTTTTCTGGCCAACTCGGACAGGATCAAATCGGAAGGTTCCAGGCTCAACCGCCTGCGGAGATCGGAGATGAGCTTTTCGTCTTTTCTTTTCGACGTTCTCGGGTCTAAGTCCAGGACCACCCCCCCTCCCACCGTGATCTGCGGCGAGGGCATTCTGAGAATGAAATGATCCCCAATGCGAGCCAGCAGCTCCTCTTCACAGAGGAACTGCACAAAAGCCGAATCCCCCGGTAGAATCTGGTCTTTGTCCAAAATCCGGGTTCTGGCACGGATCTCCGTGGTTCCCATTATCAAAAGCAACTTGGCATTGTGCTTGACCGGATGCTTTACGGTCGAGACTAAGTCGATTTTTGCCGTGAAGCGTTCTGTAGTTTCATCCTGCCCCGGCTCTGTAACTACGTCCCCCCTTTGGAGCTTCTGTTTCTCCACTCCGGCAAGATTCATGGCCACCCTGGTACCCGGTCCGGCCTGCTCATGGGTCTTCTTATGAGTTTGCAGTTCGCGGATTCTGGCGTGAATCTTCCGGGGAAGGATTTCCACCTCGCCGCCCAGCCGGAAGTGCCCATCTCTCAACGTGCCGGTAATCACCGTTCCCCTGCCGGACATGGTGAAGACCCGATCGATGTATATCCTGGGCTTGCCCACGTCCTTGGCCAGCTTTAGGCCCGATATCATCTTGACTATCTCGTCGTGCAGGAGGTCTATCCCCACCTTCTCGGTGGCGGATACCTTGACCACCGGGGCGTTTTCTAAAATAGTGCCCTTCAACTTTCCCCGGACGTCATCCTCCACCAGGTTGAGCCATTCGGGGTCGGCCAGATCGATCTTATTGATGGCTACAATGCCGGTTTGAATCTTGAGCATGTCCAATATCTGAAGATGTTCCTCGCTTTGGGGCATCCATCCGTCGTCCGCCGCCACCACGAACAAAACCGCGTCGATTCCGCCCACACCCGCCACCATGTTTTTGACGAATCTCTCGTGTCCGGGGACGTCCACTATCCCCACCTCGCTGCCATCAGGCAAAGAAAGCCAGGCAAAGCCCAAATCGATGGTCATGCCCCTTTCCTTTTCCTCCGGCAGCCTGTCCGGATCGATGCCGGTGAGGGCTTCCACCAGCTTGGATTTACCGTGATCGATATGTCCGGCGGTTCCTAATACAAACATGGTAACCCGGGATTTAGGGATGGAAAAGGTTCGGGTTCTTTGCCTCTCCCCCTTTTGTCCCTCTCTCCGCTATGTGTAGAGTGGGTTACAGGGGGTGAGGTTATAAAAAGTCTATATAACCAAAAGCAAAATTGTAATTCCAGGATTGCCGAGAATCATTTCCCTCTGAGAAAGATACTTTTGATGGCAGATATTAGACTTTTATCCTGGTATGGGAAAACGGTTCTCAAATCCAGGACGAATTTTTCGTTCTCGATTCGGCCGATTACCGGCGGTGACTGCTCGCGAAAGAGCTCGGCCTGTCGGTCAACTGATAAAACCAAACTGTCAACGGATGAAACGCCCGGACGGGCGTCCGGCTGGACGGATTTAACGGATATGACGATAGTGGGGAGGGTTTCTCCCGGAAGGGAGCCTCCGCCGACGGTGCTTTGACTCTCCTCGATGTCGATTCCGATGCCTCCCTTCTTCAATTCCTTTTTGATCTTCTCCGCTCTGGTTTTAAGATCATCCAGGGGAGTGCTTATCATTCTCCAGGCGGGAATTTTTTCGGTGGCCTCTCCCTTGAGATAGTAAAGTAAAATCCTTTCCAGACCTGCCAGAAACATCTTGTCCAGCCTCAAGGCCCGGTGCATGGGATGTTTCTTCAATACCTCCACGTACTTCTTTTTCCCCAGGATTATGCCTGCTTGCGGAGCGCCTAAGAGTTTGTCTCCGGAGAAACATACCAGGTCCGCACCGGCGGAGAGCGCCTCGAAGGCAGTGGGTTCGTGGGCCAGCTCGAAATCCTCGGTGCGAAGCAGAACGCCGCTTCCCAAATCCTCCACCACACACAGCTTGTGCCTCTTGCCCAGATTCACCAGCTCGTTTATGGCAGGTCTTTTCTCGAATCCGATCATCTTGAAATTGCTTTGGTGGACCTTGAGCAGCATCGGAGTTTCCGGGGTGATGGCGTTCTCATAGTCCGAGATGGCCGTCTGGTTGGTAGTTCCCACCTCTTTTAGTGTCGCTCCGCTTAAAGCCAAAATTTCCGGGATGCGGAAGCCCCCGCCGATCTGCACCAGCTCCCCTCTAGAGACTATCACCTCTTTGCCTTTCGCCAGAGCGGTTAGAATCAAGAGCACCGCTCCGGCGTTGTTGTTGACCGCCAAAGCAGCTTCGGCTGATGTCAGTGCACAAAGCAGTCGTTCGACGAATATCCCCCTCTTGCTCCTTTTCCCCTCGACAAGATCGAACTCCAGGTTGTTGTAAGTCGAGCAGACGTCCTTGATGAAGGACAAGGTATTCTCATCCAGCGGAGCTCTTCCCAGATTGGTGTGCAGCACTACCCCTGCGGCGTTTATCACCGGCTTCAGAGCCGGAGAGGTCAACTCGGCGATGATTTCCTTAGCGTGTTTCACTATCCCCTCGAACGATACGGAGTCTTTGCCCTTCTTGACCTGATCCCTTGCCCTCTCCACCGCCTGTTTCACCGCCAATGCAACAAGAGGATGGGAGAACGCATCAATGTCGGATTCGAGCTCCGGCGATTCAAGCACCTTCTCCACACTTGGGATCTGTCTCAGCCTCTGCTGAATGGGATCTGCACCCGATCTTGACATGTCTTAACTCCGTTTATGTTTTCGGGCTGGTTTGTACGAATCGTATGGCTTCCGCCCGGCATCAAAACTCGATGATTTTGCCCACACCGTTTTCGATGAAATCCTCTCCGTATTCCTGCCGGAACACCTCTCTGGTCTTGTCCCCGGAGCAGTGGCACGGGGCTGCTTTCTTGACTCCAAGTTCTCTGAAACCTTTTATCACTTCTTTGAGTTGTGTTTCGCTCAGGTTCAAGAGATGAAAGCCACCCAGAACCAGATAGATCTCTTCACCCGTGATCTTTTTGGCATGTCTTACAATGTCGACTATTCCGGGATGGGCACAGCCGGTGATGACCACCAGACCCTTGCTTGTCTTAATCATGAGAGATTGCTCCTTGATGGATGTGCCCAGTTCGCCGGTGGTGCTAACTTTCTCGGAGATGGTGATCGAGTCGCCGACCTCCACAACCTCTGCCCCTGTGGATTCTACCTTCTTCTTGAAGCCTTCGGGGAATGATTTGAGCAGATAGACTTTCACACCGGAGTTCTCCTCAAGGAAATCGTCCAGTCCGCCGGTATGATCCCCGTGGGCGTGAGAAAGCACAACGCAGTCTATCTTTTGGGGATCAATCCCCAGCTTCTTCATGTTATCCAGCAGTATGGAGCCTTCAGCTCCGGTATCGAAAAGCAATTTCCTGTCGTCTGCGTCAACCAGACACGAGAATCCCCATCCGGTCTGAAGATTTTGATCATGCTGGTAGTTGTCATAAATGGTAATCATGGACACCTCCGTTTCAGTCGAATCGGCTGTGACCTCATCCGGTGCTCCTGTAGGAGTATCAACCGAGGCGAAGGCTGAAACGGCCAAGACCAACGGTAAAAGTACTAGGGCGAATATCTTCATGGGGCTCTCCAGCGAGATTCCCCTAAAATCGTAATCAATATTGGCGGAAGGGGTGGGAATCGAACCCACCTCCCCCTGGACCGACCAGGGGGACCACGGATTTGAAGTCCGCAAGGACCACCAGATCCTATCCACTTCCGTCACCCGGAATATAATACGAGGTCGGTATTTGCGCAAATCATTCCTATTTCTTCGAAGCTGCTTTGGCCGACCGAGGGGAGGCAAATTATCCTTTGTGTCGGCCGGGACTATATGTTATATTTCTCGCTGCCGGCAGTCGTAATCAGCCTCATGGTAATTTGTGGGTGCATGCTCATGGCAATTCAGGTGCAAATCGGAGATTTCGTGATCGGAGAGGGCAAACCCCTGGCCTTAATCGCCGGTCCCTGCGTGATCGAATCGGAAGAGATCGTGCTCCGTACCTGCGAGCAGACCCAGAAAATCTGCCTTAAGCTCGATATCCCGTTCATATTCAAAAGCTCGTACTCCAAGGCCAACCGTCTGAATGTCGATTCATATTCCGGTCCCGG
>CAYMNI010000105.1:0-8694 GCA_964391755.1 uncultured Ignavibacteria bacterium
TGAATACCATAGTGTATCCCAAAGTGGCGCCAAAGGCATACATGTTGGCCAGAGTGTCCATGGCCGAAGGCGTGAGGAAGGACAAGATGGTCTCGATTACTCCGATTCCGGTGAACACCAGGATAGTGCGGACCGGGGTCTTGTATTTGGGATGAACCGCATCGAACCACGAACTGATAATGCCGAACTTGCCCAGATAATAGGTCAGCCTGGAGGAGCCGACGATTCCCGTATTCGACGAAATAAACAAAATCAGCGCACCCAGAGCAGCGGCAAACGGTCCGGCGATCAGACCGACAAAGGGTATGGCTTCGGCCAGTACCGCCACCGGGTTGTCGATGTTTGCGGCGAAATCTTGCCAGGGGAGTATACCCAGACCCAGGGTAGAAAAGGCCACAGCGAATATGAACACGGTGAAGATCAGCGTGAGGGAAGTCCGGGGTATGACCGTGGCAGGGCGTCTGGTCTCCTGGGCCACTTCGGATATGGACTCCAATCCCACGAACGAGATGATGGCTATCGACGATCCATACATGAAGTTGTGAAGGGAGGGAAACTGGGTATTCCACTGCTCGGCCAGAAGCTCGGGTCGCCATGCGAAGAGGAATGCCAGTATCACCAGGGCGGACTCGGTGGCGATGACCACCACGCCTATCACCTCGTTAACAAAGGACGATTCGCGTATCCCGCGGATATTGAGCCAGATCAGAAATCCTATCAGCACCAGAGTCTCGATGCACCACACCGGATTGATGTTCTGTAAAGGTCCGATGGTGGTCACGAAGCTGGCTATGTCCCGGCCTATGACATAGGGCATGAAAAAATTCAGATACCCGGCCGAGGCAGTGGCAAAAAGGGCGATGTCGATGGTGTAATCCAGCAGCAGGGCTGATCCGGCCACAAAACCCCAAAAATCACCCAGCCCGCGGAGGGTGAAGTAGGAGCCTCCACCTGCTACCGGATAGGCCGACGCCAGCTCGGTGTAGGCTAAGCCGATCATTATGTATACAATCCCGGCCAGGGCGAATACCAGACTGGTGGCACCCTGGGCGTAAGCCATAACCAGGCCCAGAGCTACGTAGGTGTCTGCTCCCACATCCGCAAACCCCCACATGTAGGAGCCCCATACGGAGACGTCCCGCCTGAGTTCGGATTTTCCTTGGCCAGGAGGCGTTTCTACGGCACTAGCCATCAGCTATGCGTGGTTTTTAACTCGGAGCCGGGAAGAACGGACTTGATTTACTTACTACGTTCGACCAAGCTCATCTCAGTTCAGCTCTCTTCTTGTCTCTCTCTGCGAGAGCCAGTTTGTATCGTTCCAATAAATCGAATTCTTCCGCCGAGGTCAAGACATTTATCTGCTCTCTCTCCCAGTCGTGATCAACGCTCCTGAAAATCGGAAGTCCTTGTTTTCTCCGGTACCAGGCGTAGTAGGCAAAGCATAGAAGGATCCAAGCTGGACCGGCTATTCTTCCGATGGTGTGAGTCCAGATCACCTCGAAGAGGATGCCGGCTACCCCCAAGGTCCCGATTATCCCGATAATGGGCAGGCTCACCTTTCTGCCCTTGTATCTGAAACCCAAATTCAAAGGCACCCTGTATGGGCGGGGCGAATAGGGATCGCTAAATCTCAGTTTGATCAGCGCGATAAAGACCATAGTATAACCCAGGGTAGCTCCGAAAGCATACATATTCCCCAGGGTGTGCATGGCCGACGGGGTGAGAAAAGAAAGGATGGTTTCGATCACCCCGATGGCGGAGAAGATCAGAACGGTGCGAATGGGCGTTCGGTATTTGGGATGCACTTTGTCGAACCAGGAGCTGATGATCTTGAATTGACTTAACGAGTAGGTCAATCGGGAAGCCCCCATGACGCCGGTATTGGCCGATATGAACAGGATCAAAGCACCCAAGGCGGCGGCAAACGGCCCGGCGGCATATCCTATCAAAGGCAGGGCGTGTGCCAGTACAGCTACCGGATTGTCGATGTTCTTGGCGAAGTCCTGCCAGTTGAGCACTCCCAGGCCCAGGGTGGAGAAGGCCACGGCAAAGATGAACACCGTAAATATCAGGGTTAGGGATGTCCGCGGAATGATGGTGGCAGGACGACGGGTCTCCTGAGCGGCCTGGGAGATGGATTCTAAACCCACAAAGGATATGATTGCCAGAGAGGAACCGTACATCAGGTTGTTCATCGACGGGAATTGTGTCTTCCACTGCAGCGCCAACAGCTCCGGTCTCCAGGCGAAAAGGAAGCCGATGATGATTAGGGCAGACTCGGTCAGAATGACTATCACGCCGATGGCCTCATTCAGAAAAGAGGACTCTCTTATCCCTCTCACGTTCAGCCAAATTAGCATACCTATCAACAGCAGAGTTTCCAGACACCATACCGGGTTAACCTGATGGAAAGGGCCTATGTTGGTCACGAAGGATTCTATACCCCGGCCTAAGAAGAAGGGCATGAAAAAATTGAGATAGCCGGACGAGGCTGTGGCAAATAGAGCGATATCAATAGTGTAGTCCAACAGAAGGGCGGAGCCTGCCACGAATCCCCAGAAATCCCCCAAACCTCTCAGACAGAAGTAGGGTCCGCCACCGGCCACGGGATAGGCTGAGGCAAGCTCGGTATAGGCCAAACCTATCATAATGTAGACGATTCCGGCAAGGGCAAAGACCAAGCTGGTTGCACCCTGGGCATAGGACATCACCAGACCCAGCGCCACAAAGGTATCTGCGCCTACGTCGGCGAAGCCCCACATATACGATCCCCAAATGGAGACGTCCCTTCTCAGCCCAACTTCTCCCTGCCCGGGCAACTCTGAAGTGGACATGGCTTTCTTACCCCTTCAACAAAAAAAGACCAGAGGGGAACTTTCTGGTCTCAGTCTGGGTCAACGGATTGAACGGATCAACCATCTATTACATAAGTTTGATCCGTCGACTTATGTCTCAGTCCGTTGACGGTTCCTCTCTTAACGCCTACGAAGTTAGCTGTCGGGTTCGGGTTAAGAGCTAACCCTACCACCACCGCTGGCGGGGGATTCACCCCAGTAGTCCGGTCCATATGAGCCAGGCTGCGCTCGGGTTCTCCGCTCCTCCCGACTGTGTCGGGAGAATTTGGCGACTCTCCTGTATGTTAACTATAATTACGCATGATCCGGTTAGTCTCGATAATAGTAATTATTGGGGCAGATTTATTCTGCTAAACTTGGCTCGTCAACTGATCGTTCTCATAGCCCTCCTCCTCTATCTTCATCTGTTTTACCTTTCTCAACTTCCGGGCAAAAGCGACCGAGTCCTTCAACATTCTCTCCTCTGCCTCGCTGAGTCCTTCCATTACCGGAATGCCGATTCTTATAAGAGTTCTCACCACGTCCGTCATAGTGCGGTCGTATTTCTCCGCAAGCTTCATAATCCGATCCTTGAGCTGATAGGAGACAAAAATGTTAAGGCAGTGTTCGCCTCGAAGTTTGGTGATCCTTTTGGTCATTTGGACCTCCTGGGGAAAAAGGGTTCAACAGTTCAAAGGTTCAAGGGTTCAACATTTCAGAAACTCAATAACTGAAATCTGCCCGAGTCCAGATTTTTGTCTGGTGTCTGCGTACTGCCGACTGTAATCTTCCTACTGCCCCTCAAACCATGTGCTTTTTTTTGTGTCCGATTATCACCTGGGGGGTTGTCACATCAACGCCGTATCTCTGCTTGAACACCCTAATTAGCCGGGAGTAGGTCTCTTCTTCCTTCTTAAGTCGTATCAGCCTATCCAATTCCTGCCTATGTGGACTTCGACAGATTACACAGTCCGTGTCTTCCGGGACGTCGAGGCCAAAGCGCTCTTTGACGAAGTCCGCCAAAAGCAATCGCAGCTTGCCCAGAGCCCTGTTATGTATTCTCTCCAGCCAGTGGATTCTTTTCCTCAGCTTACGGGCAATCTCCTGGTAGCTCCTGAACTCGAAATAGAACAGCTCCACGAATCGCTTCTCGTCAGGCTGAAGTCTGGCTACCGCATTTCTTACCTCAAGGTTGATCCACTCGTCAGCTTCCGGGGCAACGGATCGGTCGGAACGATCTCGTGTCGATCTCTTCTCCAGTTCCCGATCTGGGACTCCATAGAGCTCGTCGATCCAGTTCAGACAACGAATTCGGGCTCCTTTTGTCTTCCGGGGGGAGAGAGAACAGGGACGGTAATCCACAAAGTGTTCACCAAAGCGCCTGTCTTTACTTTTCTCCTTCATTGACCCTTCCTTTTTCTCAAGGCTCAATTTAGGAAGAAAGTACAGGAGGGCAATCACATGATGTTCATCTCTGTTTGTCTCGCGTGGAGTCCTCTCGAAGTGAATCGCAGGCGAAGCATCAGTGTTAGATGATACCCCCTTAAAACGACGCCTTTGAGCACAAAAAAAGGCTCCCGAGCACGCAGCTTGAGAGCCTTGACAGATCACATTTGGTACCGATTATTTCTTCTTCGTTCCCTTAGCCTTTTTCGTTCCTTTTTTGGTCGTGCCGCAGGGCTTACGGCCTCCGTAACCCTTTACTGCCAATCTGCTCACCTCCTCTGGAGGCAAAAACATTGATGGTGGGCTTACAGCCGCTCGGTTGAATAGACACCGGCGGCACTCAGTTTGGCTTTGATGAGTGTGACTATTCTTCCCACGACTCCTCTCTTTCCCTTTCTTCTTCCTCCTCTTCAAAGGGACCCATGTCTGCGCATTCCTCGCAGCAGTAGGGCAAATCATCCACCCATACGGGATCGCCCTTGATCGTGTCTCCGCAAGAGGCACACTTCATATTCTCACCTCCTCATGAAGTGACGTTGTTTACTCCACAAAAAGGAGGCCGTTCCGGACGACCTCTGTGCAAATGGTTGAGATGCCGACCGGATTCTGGCGACTGATTATATACCCCTTTAGTTTCTTCTGTCAAGAGAAATCTTATGATAGGAAGAAGTAAGTTCATGGTCGAAAGTTATAACAACAATGGACGTCAATGTTTGCGTACTCGAATTCTCTGACACCTTGAAAGGTCTGCTTCCCGGATTTTCCAAAGCTCATTTTCTTTGATCGGCTCAAGGGTTCGGATTCTTCGCTATATTTTAACGTTTTGTAACTAAAGAAGTAGTGCCGCCGTAAAAAGAATTGAAACGAAAAAGGAGGAACCATGACGCAAGAACACGAGAAAGACGATCGTCACGGGATGGTGATCGGAGGAGTTATAGTGTTGGGCTTGGGGGTTGTGTTTCTTCTCTCCAATCTCCGGATCATCCCTGATTTCGGAGAGATGTGGCCCTTGGTCCTGGTGGTCATAGGAATCGCTCTTCTGATCGGTGCCGTGGTTAAGAAGGACAAAGGGGAAGGGAAGGAAGGGCACCACATTCACAATCCCTGAAAAAGTAGGAAGGGCGGAGCACAAGCTCCGCCCATGGGTCTCTCGGCTCAAGGAAACGCCTCAAGCGCAGCCCGGCAGCGGAGCAGGGCCGCCTCTGTACAGGTAATTCAGCAAATAGATCGCGTCGGATAGGTCGATTATACAGTTGTCATTCGGATCTCCCAAACGTAATGGCTCCGGCGCCGTTCCTTCCCGGTAGAGATAGTTGAGCAAGTACACCGGGTCTGCCACATCCACCTTCCCGTCTCCGTTGACGTCCCCTAGTTGACGGGCATAAGCGGTGTTTCTGAAGATCATATTCGCCCCTTCCCAGTTGCTCACGCCTAAGTCCGGCTTGAAAGAGTAGTAGTAGTCGAAAGCTATCTGGGAAATGGGGGCGCTGGCGACAGATACCCAGCCGTTGGCCAGACTGTGGCAGTATTCCGTTATATCCAGAGTATCTCCGTCGGCTATCACCTGCAACAGCGAATGGGCCGGATAGTGATCTAAATAGAATACCTTCTTGATCCCGTCACCTGGATGCGTTTCTCCCACGATATGCAATATCCCGTCCCCGTCCTGGTCGGCCCAGACCATCTCTTCCACCACGCACTGGTAGGCTGAATAACATTGCCAGGCGGGGCTGGTGGTCAGGATGCCGTCGAGGTTCTCGTAGATCATGGAATACCCCCACCACCGACCTGCAGCCAGGTCCTTGTCCCCATCGTCATCCACATCGCACCAGGAGACGGATGAACCGTATCCTTGAGTGCCGGATTGCCATATGGGAGTAGTCTGCAGTGTGCCCGCCACATTGTGATATACCTGAAAATACCCCGGTTGGCCCAGCTGTGAGTTGTTGGCCACGGCTAAATCCAGCCAGCCGTCGTTGTCCATGTCGCCCCAGTCTAAGGTATTGCCGTCGTAGTATCCCCCGGAGTTCCATGAGGCGGTTCGTTCGATGGAGTCGCCGTAATTGTAATAGACGAAGATGGGGCCTATGGACGCAATGAAAGCCAGATCCAGGTCTCCGTCGTTATCCGCATCCCCCCACTGCACGTCGTAGCAAGGGGTACTGTCGGTGGAGGTCCACGAAGGGGTGGTTTCCAGAGTCCCGTCTATATTGTAGTAGATCCGCTGTGGCTCCTGAATCTCATGGTAGGACTCTCCGCCGGTCACGGCCAGGTCCAGATCTCCGTCTCCGTCCGCATCCCCGAAGGCGCAGGCGAAAGAGTGCAAGGAGTCGGCGGATTTCCAGGAGGGGAGAGTTGCCAGCCAACCGCTGCCGTCGTTGAGATAAAGGTGCACGGCGGAGGCTTTCCATCCGCTGGAGATATAGTTGGAAACCGCGAAGTCCAAGTATCCGTCCTGGTTTACGTCTCCTAAGGCTGAGTGTCCGGAATAATCGGTGTTGATGGACCGCCACCAGTGATAGGTCTCCAAGCTGTCACCAGAGTTGAAATAGACGTAGTTGGGAGCGAGTGCCATGTCGTTTCCGTTGGATATGGCGAAATCCAGATACCCATTGTGATCCAAATCCCCCCAATTGGCGCCGGTGGAATAGACGCCGGTCTCGACCGATTGCCAAAAGGGTGCCTGCTCCAAGGGAATCTGTCCTAAACTCACGCCGCAGGGAATTAAGATCAACAGCAAAACCGATATGTACGACTTCATAGCTTACCTCGTGGTTTGGGGCTGGCTTTTCGAACCTGCCGTTGGCAGACCTTTAGGATTAGGGGGGAGGTCCCCCCCGGTAAAGGTAGTTCAGAATATAGATCGCATCCGAGATCTCCACTATGCCGTCACCGTTGGTATCTCCCGAGAAGAAAGGGATGGGCACAGGGCCACCTCTGAAGAGATAGTTTATGACATAAATAGCATCCATTAAGTCTATTTGCTGATCGTAGTTGGCATCTCCCGTGACGTATGATCCCACCTGCAGATTGAAGAGATAATCTGCTCCGCTCCGCACCTGCACCAGCGTGTCCAGGTCCACATAACCGGGATGACTCACTCTGAAGTTATGATAGCCACCTCCCACATCGTCCAAAATAAAACCCCCGTCCCTGGTCGTGGTATCTGAGACGGCCAGCTCCGAAATTTCAATCAGGGTGCCGGAGGAGTCAGGCGGACTGTCCGACAGTCCCACCTTACCCATAACCTGGAAATAGTTCTCAACCTCCACCTGCATGCTGTCGGAGGTTGAATTGCCGTATCGGTCGGAAGCGGTGACCTTGACCCAATAGAAAGCGTTGGGAAACTCTTCGGTGTTCCAACCAAAGGCCCAATCGGATGATTCGACCACGCTGTCTCCGTCCGTGTTGGTTAGGATGAAAAAGAACTCCCGATAATCATAGTCACCCTGAGTATCGCACGTTTCATCGTCCTGGTAGATCACGCTTACGTTCTGGTCCCAATACAAAGTATCGGTGAATACAAAGGAGGTGACCGGACCATAATACATACTATCGTTGAAGATGGAGTATTGGATCCGGTAGGGAATGAGCTGCCAAGTGGGGTGAAGAGTCAGATCAGATATCTTGGAGACGATGTCCACTTGGCTGAAAAGGGGAGCGCCGGGATCGAAATAGTAATGGCTGTTGTTGTAGCAGAATGCAAACTTGGCATCCTCTCTGGCATTCTCGATAACCGGAGGATCAGGCTCGTCGATGGGCACCAGCTCATCCAAGGGGTTGGCAATGAACTTCCAATCGGACGGCCAGGATGTGCCCTGGTTTCTGATCTTAACGAAGTGCAGATGGTGAAATCCGGCCACAGGCCACCAGACCAAATCGCCCAGATAGTCTCCCACCTCCACAGTGTCACCCACCTGAACCGGAATAGTATACCGGTCCAGATGAGCGTAAAGCCAGCCGTCGCACCATCCCGAGCCGGCGGAGTCTCCCACAGCCACCCTCCAGTGATAATCGCCGGAGGTAGTGAGCACTGCCTTAACGATGCCGGATTTGACGGCATAAACCGGATCACCAGCGAACTGCATGATGTCTATACCCGGATGGAGGTAAGGATAGCTTCCGTAATACTGGTACTCGCCGTAATTGTTTCCCAAAGGAAGCGATTCGTCCCCTGCTCCGAAGGGCCAACGGATAGCCTGTACGGGTACGGCCGAAAGCAGCAGAAAGCAGATCAGGATAAGCGCATTCTTTGCGGTGTTGAGTATTCTGTGTGAAATTAGTCTCATGTCCCGCTCACAGAAAGAGACAGTACTCGTGTACATAATCTTTTGACTATCATAAATATAACTGAACATCCTTAATCTGTTGCTTTATGCCAACGTGTTGATCCGCTGTCGGATTCCTTATTTTG
>CAYMNI010000106.1:0-8667 GCA_964391755.1 uncultured Ignavibacteria bacterium
CCGGGCAGGTGGACATGGACGTTCCCGGCTTGGCCCCGCTGCCGTTACAGACCGGGCAAACCTCTTCCTTCCGGAGCTCCACCTGTGTCTTTCCGCCGGAGACGGCCAGGTCGAAGGGTATCTCCACCTCTGCATACAGATCCTTTCCCCTCTGCGGCCCCCATCTCTGCCTGCGGGTGGTTTCTCCCATGTCGAAGATATTGCTGAAAAGGTCACCCAGATTTCCGAAGCCTCCCAGATCCTCGAAGGTAAAGGTTCTGCCCTTACCTCCTCTTCGGGCGAACAGGTCCTCGTAGCCCCTGGCGCCTTCGCCTCCGAAGCCGGTAAATCTGCTCTGCCCCATCTTCTTAAGCTGGTCGTACTGCTTTCTCTTTTCCGGATTGCTCAGAACCTCGTGGGCCTCGGAGACCTCCTTGAACTTCTCCTCCGCCATCTTGTTGTTGGGATTGGAGTCGGGATGATACTTCTTGGCCAGCCGCCTGTAAGCCTTCTTTATCTCTTGATCCGAGGCGCTCTCTTTCAACCCCAAAATCTCGTAATAGTCTTTCTGAGCCATTTACTCTTCGTTCCTCTTTTCCATTCTGCAAATAGCAGGCAGATTATAATAATCAGACCAAACCGTTTTGTCAACATCGCTCGAAGTGCGCCAAACCGAAGTATTCTCCTTAAGGCAAACCTTAAAACGTCTCTTCCGGTCAAAGTACCGGAACGCAAAAAGGCGAGAGAAACTCCCGCCTTGTCGCCTGAGAATGATTCCTTTTATCTGCGCGATTTTTAGTTTTTCGCAGTCGTTTCCTTTTTCTCCTTCTTGTCGTCCGCCTTCGAGGGTAAACCTTTCTCCTCTTTCTCCCTTTTCTTGTAGGATTCGCTGCGATGATCGGTAATGTAGAAGCCGTTGCCCTTAAACAACAGACCGCCGCCTCCGGAGATCAACCTTCTGACCTCCCCGCCGCATACGGGACAGGTTTTGACCGGCTCGTCCGTCATCTTCTGAAACTTCTCGAAGCGGTGATGACAGCTCTGGCACTGGTATTCGTAAGTAGGCATATCTCGTGCTCCTACATCCGGGCCCAGGACGTTGGAAGCTTCGTTGCGTCAAAAATATATGCAGCTTCGCATGTTCCCCGGACCACTATGCTACTCATAGTCAATCTCCCCCTGGATCAACGATTCTAAAGCCTCGTCGGCTATCCTGGAGGATGCCGGGAGATTTTTCTTCTCCTCCTGCATTCCCTCCGCCTGCCACGGCTCCGAGTGTCGATGCAATTGAGAGTTCAGCTCTCTGGCGAACTTGGCGGCGATGATCACCTGTTTATATCTGTTGATCTTCAGTCTCTCCACGTCTTTCAAGTGCTTGGGCACAGATCTTCACCTCCTCGGTCATTAGACCATAAATAAATTATACGTTTTCTATCACATTTATTGTTGCGCTTCTATATACCATGTCGGTCACCTGTACCTTTTTAGACCAGCGAGGCACCCGCCCCCTTCGGACGAGCGCACCCGCTTGCCCTATCTGGGACCCAGATTTTGGCTAACGCCCTCAGCTTACCACCTCGTAGTCGGCGTCAACCGCTTCGCCGTCCTCGGTCTTCTTTTGCTCCGATGCTCCGGTTTGGGTGCTCGCTTCTTGTGTCTGCTGCCCCGATGCTCCGGTTTGGGTCTGTTGATACATTTTACCGGCCGCCTCGTGCCACACTGCGGTCAGCGCTTCCGTGGCCGATTTGATCTCATCCGGGCTGCTTCCCTTAAGCGTCTCTTTTACCCTGGCCACGGCTGCTTCCACCCTGGCCTTTGTGTCGGCATCCAGCTTGTCGCCGTATTCCCGCAAGCCCTTCTCGGTTTCGAAAACCATCTGGTCGGCGCGGTTTTTGACGTCCGCCTGCTCACGCTTTTTCTTATCCTCGTCCGCATGCGCCTCGGCCTCCTTCACCATCTTGTCTATATCCTGCCGGTTCAAACCGCTGGAGGCTTCGATTCTGATGCTCTGCTCCTTGCCGGTGGCCTTGTCTTTGGCGGAGACGTTCAGTATGCCGTTGGCGTCGATGTCGAAGCCCACCTCGATCTGCGGCATTCCCCTGGGTGCCGGCGGCAGGCCGTCCAAATGGAATCTGCCAATGGTCTTGTTGTACGAGGCCATGGGCCTCTCCCCCTGCAGAACGTGAACCTCCACCGAGGTCTGGTTGTTCTCGGCCGTGGTGAATACTTCGCTTTTGCGCGTGGGTATGGTGGTGTTCCTTTCTATCAACTTGGTGAAAACCCCGCCCAAAGTCTCGATGCCCAGCGACAGGGGAGTGACGTCCAACAGCAGCACGTCCTTGACGTCGCCGGCCAACACTCCGCCCTGAATGGCGGCACCCACGGCCACCACCTCGTCCGGGTTTACCCCCTTGTGCGGCTCCCTGCCGAAAAGCTGCTTCACCGTCTCCTGAACCTTGGGCATCCTGGTCATTCCGCCCACCAAGATGACCTCGTTTATACCGGAGACGGACAAACCGGCGTCCTTTAAAGCCTGCTTGCACGGCTCCACGGTCCTCTCGATCAGATCGTCCACCAACTGCTCCAGCTTGGCCCGGGTCAAAGTCAGGTTCAGATGCTTGGGACCGGACGCGTCGGCGGTGATAAAGGGGAGATTGATGGAAGTCTCCATGGTGCTGGAAAGCTCGCACTTGGCTTTCTCGGCGGCCTCCTTCAGCCTCTGCAAAGCCATGGGGTCTCTGGAGAGATCGATCCCCTCCTGCTTTTTGAATTCGACCACTATCCAGTCGATCACCCGCTTGTCGAAGTCGTCTCCGCCTAAGTGGGTGTCGCCGTTGGTGGATTTGACCTCGAACACTCCCTCCCCCAGTTCCAGTATGGAGATGTCGAAGGTTCCTCCGCCTAAGTCGTATACAGCTATCTTCTCGTCTTTCTTCTTGTCCAGCCCGTAGGCCAAAGATGCTGCCGTCGGCTCGTTGATGATCCTCTTCACCTCCAAACCGGCGATCCTTCCTGCATCTTTGGTGGCCTGCCTCTGGCTGTCGTTGAAGTATGCCGGCACGGTGATAACCGCCTGGGTCACCTTCCGGCCCAGATACTCCTCTGCCGTCTGTTTCATCTTCTGCAGAACCATGGCCGATATCTCCGGTGGCGAATAATCCTTGTTCTCGATCCTCACCCCGGCATTGCCGTTCGAAGCTTCTACTACCTGGAAGGGAACCGTCTTTATCTCCGACTCCACCTCTTTGTACTTTCTGCCCATGAACCTCTTGATGGAGAAGACGGTATTATGTGGGTTGGTGATGGCCTGCCTCTTGGCCACCTGTCCCACCAGCCTCTCACCCGTCTTGGAGAAGGCCACCACCGAGGGCGTGGTTCTGGATCCTTCCGCGTTCTGGATGACCACCGGATTTCCACCCTCCATCACCGCCACACACGAGTTGGTGGTTCCCAGGTCGATTCCTATGATTTTACTCATGCTCATCACTTCCTTTCTTCAAATTCAGATTTTCTGTAGAACCCTATCTTATTGTCCATGTTTGGTCCGGATCGAATCTTCGTAGACCGAGGTCCGGCTTTTGGAGTGCGGAAGCTTGCTTCCGCGGTTTTGGCTTCGCCGGGCGTTGTCCGATACTCTTAATCGATATTGGCCCACACAAACCGAATCCGAGAAAAAAGAAACAGGCATTGCTTTCACGGTCAGACGGGGGAGGAGACCATATCTCCTCCCCCGGGATTCCGTTAGTCGATGCTGATCGGTATCTCCTTCGGCTTGACCTCCTCGGTCTTGGGCAACGCTATGGACAGCATTCCGTCCTTGTAACTGGCCTTGACCTTGTCGCTTTTGACCGAGGTGGGCAGCTGGAAGGAGCGGCAGAAGGAGCCGTAGTTTCTCTCAACGCGATGATAATTCTTGTCCTTCTCCTCTTTCTCCTGCCTCTTCTCCCCCTTCAAAGTCAGCACCCCGTCCTGAATGGATATCTTGACGTCGTCCTTGTTCATCCCCGGCATCTCCGCCTTGATGATCACGTTGTCCTTGTCTTCGGAGACGTCCACGCTGGGACTCCATACGCCTTCGGTCCACTCAGTCCTCAGGACCGGACGACCGAAGAAGTCGTCAAACAGCTTGTTCATCTCATCCTGGATGCTCACCACGTCCCTGAAGGGTCTCCATCTGGTGATTGCCATGATTCATTCCTCCTTTCATACTTTGGTCTTCCGTTTGATCTCATTATCTCGTTTTCGCTTAATTCCTTTCGCAATAGCCGTGCCAGGTTTTGCCAATCATATAAACTTGTTGTTTTACAAAGACTTAACTATTTCATTAAAGATTACACCGATTGAAGAAATCAGCCATTATGACATCAGATACGTCATTATGACTATATTGGTGCCATTATGGCAACGCATTTAGGCAGTTACGATTATCTTATTCTGAAGGTAAAACAATAACAACTCAGAATGGTTAGGGATGATCAGAACCTGGCTAAAGCCAGGTTCTGGCTCCATAAACACTGACATCGGCTGAGTACAATTCAACCTGGGTGGATCGTTCCTGTGGTTGGAAACTCCGCTTAGTGAGGAAGATCGTTGGAAAGCATGAATCGCAGAATACGGTCGTTGCCGGTGTCGGCCACGTAGAGGATCTTATCGGCGTAAGCTATCCCCATGGGATTCTTGAACTGTTTCTCTCCGTTTCCCTCCCCACCGAAGGAGAGAATATGTACCCCGTTTCGGGAGAACTTACGAATTTCGTGCTCTTCGACATCAACAACGAAGATGTTTTCATATTCATCCACCGCGACATCTTCCGCCCGGCCGAAGGTTCCCTGCCAATAGATTTCCGAGCTGTCGGTTCGGGGGATCACGGGGAGCAGATTCTCTCCGTCCAGAAGCTGTACCGAAAAGTAGGAGAGGCTCTGACAGAAGAGGAGCCTGAATCCGGTCGTGATGAGATAGGTGAAGGCTCCGGTGGGATACTTGGTTTCGGCCAGATCGAAACCGGTGGGAATCGCGGTGCCCAGGCTGTAAAGTTGATCCGGCTCGTAGAATACAAAGCGCACGATCTCGTCTCTGGTGTAATCGCATACGAAGTAGGTCGCGTAACCCGAAACCGGGCGGGGATCGGCGGCAATGGCTTTGTAGCGGGTCTCGAGAGTGTCGACCACGTAGGTGGTATCGAGCAAACCGGTCAAAGTGTCTATGACCATGCTGTCCGGGGAGACTATGGCAGTGTCGATCAAGGTGTCCGGCCGGATCACCATGGTGCTGTCGTAGAAGTCCGGCGAGGTATACAACCAATCGAAAGCCTGCCGGTCTTTGAGTTTGACGTATATGGTGTTGCCTCCGGTGGCCTGCAGTCTGAGCAATCTGTCCTGCGATACGCTCCAGGGCCTTTCGATCCCCTTGTACTGGGCGACGAAATCGCCTGCCTGGTTCATCTCCACCACCCTGTCATTGCCGGTATCCGCTATGTAAACGTGCCCGTCGAAACCCACGTGCACGTCCTGCGGCTGGCTGAAGAGAACTCCTCCGGCGGACGTCCAGGCGGGAGTCAACGACACATAGGTGGTGTCCGTCGTTCCGGAAGCAGGCTGGGGAATGTCCGTCGGCAGTTTGATCTGTTTCCCGCAGGCAACAAGAACCAATAACAAGAACACCATCGACAAATGCGCTTTTTTCATCTCGACTCTCTACTCATCTTCCACCGTTCTCTGTAGCATCGCAACTCCGCCTGCGACGCCATCCGCGCGAGACCAGCTCGCACGCTACATCTCTACCAGTTGATGGAAATCCCCACCGTAATATGCCTCGGTTCCAAGTATCTGGACGGATCCGACCACAACGGCACCTTGTTATTCTCATCCGGCAGGTTGGGATCACAATCGGCGTAAGGAATCACGTCGTCTTTTTTGTATTCCTCCCCGGTCAGGGGATTGATGATCACCACGTTCTTGTGATCTAAAAGATTGGTTACCTCCAAAATTAAACTGTATTTCAAACTCCTCCAGAAGAAATGCTTACGCAGAGCCACGTCCAGACCGGACCAAAACCTCCCTATCTTCGAATTGATCTCCCCGCTCTGCACATACTCCACCGTCTCTTGATCGGAGATGACCTGTTTGTAGGGAGTATATCTCTGGCCCGAATGAGCCCAGAAGCTGCAGTTTAAATCCCACCGGGGCGGCAATCTCAGCCCAAAAAGCTTCAGCCGGTTCTCTTCCGAATGCAGGATTGCTCCCAAAATCAGCTGCCAGGGTTTATCCCAATCGAAAACGTGCTCCTCGTATATCTCCTGGGCGGATCTTCCCCCGATGCCCTTCAGTATGTCCGTCGGATCGGACCGCTCCCCGCTGGTCTTGGAGAATCCCAGTTGAGCCGATCCCGAGAAGAAGTCCCCCACCTTCTTTTTGTATTCCAGTTCCACCCCCCGGCTAGAGGCAAAGTCCAGATTGAAATAAACCAGGTAAGCCTCTTCCGGTTTCAGAGTATCCGGGACTATCCGGGCCGCGGCGATGTAATCGTATATGCTCCGGTGATAGCCCACCAAGCTCAGCGCGTCGTTTTCGCCGAGTAGCGATTTGACGCCCACTTCGTACGAGGCCACCCGCTCGGAGCTTAAGTTGGGATTGCCCACCAGTTGGTAGCTCGATTCGGCGGAGGAATAGAGCCCGGCGTAAAGATACTGGGGATTAGGGCGTCTGGAGAGCCGGCCGTAGTTGAAAAAGAAGCTGGTGCTTTTGCCGATGGGGGCGGAGAATCCGAAGCGGGGGCTCAGCGTCCCTCTTCCCCAGCAGCCGAAAAGCTCGAAGGTCTGGCTTTCGAAAGCGGAACGTATCTGCGGCGTGATGAAGTCCAAGGTGGTGTCCTGTACGGCTCTCTCCACGTATTTGCCCGGAAACCAGAAGTCGTACCTCAAGCCCACGTTGAATCTGGCTCGATCCAGCTTCAACTGGTTTTCCACGTAAATGGACCCGTCGTTGGCGTACACCTTGTACTGATCGTGGCTCAAGCCCAATCCGTATTTTCCCAGCCAGGGCTTGTAGATGTCCAGCATTTGTATGGTCTGGTATTCTTCGGACAGGCCCAGGCGAAGGGTATATACGTCGCTGTTCACCCGGATTAAGTTGAGGCTCACCCCGTAGGTCTCTAGATAATGATCGTACCAGGTGTCTCCGTCCCCCAGATCGTAGAATCCGTCCGGCCCCTTAACTACCACGTAAGAACTACTGTCCGGAGCCAGCTCGATTTCATAGGGATAGATGTCCACCGGCATGCCGTACTCAGACCAGTGCTTCCCGTTTACGTCCGAGTGCAGGTTGGTGAAGTAGCGGCTCAGGCTCACCGACAGCAGGTGTCTTTCTCCCATTATCTTCCGAAAAGAGAGAATCTGAAAATTGGACTCGTGGGTGAAGGTATTGTAATTCCCGGAAATGTGAGAATACTCGTAAGGAAGGCCGTAGCCGTACGTGGAGAGCTTGATCCTGGTCAAAAGCACGCTTTTGTCCTGGTTGATCACCACCGATTTGCCGGAGGTGAAGTTCAGCTTAAACTCCGGATCCTTCCAGGTGAGTTTGAATATGCCGGAGAAGCGGTTGTCCGCCCGGGGTGAGAGGCCGGACTTTCCGAAAGAAGAAGAGTAGAGCTTATCCGGATGATTCAGGTGAGTGTCGGAGAGGTTGAGGTTGCCGTCGAGGAAGAAAAAGAAATTACCCGGAATCTTTAAGCCGAGTTTCGAAAGAGCGGACTTGACAAAGTCCGCCGGACCAGAGCAGGAAAGATCGAAGACGTCCGTGTTGAAGCTGGAGGAGGATTCGAATCCCAGCTCGTCGGTCTTATAGGTGAAGCATCCTTCGAGCTCTTCGGTTCCCTCCTTGATCTCCACGTCCACCACTCCGGCGGTGACCTGACCGTATTCCGCGCTCAGCCCCCCGGAAGTCAGATTGATTCGCTGGATGGCGCTGGGGGAGATGGCAACTCCGTAGCCGCTCCTGCTCAACGGGTCGTTCACCAAAAGATCGTCTATCAAAAAGAGGTTCTCGTAAGATCTCCCGCCCCGGATATGAAGCTCGCTTCTGTCCCGAATCGCTCCCACCTGTCCCGATATTATCTCTTTTAAATCCGTGGCCGGAACAAACTCCAACTCCCGCGCGGTAAGCTCCCTCTGGGTGGCGGGAAGCTTGATGTCCAGCATGGGCCTTTCCCCCACCACTCTGATCTCCCTGTCGAGAATGATGGGAGAGGGTCTAAGTCTGATCCGGATGGTGGTCGCCTGCCCCCCCTTCACCTCCACCTCGGCGCGCTGCATCTCCAGATAACCGATCAGCCGAACCTGCACCTGGTAAGCTCCCGCCGGCACTTCGAAAAAAGCGAATCTGCCGTCTTTGTCGGCTATGGTTTTGAATTCCGTGCCGATCATCACCACGTTCGCTCCGGGAAGCGCTTCGTCGGTTTCGTAGTCTACGATTGTTCCCCGAAGCTCGCCTGTGGGAACGTACTGGGCGTGGGCTGTTGAAGGCGAAGCCAAAAGACCCACAATGACCAAGACGCAGAAGAGCTTTTTCATGCAAGAGAAGTTAATCCTCACAAGCCACACTGTCAAGCAAAACGACGAAATGTGCTTCGGAGCCATACCTTAGGAGCTCCGCGTTGGATTCTTTGGGCATTGATGCCTGTGTTTCGTATATT
>CAYMNI010000107.1:0-8586 GCA_964391755.1 uncultured Ignavibacteria bacterium
CGCTGACCGCGATGAACTCCTGGAACTCGCCGGAGACCACCTCCGAGATGGTCAGCTTGTCGGCCTCCAGCCTAAGGGTGGAACTGCCGCCCACGCTCAACAATGCATAGACCACCACGAAGAGCAGAATTGCTCCTCCGGCTATCCAGGCGATCCTTTTGGGAGTCCATCTTTTCTTTTGGATTAAACGATCCATCATTTAGCCTCAATTCGAAGAATGACTCATCGAGGATTCTGATCTCCATCCATACGCTGACAGTGCTCCATTCTATCCATAAAGTCCAACTGCCACCGACGGCGAGCAGCGTATAGACCAAGGTGAGAAGCACCAGGGCTGCGCAAGACAGGCAAGCAACCGTTTCCCGAGTGGGTTTTCTCTTTTGTATCCCGCAACTCATCTTCCATCCTCGATTCGGTAAAGCTGGGCCAAAGAACCTCGTCGTTTGGCCTGCCGTGTTTATTCATGACCTTTAGTTTAGCAAACGAGATGCCGGGTTTGTTAACTTCCTGTTAATCATACAATTAAATAAAGCAAGGTCGCTGGAAAGTGTACGGCCGTGAAACAAATGGTGTCCGTTTTCGTACATAACATTAGCAGAGCTATTCTTATGCGTCATCTGAAGGCGGACGTAAAAGGGTATATAGTGAATCGTCGGGTGGGGAGAATTACCTAATCGGTTAAGGAAAGATCGGGAATGGCCAACGACAGATCTGGTCAAGTATTGATCGTCGACGATGATGAGGACGTGTTACGAGCCGCGCAGCTGCTTCTGAAACATCATCTATCGGTGGTCCACACTGAAAAAGATCCTCGCAGAATCCCCTCTCTTTTGAAGAAAGATGATTACGACGTTATACTTCTCGACATGAACTTCACCCAGGACGTCTCCAGTGGGCAGGAGGGGTTCCACTGGCTAGACCGAATTCTGGAGATCGATCCCTTGGCGGTGGTTATCCTCATCACCGCATACGGTGACGTGGAGATAGCGGTACAGGCCATCAAGTCCGGTGCCACAGACTTCGTGCAGAAGCCCTGGCAGAACGAAAAGCTCGTGGCAACCGTTTCGGCAGGAATAAGGCTCCGCCGGTCCAGAATCGATGTGGCCAAGCTCCAGTCCAGGGAAAGACAGTTGGCGGCCGACATCGACCAGAAATTCCACACCTTCATTGGAGAATCCCCGGCCATGCAGCAAGTCTTCGCCAACATCGCCAAGGTGGCCGGAACCGACGCCGACGTTCTCATCCTGGGAGAAAACGGCACGGGCAAGGAGCTGGTGGCAAGGGAGGTCCATCGCCAGTCCAAAAGGTCTGATGAGGTCTTCATATCGGTTGACATGGGAGCGATACCGGAGAGCCTTTTCGAGAGCGAGCTGTTCGGTCACGTGAAGGGAGCCTTCACCGATGCCAAGGAAAACCGAGGGGGAAGATTCGAGATGGCCTCAGGCGGCACCCTGTTTTTGGACGAAATCGGTAATCTTCATCTTCCGCTTCAGGCAAAGCTTTTGGCTGCTTTGCAGAATCGCACCGTGATACGGGTGGGCTCCAATACGCCCGTACCCATTGACATCCGATTGATTTGCGCCACCAACATGCCAGTCCATGAGATGGTGGAGGAGAGGTGTTTTCGCCAAGACCTGCTTTACCGAATTAACACGGTGGAGATAAAACTCCCTCCTCTCCGAGAACATATCGAAGATGTTCCTCTTTTAGTCAATCACTTTTTGGAGGTCTACTGCAAGAAATACAAAAAGTCGCTCAAGAAAATCGAGGCGTCGACTCTAAAAAGGCTTGAGAAATACGATTGGCCGGGCAACGTCAGGGAGCTGCGTCATGCGGTAGAGAGAGCGGTTATCATGAGCGATTCGGACTCGCTGGGATCGGAGGATTTCTTCCTTCCGGATTCAAGGGGCGCCAGGGAGGGCGTTACGCTGGATACTTACAATCTGGATGAAGTGGAGGAGAAGATTATCCGGGCGGTTCTTATCAAGTACCAGGGCAACGTCTCTCATGCCTCAAAGGAACTCGGCCTGACCAGAACCTCACTTTATCGGAGAATGCAGAAATATGGTCTTTAAGTCCTTTCGTCTGATCTGCCTGGTGAGGATCATACTGCTTTCCGCTACCATTCTCCTTTTGGTCTACCTCGTTCGCGAAACCTCACTTCTGGCCACCAGCTTAATCGTGGCAGCCGCGGTCGTGGCTCAAATTATATCACTGGTTCATTACGTGGAGAAGACCAACCGCGATCTGACCAGATTCTTGGCCTCCATAAGGTACTCTGACTTCTCCCAGGCCTTTTCCAGCGGTCAGAGGGGCTCTTCCTTTGAGGATCTGAATGCGGCCTTCGCCAACGTGATCTCGGAGTTCCAGAAGGCCCGGTCGGAGAAAGAAACCCAGTACCGGTATCTTCAAACCCTGGTCCAACACATAGGCTTGGGTATTCTTTCTTTCGATCAGATCGGTAAGGTCGATTTGATCAACAACGCGGCTAAGAGATTGCTGCGTGTAACTCACCTCCACAATATCAATTCATTGGAATCTCTTTCCCCTCGTCTGGTGAAGGCGTTGGCAAGCTCCAGACCGGGAGAGAAAGTACTGGTGAAGGTCGACCACGGCGACGTAAGCCTAACCCTTGCCGTATATCCGACCGAGTTCAGGATTCCCGACCGCACCATCACCTTAGTCTCCATGCAGGACATCGAAAACGAGCTGGCCGAACAAGAGATGGCTGCCTGGCAGAAGTTAATCCGGGTTCTGACGCATGAGATAATGAACTCGGTCACGCCCATAGCCTCTCTTGCCTCCACGGTGGGTGACCTGGTCAAACAGTCTGGGGAATCCAAGGCTGAGGAATTGGCGAAGATCAGCACGGAAACTAAGGAGGACATCCGCGAAGCTGCGGCTACCATTCGGAGAAGGAGCAAGGGTCTTCTGCACTTCATCGATGCATACCGGAACTTAACAAAAATCCCCAAACCCAATTTCGAGATATTCTCCGTCATGGAGCTGCTTGAGCGCGTGATGAAGCTCTTTAAAAACCAGTTGGATGAGAGCGGGATAAATTTGAGCATCATGGTCGATCCGAAGAGTCTTGAGTTGACGGCTGACCCACAGTTGATAGAACAGGTGCTGATAAACCTGATCCTAAACGCTATGGAGGCACTGGATGGCAAGAGGGATGGGAGAGTCGAGCTTCAGTCCCGTTTGGATGAACGGGGCAGGGTGCTCATCAGCGTAACGGACAACGGTTTCGGCATCTCGGATGAGGTCAAGGACAAAATCTTCACCCCCTTCTTTACCACCAAAAAGGGCGGCTCTGGTATTGGTCTAAGCTTGTCCAGACAAATCATGCGGCTTCATAAGGGAAACATCGTATTCAAATCAACTCCCAATGAGATGACGACGTTTACACTGCGATTCTGATACCTTTGGTTTCCATCTAAGTCCATAAGGCAATTCTTCAAACTATAAGGTTCTCCCACAGCATGAATTCTGTTCATCATGTATATTTGGTGAGGTCGAATCGTATCTTTTCATCATAGGTTATCAAATCCTACATCCTTCTGCAGAGCATACATGGGAAAGGGTCGTTAGATGATTTCCAGGTTTTTGAGAATGAACATAAAGGTAGTCTGTTTAGTCACTGGAGGTTCTACTAAAAGCCGAAGGACTAACTAAGATCGTTTTTTCTTGACTTCACCTTTGCGTTGCGGTATAATCGAATCAATTGCCGGAGTGGTGAAACTGGTAGACGCGCCGGACTCAAAATCCGGTGAGGCCTAAACCTCGTGTCGGTTCGATTCCGACCTCCGGCATGTACACCAGGTAGATCAGGATTAGGGCAACAGATGCGAAACCGATGCGTTTTTACCTGACCAACCGTCGGATTTTTGGTCCGAAAGCCCCCTTCTGCTGGTGCGGGAGGGGGTTTTTCTTGCTCTTCTCGCAGGTATCCGGCAACGATACTCATTCGTCCGTTTTCCGTTGACATCAGGAGATCACTCTTCCTTATTGGACATGAACACGTGAGCTTTTCCGGGAAGGGAAAGAGGTTGTCAAAATCGCTTATTACTATGGGATTGTGGAGAAGTTGGGTGACGTTGGAATGGGTGTAGTCTGCAAAGCCTAGGACACCAAGCTAGAGCGGATGGTCGTCTTCGCTTCTGAACCTCGCGGAGCCAGAGGCTCCGCCTACGCGTATCGCTTATGTTGGTAGGGCGGGCATCTTCCCTCCGGACTTCTCATACAGAAACCGCCGGGACCTGAAGCTGTTCAGAATTCCGGCGGTCTGAGCATTTGCTCACGAGTGTCTTTTCCAAGATTTGGCCACTTCGAAGTGGGCACTCACGCCAACACGCTCCCCGGTAGAGAGGTACACCCACAGGTAGACGGTATTCGTATTTTCGGTCACCTTATGGAGAACGATCGTAGCAGAGTAGGGAGCAATTCCACTCTGCTCGGCCCAGCTTTTATTGTTAACCCAATTCGGCGTGGCCCCGGCAAACACCACGCTGTCGAGTGTCACCTCCGGGTCTGGTGACCAGAACCCAATAGTAATCACATCTCCGTCAACGCAGTTACAGAAAGAGGAGGTGTAAGTCACTCTGCCAGCCGCGTCGAGATTCTCCTCTGACATCTTACACATGTTCCAGGCGTACAGACTGGACGGGAGGAAGACGGGCAGGCAGAGGCCCAGCAGGAGAAACCAGAACTTTCTCATTCTCGGTTCTCACCTCCTTTCGGCTTACCAAACAGGTGTCGACCTCGGGAGATTCAATCTTTAGAGGTGAGAGACGAATGTGCTAAAACTGAACCTGCCTCGAGGAACTCTGCGGATTCCTTGCAGGATCACTGCTGGTTAACAAGAATGACGGGGTATTGATCGGAGAGACGTAGAGAAAAAGAACGGTCGCTGAGGATAGCTGACCGAGCCAAGAAAGATTCGGTTCTCACCTCCTTTGCCTCAAGTCAAGCTATCCTAAAGGATTGGCGGGGGAAAGCGGTCCCGTATCTTCTTGTTGACGGATGCCATCCTGAGTGGCAAGATTTGGTTGAATCTCCTTCGAGGTTCGGCCTTTCCTTTGGCTGAGGGCTCAGGGTCTGAAGGTATCAAACGGCCTCACAGCCATCAATGTCGGCCAGGTAGCCCTAACGTAGACACAAAACAGTCTTTCTTCATAGTCAACTTTTCGTTCGATTCCGACCTCCGGCATTCTTGTCCCACAGCAATCGAGAGCTCGGGAAGAGCTCTTTTTTTTCAACCCAAAGTTAGCCGCCAGATTCGGAGGTGTTGCCGTAAACGGGGCGTCTCGGCTGGCAAATATACAGCGGAGCGGGGATCTGGGCAGTCAAAGAGTCCTCCTCCTTTCCAGTGCGACCTCGTCATTCCTGGTGAGAGAGAACGACAAGGAATTAGTTTGACTTTCCGCTGGAAAACACGAATATTGGGCGTAACCATTTTCAGGTTCGAACTCTGATCTCGGACTCTCAAACCAGAACATTAAATCAGGAGGTAACAGAATGGAGATAAAGGAGCTATTGACGGAGGATCTCAACGTTAAAAGCTTCATAGAAGAAAAGACAAATGAGATTTCGACCACCGTGGGCAGCGGCCTGGCCATTAATGCGCTCTCCGGAGGAGTCGACTCCTCCGCAGTTACCATGTTGGCCCATAAGGCGTTGGGAACCAAGCTTAAGACGTATTTCGTGGAGAACGGCCTGATGAGAGAGAAGGAGGCACAGAGGGTTATCTCTTGGTTTAAGGAGTTGAACGTGCCGGTGGAACTGGTGGATGCAAAAGATCAATTCTTCGACTCACTCCAGGGTCTTGTCGATCCCGAAGAGAAACGGGAAGCCATCACCCGGGTCTTTTACAAAGAGGTTTTCGGTAATTTGGTAAAAAGAAGCGGGGCCAAGTATCTTCTGCAAGGAACAAACTATACGGACGTAGAGGAGACCGTCGCCGGCGTCAAAAGGCAACATAACATCCTGGAGCAATTGGGAATCGACACGCAGGAGAAGTACGGCTACAAATTGATAGAACCCTTGATCCAGCTCAGGAAGTCGGCCATAAGGCAATTGGCCAAAGCTCTGGGGCTGCCCAAAGAGATATACGACAGGCCGCCCTTTCCCGGGCCCGCTCTGGCAGCACGGGTGATAGGAGAAGTAACACCACAAAGAATCGTCACGGTAAGAAAGGCCACCTCCATCGTCGAAGAGGAGTTGTCCGGGTCGGGAGCATTTCAGTATCTGGCCATCCTGCACCAGGATAAGGTCACCGGAACGAGAGAAGGAAAAAGAGATTATGGTCTGCAGATAGAGATCAGATGCTGGGAAAGCATAGATGCAAAGGAAGGCTCGCCCACCAGACTGGCACACGATATTCTGGAGAAGTTGGCAGAGAGAATCACCGGCGAGGTGACAGGCGTTGTCAGCGTAACTTACAACATTACCAAAAAGCCCCCCTC
Source organism: uncultured Ignavibacteria bacterium (assembly GCA_964391755.1). Taxonomy (GTDB): domain Bacteria; phylum Zixibacteria; class MSB-5A5; order MSB-5A5; family SM1-73; genus SM23-73-3. Next base: position 6,468 of record CAYMNI010000107.1, read on the forward strand.
GACTATCGAGGCGGTGTGACGTCTTCCGGGTAGAAACAGGCTCCACCCCGCAGTTGTACGGTGAGTTTGGAAGGATAAGAAAGTTCGAGGGGGTCGACAGATCCATCGCTGTAATGTCACGGACAAAGGTGGCATGCGGCTGCCCACGGGAATTGTCCCCGCAGCACCGGGGACCAGGGCGAGGTAGTGCCTCAGTAATGATTCCTACAGCGAGGCTCCTCAAAACTGCTGTTTCCTAAAGCCAACTACTAATCCGCCGAAGAATAGATATATACTGGGGCCGGGATTTAGCTATCATTTTGCACGCATAGAGGGAGCGGCAGGATATGGAATGCCCGAAATGTCATTCCCAGAATCCGGATGATACCTGCTTCTGCGGCATGTGCGCCACAAAGCTGGATAAGCCGGAACAATCCTTGGCATCACCTACCGAAGTTCATCCTCCCGCCAAAACCCAATTGATCAGCGGCAGTATGTTTGCCGGAAGGTACCGGATTATAGAGGAACTGGGGAAGGGGGGCATGGGCAGGGTTTACAAGGTGTGGGACACGGAGGTGGAGGAAAAGGTTGCGCTGAAACTTTTAAGCCCCGAGACTGCCGCTGACGAGAAGACCATCGAACGCTTCCGGAACGAACTGAAGCTGGCCCGGCAGATTTCCCATAGAAACGTCTGCCGCGTGTATGACCTGGGCAAGGAGGGAGAATTCCACTATATCACCATGGAATATGTCCAGGGCGAAGATCTCAAGAGCTCCATCAGAAGGATGGGGCTGCTGAGCGCAGAAAAAGCCATCGGAATAGCCAAGCAGGTTTGTCGAGGCTTAACCGAAGCTCACCGGCTGGGAGTGGTACACCGGGATCTGAAGCCCCAGAACATCATGGTAGATAAGGAGGGGAACGCCCGGATAATGGACTTCGGCATCGCCCGTTCGCTGAAGACAGAGGGGATAACCGAAACCGGAATCATCATCGGAACGCCCAAATACATGTCTGTCGAACAGCTGGAGGGCAGAGAGGTGGATCAACGGTCGGACATCTATTCGCTGGGGGTGATTCTGTACGAGATGGTTACAGGCTCGGTTCCCTTTGACGGAGATACGCCCTTGAGCATTGCCGTCAAGCACACCACTACCAAACCACTAGATCCAAGAGAGCTCAACGGCCAGATTCCTGAAGAGCTCAGCCGGGCTATTCTCCGGTGCATGCAAAAAAATAAGAAACACAGATATCAGTCAGCTGAAGAGCTCTTAGCAGAGCTAAGCAACATCGAAAAGTGTATCCCCGCCACAGCCATTGAGAAACCAAAGGGGGAGTCGGTCACCTCCAGGGAGATAACCATATCCTTTAGCCCCAAGAAGGCTTTGGTACCCGGTTTGATTATGAGCATCCTGTTGGCTGCCGGCTTGATTATCTGGCAGGCTCTCTCTCGGGAACCTACGGTTACAGCGTCGCCGGTCAAACCCTCCCTTGCCGTACTCTATTTCGAGAACAACTCGGAAGATGCCGCGCTGGCTTACTGGGAGACCGGGCTCTCAGAATTGATAACTGCAGACCTTAGACAGTCACGATTTCTCCATGTGCTGAGCGGGAATAGAGTGTGGAGTATATTCAACAAGCTGGGTTTGAATGAGAAGGGGGGGTATTCCTTGGCGGACCTCAGGAAGCTGGCCACCAAGGGAAAGGTGGAATACGTTCTCACTGGCAGTTTCGCTGCCTCGGGACAGGGTTTGGTTGTGACGACCATACTTCAGAATCCGCACACCGGGTTGGTGATGAGTTCACGAAGAGTCGAATGCCATCGTGAAGGCGACCTCTTCGCCAAGATAGACCAACTCACCAGAAGAATCAAATCGGATCTGGGTCTGCCCCCCGAGTATATCTCAAAGGACGCAGACCGAGAGGCAGCGGAGATCTTGACCGGTTCGACCGATGCTTACCAGCAATATGTTCAGGGGCGAATGAATTTCCTCGGAGGCGGCTCCTCCGCCCAAACCATCGAGCTTATGGAGAAGGCAATCGCCTTTGATCCGGAATTCGCAGCAGCTTACAGGACCATGGCCGGGGCGTACAACGAGCTCGGCTTGATATCCGAGGCGTGGCATTCGCTCAAGAAAGCTTC
>CAYMNI010000108.1:0-8575 GCA_964391755.1 uncultured Ignavibacteria bacterium
TTGGATCCCCGATCGAGGTATATCTCGAAAACCTCGTCCCCCTCAGTCAGCACCCGGTAGTAGTTTCTGTGTCTCCTCTGCCACCATCTTTTTTTCTTGGCGCCGGACCTGGGAAAAGAGAAATCGGGCCAGAAGGCAATCACCTCTTTTATCCCGTACTCCTTCCCTTTCCAGACAAAAGAGACGGGATTTCTCGTCTTCTGGTCTCTGGTTACCTCGATTTCTTCCGAATGAAACTCAGGCGTCATTCCCGCAAGCGGAATAGGTGGGAATTCCCTTTTTCGACTTCTAATCCCTTTTCTTCACCTTCAATCGAATCGGGGCTCCCATAAAACCAAAGTGCTCTCTGATCCTGTTCTCCAGATATCTCAGGTATGGTTTTTTCAAAAGCTCGGGATAATTACAGAAGAAAACAAATGTCGGCGGCTGGACACCGGTCTGGGTGGCGTAGTATATCTTGATGTATTTGCCCTGCACCGAAGCCGGAGGTCTGGCTTTTATGTCCTTCTCCAGCTTGTCGTTCAGTTCACTGGTCTCCACTCTTTTCTTCCTCTCAGCGTACACCCCGGCAATCAGCTCCATTACCGTCCTGACTCTCTGACCGGTTTTGGCCGAGATGTAGATCAAGGGAACGAACCTCAGCATCGGCGCTTGTCTCTTCAGCTCCTTGGTGTAGATATCCGCGGTCTTACCGTCCTTTTCCACCAGATCCCATTTGTTCACTCCCAAGACCATGCCCTTTCGGAGATCGTTGACCTGGCTGATGATCTTGAGGTCTTGGTTGACCAGCCCGGATGGACCTTCTATGAGAATCAGCGACACGTCGCATCTCTCGATGGATCTGAGGGTTCTCAGGGTGGTGTAATACTCCAGGCTCTCGGTGACTTTGGATTTTCGCCTGAGACCTGCGGTATCAATCAAGGTGAAAGGTTGCCCGTTTATATCGACATCCGTATCGATGGCATCTCTGGTGGTGCCGGGCGTTTCGAAGACTATCAGCTTCTCCTTGCCCAGAAGAGAATTGACAAAGGACGATTTGCCCACGTTAGGCCTTCCGATCACGGCGACTTTGATGCTTTCCTTTTCTTCTTCAAAGGCGATTGTTTCCGGCAGACCCGAGACGATCTGATCCAGAAGATCGCCCACGTTGACGCCATTCAGCGCGGACACCGGCATAGGATCTCCCAATCCCAGCTTGCCGAGAGAGTAGACGTCACTTTCGTCTCTTGGATTATCAACCTTGTTGGCTACCAGGACCACCGACTTGCGGGTTTTCTTCAGAATCCTCGCTATTTCCAAGTCGAGCGATTGAGCTCCCACCTTGGCGTCCACCAGAAACACGATCAAGTCCGCCTCGGAGATGGCTATCTCAGCCTGGGCTTTGACCAGTCTTTCGATCTCATTGGTGCTCGAAGGTACGTAGCCGCCGGTATCCACCAGGTAGAAACCCCGGTTATCCCAACTGGTGAAAGCGTAGTTCCGGTCCCGGGTGATGCCCGGCTGATCATCCACCACCGCTACGCGCTTTTTCAGAAGCCGGTTGAACAGGGTGGATTTGCCTACGTTGGGCCGGCCTATTATGGCAACAATCGGTATGGGCATGGTCAACGGATTAAACGAATGAACAGGTCTCCAGCAGGGCTTGTAGAGAATCTGAAGACCAGCCTCCGCTGTAATTCAGAAGGCTTCCGAACACTACCTTTTATATCTTGCTTGGTATTCTAGTCTATAAATAAGATAATGTGGGTGGTAGAAAAAGCAACAAAAAACCGCCGAACCGGCTTCCCGCTTCGGCAGTCCCTGATAACGCAAAAGATCATGCCTGATTCTGTGTAAAAGACACATCCGACCCCTTGTCGCCATCGTCACCTCCGGGTTTTGTCTTTCCCCTGCCCGAGAGCCCGCGACATAAGGTCGATCAGATCATACGAGCCAACAGTTACTTCCACCTCAAACTCCGCTTTTATGTCAGAGGAACTCAAATCATCTAGGAACACACCATCCTGATTTACACAGTCCGGCGGGAGCAGAATCAAGTCACCCGGGTTCCTCCTCTTCTTCAGGGCAGCAATGATATCCTTACCGGTTAGAAGACCGGTTACGCTGACGCTATGACCGAAGAAGTCGTTTTCGACGCACACGAGTTGAATCTTTAGCCCAGGGATCTTGCTCAGGTGTTTTCGTACTATCTGTTTGAGCATCTTATAGGCCGACACTCCGGTTACCAGAGTGATTCTGATGTCGTTCTTCAACCGCTTGGGCAGTAGCCTCCTTGCTGCTTGGAATTTGTCCAAAAACTGGCGCATCATTCCCACGCCGTTTTCAATCTGGTAGAATTCGTCATAGTAGCTTCTGCTTGGGATTTCGATTCCCGCCTTGGTATAGAACTCGTCTGCAGCATAAACGAAACCCGCGCCGAGTTCCTTACGGAAATTTTTCTGCCAATTATCGACCAATTCGATTATCCGCTCGGAATAGATTTTCCCCACAGGTCGAATCCTGGGGAGCTTGTTTCTGAACTTTGTAAGGCCAACCGGAACTAAAGCCAATGACTTCACATATGGATAGAAAGCTGACAGATCCCCGACGGATTTCTCCAGATGTTTCCCGTCGTTGATCCCCGGACACAGTACGATCTGCACGTGCATCTCAATTTTAGCTTCAGCCAAACTTCTGATTCGGGGCATAATGGCAGGGATTTTGGCATTGCCAAGAATCCTCCTGCGCAATTCCTCATCGGTAGTATGTACAGAGATATAAAGTGGTGTAAGTCTCTGTATGCTTATACGTTTTATATCTTCATCTGAAGTATTAGTCAAAGTGATGAAATTCCCGTGCAGGAAGGAAAGGCGGAAATCTTCGTCCTTGACATACAAAGCCTTTCTTAGGCCTTTGGGAAGCTGATGAACGAAGCAAAATATGCAATTGTTACGGCAGCTTTTGTACTTGATGGGACAAAACTCCAATCCCAGATCCTGATCCGGGTGTTTTCTTGCCTCCACCCTTCTGATTCTGCCTCTTGGTGACCGGAGCTTAAGTTCCAGCCGGTGTTCCGTCGATAGGAATTTGTAATCGATGAGGTCACGCACCGGATGGCCGTCTATTTCGAGAAGCTCGTCATCCGACGAGATACCGATCCGGAATGCGATGCTTCCCTTTTGTATCGACTTGATCTTCATCTTGGTAGATGTGGAGACGTGGCAGAAAAAGCGTCAATTGGTGGTTTTAAGTCTGTACTCGGCAAAGAACAGCCTCAAATACTGGATTATGCAGTTTGCGACGGAAACGGTGGCTATAACCAAGAACCACTGCTGCAGCATTCCGATCCGGGCTATGTAGACGACCACCGTGACGAACCAGACGACGGAGTTCCACTTGCCCCAGATGTTGGACATCAGAACGAAACCTCTTCTTTTCACCATGGCAACGGCCGCAATGAGGGTCAGAATGTCTTTGGCAAATAAAAGACCGGCGGCCCAAACGGGAAAACCGCGGTAAATGATGATGAAAATAAGGGAAGCGCCTAATCCCAGCTTGTCTGCCAGCGGGTCCAGTATTCGTCCCAGATCGGTTATCTGGTTCAGCCTCCTGGCGAAATAACCGTCCAGCAAGTCCGATGCCACCGCCAGTACGATTAAAAAAAGTGCATAGATCAATCCCGAACGAGTATCCTGGGCCAAAAAGTAAAAGATGAAGGGCAGAAGCAGAATCCGGCAGATGGCCAGAAGGTTGGGAAGCAAGAAGAAGTCTATTCTCTCAATTTTCATATCTTGATCTGTGCTTTCCTTTGCTGGAGTCTGGATCGAGTCGAATGAATCCGACGGTTGCCGATCACATTCAATCGTCGGAGGGGGAGGTGCCGTCTTGGATCATCTCCTCAGCCTGGCTCAAGCTCAACCGGCTCACCCTCTCCCCTGAGATCATTCGCGCAATCTCTTCCACCCTTTCCTCTTTCTCCAGTCGTTTGATTCTGGTTACCGTGCGGCCTTTGATGCTTTCCTTGGAAACCCTGAAATGATCGTCGGCCTGCGAGGCGATCTGCTGCAAGTGAGTGATAACGATAACCTGATGTGCCGAAGCTAAATCTTTCAGGCTTTTGCCTACGGCGGACGCCACTTCACCACCGATCCCCACGTCTATCTCGTCGAAGATCATGGTGTCCACCCGGTCCGTCTTTGCCAGAATGGATTTTAAAGCCAGCATTATGCGGGATATCTCGCCGCCCGAGGCGATCTTGGCCAATGGCTTCAGGTCTTCTCCCGGATTGGGTGATACGAAAAACTCCACCCGATCCATTCCCGTCTCATCGGCTAAGTATCTTTTGCCGTCGATTTCCACCAGTCCGTGTTCATCCTCCTGCCGGGCTATCCTTATCTGGAACCTGGTCTTGTCCATGCCCAGAGCACTCAGAGCAGCCTGAATCTTCTTGGAAAGCTGGAGGGACTTGGTTTTTCTTTTCTCTGAGAGGGACACGCATCGCTTCCGCAGAATCTCACATACATCTCTGATTTCCTTTTCTAAGTCGCGTATGATCTCATCCTTGCTTTCAATATGGCGTAACTCTTTTGCGATTTGCTCCTTGTGAGCCAGGATCTGTTCTATGCTTTTGTCATATTTTCTCTTCAACGTATTCAGCAGGTTCAGCCTCTCTCTGATCGTCTCCAGCCTGTCTGGATCGAACTCCAGCCTGCTTCTGTACTGCTCGAGGAATCCGGCTGCATCCTGAAGGGTGATCAGAGAGGATTCCAAGTTTTCTGCCGGTTCTTTCAACCGGGAGTCGATTCTCGCACCTCTCTTCAACTCCTTGGATAAAGCGCCCAGCCGATCCAGAATCGACATATCGGGTTCATGAAGCTGGTGGTATAAACCGGAAGCCAACTCACATAAAGTCTCGGCATTCTCCAGCACCTTCTTCTCCTGGTTCAACTTCACTTCTTCGCCGGAACTTAGGTTTGCCCTTTCGATCTCCTGGATCTGAAACCCGAAGAGCTGCCTTTTCTCCTCATCCGTCATCTTTGCGGATTTCAGCTTCTCCAATTCCTTCTGTTTCATCTTAAGCGAGACGTATGTCTCTCTCAGCCGTAGGAGATCGTTTTCGAAATCACCGTAGTGGTCCAGATACTCGACGTGCCGCTCCACGTTGAGAAGCGACTGATGCTCGTGCTGACCGTGCAAGTCCGCAATTCGGTCCCCCACGGACTTCAAACTGCCCAGGGTAACCTGTCGATCGTTGATGAAGCATTTGCTCTGCCCTTTGCTCGAAATCTCCCGGCGGACTATGAGCAGATCGTCCTGCGGTATTGAACCCAACTTATTCATCAGTTCCCTCAAGGCTCTATCCTGTGACAGCTCAAAAACGGCTTCTATGTCAGCCGTGTCGAACCCGGTCCTCACCGCCTCGCTGCTGGCTCTCTCCCCCAGAATCAGGTTCGCAGCACCCACGATGATCGATTTTCCCGCTCCCGTGGCTCCGGTGATTACGTTGAGTCCGGGCTGGAATTCCACCTCCAGCTGATCCACCAGCGCGTAGTTTTTTATTCGTAGACTTCTGAGCATTTTACCAGATCTTGGTTTTCGACGGAGGGATTTTTCGAAGTTAAAGCAACAGGCGCCGGACAAACACGTCCACCTTTGAACTCTCGAACCCTCGAACCCTTGAATCCTTGAACCCTTCGACCCTTTGACCTTTTGACCCTTAGACCCTATTCTCCAATCTTCGGCCGTGCTCCCCAATGCAGTTTCCTTCTTAATATCTCGTAGAAGGATCTATCCCTGAATTTGACCAGCCTGACCGAATGTTTGGCCTTGCGCACCAAAACCGAACTGCCGGATTTCAGACCGAATGCCACCTGTCCGTCGATGGTCAACACCGCCTCCCGGGCGTTGAGTTCCGCCACCACCTTGAGAGTTTCATTTTCGGCAAACAGTATGGGCCGGGATGCTAAAGTATGAGGACAGATAGGAGACACGATGATGGCGTTCATCCAGGGATTGATGATCGGTCCTCCTGCAGCCAGGCTGTATGCGGTCGATCCGGTGGAGGTGGAGATGATCAGTCCGTCGGCCGAGTAGGAGCAGATGAACTCTTCTCCCGCGTATAGATGCAACAGGAAGAGTCTGGCTACCTCCCCCTTATCGATGACCACGTCGTTTAAGGCGTACTGGTCGGATTTCTTTACTCCCTCTATCTCCGTCTCCAGCACCATCCTCTTCTCTATGAAGTATTCTCCGGTCTTCAGCCTGTCCAAGGTATTTTCAACGTCGCTGGAGTTAACCTCCGTGAGGAACCCCACTCCTCCTAAATTTATTCCCAGAATCGGGGTTTGATGCTTTCCCACCGCCCTGGCCGAAGCCAGCATGGTGCCGTCTCCTCCCAGCGAGATAAGAACCTCACTCGATTCCCACAATCTCTCTCTGGGAAGCGAATTTTCCTTAAAACCCACCACCGGCGTGAGCTCTTCGCAGAGAAATACCTCCACCTGGTTCTGACGGCCCCATGCAAGAATGCTCTCCACCACCCCCTTGGTGAGCTCCTTCTTGACATTGGCGATAATCCCTATGCTTTTCATCTCGCGAATCGGGAAGAGAGTCCGCAGAATATTTTTCGTTTTTACAGGCTTGCTTTCCGGGCTCGAACCTTCTTCCGGACCTCCTCCGGCTTCAGAACCATCTTGACCATTCTTACGATCCCGTCTTTGTCCAAACTCAGATTGGCCAGAAGCTGTCCTCTTGAACCGTGCTCCACGAACCGGTCCGGAATGCCCAACCTCCTGATTGACACCTTGCTGATGCCATGGGATTCTGCGAATTCCAGAACCGCAGAGCCGAAACCGCCTGAGAGCGCGTTTTCCTCCACTGTGATTATCTTATCGAATCTACTAAGGAGGGACTGGAGCATCCGCTCATCCAGCGGCTTGGCGAAGCGTGCATTCACCACTTCCACCCATATTCCATCCTGTTCTAAGTCAGAGGCTGCTTCCAGAGCGGGATGTACCATAGAGCCGATGGCAAGAATTGCCAGGTTCTCCCCTTTTCTGAGTCTCTCCCAGGAACCAATTTCAACGGAGTCGAAGCCTTCCGAGAGTATGTCCGGAATGTCGCTTCGCGGATACCGGATGGCCACCGGGCCTTCGCCATAGTTGACCGCGGTGTGGAGCATGTTCCTCAATTCGTTGCCGTCCTTGGGAGCCATAACAACCCAGTTGGGGATTTGCCTGAGGAAGCTTAGATCGAACGCGCCGTGATGCGTGGGACCGTCGGCGCCCACCAGTCCCGCCCGGTCTATGGCCAGAACCACCGGCAGATTCTGTAGCGCAACGTCGTGAATCGCCTGATCGAAGGCCCTCTGGAGAAAAGTGGAATAGACCGCGAAAACCGGTTTGAGCTTTTGCGAGGCAAGGCCCGAAGCAAAGGTGGTGGCATGCTGTTCCGCGATGCCCACGTCGTAGAAACGTTTGGGAAAGGTCTTGGCGAATTCGGAAAGACCGGTTCCCAGGGTCATAGCCGCGGTGATGGCGACAATCCGGTCATCCTGCCGGGCAAGCTCCAGCAGGCTCTTGCCGAACACCTCGGTGTAGCTTGGCTTGCCGGTTTTGCCGTTCGAATTCCCCGTGACCTTGTCGAAGGAGCCGATGCCGTGAAACCGGGGAGCATCCTCTTCCGCGTATTTATAACCTTTCCCCTTGTGGGTCAGCGCGTGAAGCAAAATTGGTCCCTTTAGGCCTTTCATCTGTTCCAAAGTGCGTATCAGGCTGCCGATGTCGTGGCCGTCCACCGGACCTAAGTACCTGAAGCCCAGTTTTTCGAACAAGATGCCAGGGACCAGAAAGCCTTTTACGCTCTCCTCCACTTTTGCCACCATAGATCTGATTTTGTCTCGACGCTTGAACCGTCCCACCATCTCCCACACCTCGGCCTTCAGCTTGTTGTACTTCTCGTCGGTCAACAGATCGGTCAGATAGCGGGACCAGGCTCCCACGTTTTTTGAGATGGACATGGTGTTGTCGTTGAGGATCACGATCAAATCTCTCCCCGAAGCGCCGGCATTGTTGAGTCCCTCCAGCGCCATGCCCCCGGTCAGGGCGCCGTCTCCGACTACCGCGATTACCGAAAACTTCTCCCCCTTGAGGTCCCGCCCGGAGGCCATTCCCAATGCGGTGGATATGGCCGTGGAGGCGTGTCCTACGATGAAATGGTCGTGGTCGCTTTCCCGCCAAGTGGGAAAGCCGCTTAAGCCCCGATATTTCCTTAACTTTTCGAACTTGTCTCTGCGCCCGGTGATGAGCTTGTGAGTGTAACACTGATGCCCCACGTCCCAAACGATCTTGTCCGCAGGAGAATCGAAGACCCGGTGGAGGGCTAAGGTCAACTCCACCGTTCCCAGATTGGAAGCCAGATGCCCGCCGTTTCTGGAGACCACGCCGATGACCTCTTCCCGGATCTCCCGAGCCAATTCGCCCAGCTTGTCTGCCGGAATCTGCTTAAGATCTTCAGGCGAGTTTATTCGTTTCAGCCAGTCGTTCATATTCGATTCCTAAAACTCCCGGGAGACCATGAAGTCCGCCCAGGCCAGAAG
>CAYMNI010000109.1:0-1059 GCA_964391755.1 uncultured Ignavibacteria bacterium
TGCGTAATAGATGCAAAACCTTAGAATCAAAGGAGCCCAGCGGATGACAAAGAAAATCGTGTTTCTGACAGTCATAGTCCTTTTTGTGCTGACCAGCGCTGTCTGGCCCACCTGTCCGGAGAGTGAAAACGACAGGGGGGAGTGCGACACCATGTACGTGGAGCCCTGGCCGGACGATATACCCCTCCAGGGAGACCCGCCCTATTTCCTTCGGGTGCCCATTTACATTACCTGCGACGTGGTGAATGATCTGGACTCCGTCATCGGCTTCACCATTCCTCTCTGCTACTCTGTGAGTCCACCCGCGAAGGCAGAATACTGCAGCCTCAGTACCTACTGGAACACCCTCTCGCTGAATCTTGTTGACCCCGCCATGGCGCGCAGCATTTTCCGCGATCTGCCCGATAATTCCGATCCGGTGATCTTCAACCGGATGTACTCCATGGCCCGGGACTTCTCCGGTCGGGACTGGGACTTCAAACAGTTGAACCTGGACGGCACCAGTTATTTCCGGTTGGCTCTGGTTCCACTGGGTTCTGAGGACCAGCGTTGGTGGGAGGGGAGCAGGATTCTGCTGGCCACCATGACCTTCAAGCTGGAGGATAATATGGAAATCTGCATAGACACCTGCCTGTGGCCCCTTGAAAATCATCTGGCTGTGGGGACCTTCAATGATGACACCATCGCAGTGAGCAAGATCCCCAGGTCCGGTACCGGAACCGACGTCTACGGAGGGTGTTTCAATACCTCCGAAGTCGAGGAAATCAAAAACTCCGAAGGCAACAGGCCATCAGGATTCCACCTGTCGCAGAATTATCCCAATCCCTTCAATCCGACCACCGGCTTCGAGTTCAGTCTGGCCAGGTCGTCTCACGTCAGAATCGATATATTCAATATTCTGGGGCAGAGGGTGACGACCGTGGCGGACGAGGAGATGAAACCGGGAACGTATTCAGCAGAATGGGATGGCAGAGACGAGGAAGGAAATATAGTCTCGAGCGGCATTTACTTCTACCGAATGCAGGCCGGGGACTTCTCGGAGACCAAAAGAATGGTTTT
>CAYMNI010000109.1:1159-8567 GCA_964391755.1 uncultured Ignavibacteria bacterium
TTTACTTCTACCGAATGCAGGCCGGGGACTTCTCGGAGACCAAAAGAATGGTTTTACTTAAATAGCTGCTGGGTCGGTTAATGGATGAAAGGACCGGCCAACGGATGAAACGCCCAGACGGGCGCCCGTCCGGGCGGATAGAACGGATAAAAAGCGTAAGACCGGTCAACGGATTAAGCGGATGGAACGGATGACCCCGATGTTCCATTTCCCCCTCGGGGAGAGGGAAGAGTGAGAGGAATGAGTGAAAAAGGGCGCCTTTGGTGGCGCCCTTTGTTTCGTCTCTGTTGCTGTTCTATTTGTGGACGAATCCTGAGCTTGCCGAAAGATTGAACCTGCCACAGAAATGTAGCGTCCGAGCTTGCCCTGAACCGTGTGGTTCAAGGCTTGTCTCGGACGCATTTTTGAATCGCCAGACTTAAGGTCTCAGCAGAGAATTCAGCTCCGACGGCGCAAGATCGGTCTTTCCGTCTTCGGAGATTTGAACGACCTTGCCGTTAAGCAGGAATATGACCTCGTCTCCTAAGGCCATGTACCTGCCCACCTCTGGGGCTTCGCTTAACAACTTGAAATAAGCCTCTGAGAAGATTTTGATCTTGATCGGCTCGGTTTTCCCCTCGAATTCGCTGTCCACCCAAAGCCCATTCTTGCTGAAGAAGGTCCGATCGCCGATCTGACTGATCTTCTCTACAGTTTGTTCCTTGCCTTCTGCGTCCAGAGTCCCTCGAGGAGCCACGGGCGCGGCCATATATGCCTGGGTGGATTTGGACCGATCCACAGCTCCCGCTCCCACTTCCTCCATGGACGCCAGCTCCAGGCGTTTCTTCGCCTGTGGCGCCAGATCGTGGGCTGCCAGCCGATAGTCGGCATCCACCAAAAATGAGGTGTATTCGGTAATGATCCCGTACTTCTTGGAGAGACTCACCACCTCCTCAACCAGCTCCTGATTCTCGCCGTGCAGCCTCATTTCGTCAATCAGATGCCCAATTCTCCGGGTGGCCCAGAGCCGGGGGATGAAGTCGTTACTCCGATCGGGGGAGAAGCTTACGTCATAAATGAATTTTTCATCGGACCCCTGGGCCGAGCCGGTGAGCGTAGCTGCCGTGTGACCGCCGCTTCTGTATTTGCCCAATACCAGCAGTTGGGATCCCTTGAAGACATCCGGAAGGTCCTTAGGATATAGATCGTAGACCTCCACCTGCCCGAAGGATAACTGAAGGTCGGTAAGAACCGGATGCGAGACCTTCTTGTAGAATCCGGATACCTTGACCTCGATGTCCTCGGACGGCCGGACGTAGTCGGAAGCAGCATAATTGTCCTGAGCCAGTCGATCCAGCAGCCGGGTGTTAACGTCGTACCCTACGCCGAATACAAACAGCCGGGTTGAGGATTTGTTGGCGTCTTTGACGTTCTTCAGGATGTTGTTTATGTCGGTTTCGCCCACAGTGGGTAGACCATCGGTCAGGAAGATCACAAATGACGGCCCCTCTGCCGCTTCGATTTGCCGCAGGCCGGTCAGAAGCGCCTCGTTTATGTTGGTGCCGCCTTCCGCTTCCGTGCCGTCCACGAACGAGAGAGCTTCTCTTATTTCTTGATCGTTGGCTCGAACCAAACCGGTTTTGAAGCTCTTCACCTGATCGTCAAAGTCTATCACGTTGAAACCATCGCCCTTGTTCAGGCTGTTTAAGCAGAAGGACAAAGCCCCCTTGGCCTGTTTGATCTTCTCTCCCTTCATGCTGCCGGAGGTGTCCAGGATGAAGATAATGTTTTTGCTCGACGTTCTGTCCGCCTCGACCTCCACCTGGGGAGATATCATGGCCAGAAAAAAGCCCTGATGATTCTCATCTTCAAAGGGAAGAAGATTGAATCCGATATCCTTCTCCGAGACCGTGTAATACAGAAGAAAATCCTTGTCCGGCCGGGTATTCTCCTCCACGTAGGTGACTTTCGCGTGATAGTCGTCTTGCTTGTCTATTCGGATGTTGTGCGAAGGGGAGTAAATACTCTTGATGGGGATTTTGGAGGTTATGTCGATGTTTACCTTCACGCTCTGCAAAGGGTCTTTGGAGAACTTCTCGGTGTTCAGAGTGTAGCGGTAGCCGCAGATTCCTCCGGAGAGCTTCAGGACCTCCGAGTAATACAGTTTGATCCGGGTTTCACCATGAGCCGGTATGGGATAGACCGAGGCTTTGAACATTCCGTCCTTGAAATACTCCAACAGGGCGGGGTCTTGCCTCCGCCGGACTATATCCTGGTATATCCTCCTGGCCTCATCTTTATCCAGAATCTTCCCTTTGATCTCCTCCCCTCCCACGTACATGGAGAATTTGGAGATGGAGGCATCCTGTGGAATGGGGAAGATATAAGTTCCCTCGATGTCGCGATGATGGTTGTTGATGAATATCTGGTCCACGTTGGTCTGCGCCACCTGGTTATCGATTTCGATGTCCACGTGATGATACTTGATCGACAGGCTGGGGGGAATAGGTTCGCCCGGCCGGGGCGGCATGGGAATGATAAAACCGTCGGCCCACGCAGCCGAGCTGAGGCAGGCGGCGAGAATCAAACCGAATCCCAACGTCCTCTTCATGACCGACCTCCCTTCGAAAGAAGGTGTAAGGTTTACAGTTTAAGGCCAATGCTACTTCTTATACCGATCACGAAAAGAGATATTCCAGGGAAAATCCTATTTCTGCTTAAGCGCTTGGATTTGCTTCAGCTTGCGGTTCAAATCGTCTTTGTTGGCAGGATCTTGGGTCTGGCTAATGTACTGCTCGATCAGCTTCGAGCCCTCGGAGATGACGGAGGTATCTTGGCTGGCCCTGGCCAACAGATAGTATGCCGTTGCTATCTGTGAATACCCTTCTTGGGATAGAGAATCTGCAGGATGCCTCTCGACGTACGCTTTCCAGACTTGTGTCACTCTGTCGAGCGTGTCCGTCTGCACCATGGTATCGGCTTCCCCTATCTTGGGGATCGAAATACCATCCAATCTGTATACAGCAGTCTGTAGGTGGGCTTTTTCGCTCACGAAGCCGGCTTGCGGGGCAAGCACGTTTTCGAGTTCCAATGCTTGCAGAGTGTCTTGAACTCTCAGGGTGTCCGTTTCCTCTTCAGATGCCGTCCTAGCCCTCTTTTTCTCGACCTTTTTATCTACGCCTGCTCCTGCGGATTTCGGTTGAGTGATCACAGCCTGCTTCTCCGATTCCCCTTGTACCGGCACCGGAATCTGAACGGCCGGCACGGCAGGTGCGGAGGCTGTTTCGTCTTTTACGACAGCAGGAGGAGCTTCCTTGCCTCTATCGGGGATTCCCTTTTCTTTCTCACCCTTCCCGGATGGTGCGACTTCTTTGCGACGATCGGCAGCACCTTCCTTTGCCGTCTCCGGCTTTTCTGAAATCCTCTTCTCTTCTATTCTCTCCACAGGCGGAGATTCCTCTTCCATCTCCATCTCGGCAATGTCAAGCTTCGACGTCTCCTGTACTTTGACCACCCTCTCCGAAGGGGGTATCTCCTCTCCCCGATAGTCCACGTAGAGCTTTCCGATGACAAAGACTAACGCCACCGAGATTACCCCGGCGGCGACCTTGATCTTCAGTGGGGAAAAAGAGAAAACGCTCTCCAGCGCTCTCGTTAAGCTGAAAGTTGACGTTTTTTCTTGTCGGGCGAGGATTTTCTCTCTCACCCGACTGGAGAAGGTTTGCCAGTATTCCTCCGGTGGTTCCTCAGCTTCGATTCGCCTGGCCTTTTCCTCCACCGACTGCAAAACGGACAGCTTCTCCCCACACCTCTCGCAACGGGAAAGATGGTCTTTCAACTCCCGCTCTTGCTTCTGATCCAACCTCCCGTCCAGGAAGAGGCTGATCAGCCTGTCGAATCTTTTACAGCTCAACTCATCTGCTCCTTGTATTCCTTCAACATCTCCTGCATTCGTTCTCTGGCCCTGAACAGCCGGGACATGACCGTCCCCAAGGATATTTTCAAAGTCCGGGCGATTTCCTCGTAACTTAAATCCTCGTATATCCTCAAGACCATCACCGCCTTATACTTGGGGGGAAGAGAATCTATGGCTCTCTCGATCCGCTGTTCCAACTCTTTGGACGCCAGAGACTCCAGTGGATCTGGTCCCGTCGCCTCCACATCCAAAGGACTCGTCTCTTCCTCGAACTGGCTCTCGGGAATGACGAACTTCCGCCGTTTGAGGTAGTTTATGCTCAGATTCATACATATTCTATACAGCCAGGTGTACAGACGGTAGCCCACTTTGAACGACTTGATGGCGGAATAGGCATGAATGAACGTTTCCTGGGCTATGTCGTCCGCCGCATCGTGGTTCTTGACCATCCTGTACGCCGCGAAATAGACTTTCTTTTGGTATCGCCTCACCAAGAGGTCAAAAGAACGTAAATCGCCCCTCTGAGCTCTCCGGATCAGCTCATCGTCGCTTTGTCCGTCTATAGCTGCTCGCCCCTCATCTGCGCTCATCAACACTACCGCCTGATAGGATACAAATGAAGTTGAGAATTATTCCCTATAAATCTTGCCTTTGATTACAATCTCTGCTGTCCGTAAGGATTTCCTTCGGAAAAGGACCCCGCAGTGGCGGGATCTCGCAAGCTCAACCAATCCTGAACCTTATGGCTCAGGACAAGCCTTGTCTGTGTGCGCTTTCTGATTATTCTACAGGTGACATAAGTTATACACCAGAAGCTCCATCCGGGTTCTGTCCGCCATGAGGCCGGACTTTAAGTCGACATCAGCCTGGTACAGAAGCTCAAGGCCTTTCTCCAGAGCCTTAAGGGTGAAATTAGGCGCCTGTCTCTGATACTTGGAAGCTAAAAACGGAGGCAGCCTCAAGAAGGACGCAAGAGACTGGCCCGATCCGAATCGGAAGCCCTTGGTCAGGATAAGTCTCTCCAGGTGGTTGGTCAGCCAATAGACCATTCCGCCCGGTTTTTCCCCGGATAGGATCAGATCGCTCAGGATCAAAAGAGACTTGCCGCAGTTCTTTTCCCCGATGGAATCGATGAGCTGAAACACATTGTAGCTTCGGGAGGGGCCCACCGCGACCAGCACGTCTTGTTCGGTTATCGTATCCCGGTCTCCGACGTAGATTAAAAGCTTGTCGATCTCGGAGGCCAAATCGGCCAGATTGGTACCCACCGCGTCCTGCAGAGACCTGACCGCGCCTTTTTCGATTGCTTTTCCAAGCTCCCTTGCTCTGTTCAAAATCCAGCCCGGCACCCGATTCTCCCATAGCCTCTCGAATTCGACCGTGGTTCCAATCCGTTCCAGCGCCTGGTAGAGCTTGGTCTGCTTGGCGGATTTGGGGGAGAGCAGGATGAGGCATACCGAATCGGGAACCTTGGGCAAAAACGCAAGCAGCATGTCTTTGGAGAAGAGGGACAATTTGTGCATATCAAAGACCAAGACCACCCGTTTCTTGGCGTTCACCGGAACGGTCAAGGCTTTGTTTATGATCTCATCGGCGCTGGTCTCGGCTCCATACAGAATGTCCAGATTGAAGATCTTCAGTTCCGGAGGCACCAGAAGGCGAGCCAGCTTCTTCCAAACCTCCTCCTTCAGGAAATCCTCATCCCCGGTGAGGTGATAAAGCGTTCCCACCTTTTCCGCGGGATCCTCGGATAGAAACTTGAGGGTCCTGACAAACTCATCATATTTTATTTTTTTTGCCACGTTTCTGCCCAAAAACGATCAGAGTAGACATTCGGCCGGCGGAGTGGCGATGCGCAGCCTTAGATGGGTTCCCCAGCCTTGTGGTTCAAGTTATAGGCAGAGGGGGTGGCTGTCAATAGAAAAGAGCCTCCGGGGGACGGTGGAGGCTCTTTCTGGCAGAAGGGGATGAAGGAGGATTTTCTAATTTGCAGAAAGCTCATTCTGAGCCGGATTTTCCTTTTTGGGTATCCAGTTCAGACTGTATGGGATCTTCTTCTTATAAACCAAAGCCATGTTCCTGTAGGCTTCCAAATCTTTATTACAGACCATCTGCAGGTTGACCTGGTTGATTACCACGAAGCTGTCTCCGAATATCTGCACCGTCTTGTTCTGAAACAGATGGGGGTTGATCTCGATGAATTCAAGAAGGGCTAGAAGGCTGGCATATTCGCACTCCACCGGAGTTCCTTTGAACTTAGCCCTGAAAACGATTCCCAGATCGGGTATGGAAAAGGAAACCA
This sequence comes from uncultured Ignavibacteria bacterium, assembly GCA_964391755.1. Taxonomy (GTDB): domain Bacteria; phylum Zixibacteria; class MSB-5A5; order MSB-5A5; family SM1-73; genus SM23-73-3. Next base: position 7,357 of record CAYMNI010000109.1, read on the forward strand.
CACCACCATCTCCGTTTTCGCAATCTTCGTTATGCACCAGGCCGTAGAAGTAACACTGCATTTACTCCTCCTTATCAATCAGTCGATCGCCATACCTCCTTGTTTTGTATACTCGAAAAAAGCAAAATACATGCCGCTGAAACGTCGGTCCGACCTGAGTTAAAACAGGTTTGACCCGGTCGGCATCCTGGCAGCGGGGTTTTGGCAACCCATTGCAAGGCAACGTGATGCCGGACGTGGTGAGCATGAGAATAGACCGGCTTGATTGTCCGGGAGTTTGGGCACCGATGCTGAGAGCCGATCTTAAGTGGTATTATATGCAACGCACTTCACAGTTGCTGCAGCCGGATACACCGAAAGGTAAATCGAAAGGGAGCGTTTTCCCCCAACGATAAAGAAGATTTTCGACCGGTAGAGTCGGCTTCAACTCGGGGTGAAAGCGACCTGTCCCGATGTCAGAAGCCCGTTGTGGCAGCAGCGGGACATAAAAAAGCGAGGGAGAAGCGATAGCTTTCTCCCCCGCCGAATGGGCTTTTCCTGAAGGGTGGCTCCGAAAGGTCTTTTTATAAGCGCTTCAGAGCTAACCGGTTAACTTTCCTATGGCTTTTCCTTCGCGCAGTCCTGAGCTTTCTGATAGGCGTTCTTGGCTTCCTCGCTCATGTTTCGCCTGGCGTAGATAAACGCCAACTGCTGCCAGGCTCTGCAGTTGGTGCTGTCCTTCTGGACTATAATCTGGAGCATACTCATAGCCTGGTCGAAATCCTCCTTTTCCTGATAGACCTGGGCCAGACGATCCATGGCTTCAAGATCGGTGGTGTCGATTTCCATGACCCCCTGGTAGGCAGCTTGGGCTGAATTCAGATATTCTCCTTTTTTCTGGACCAATTCTTCGATTTTGGCTGCAGATTCAGCGTCCTTGAAGTACTCTCCCTGCTCGTCCTTGAAGGAATCCAGAGAGTCTATCACCTGGTTTATCCTCTGCCGATATATTTCCCCTATATTGAACAGACCGTCTTTATACTCCGGATCTATCTGAACCGCTTTCTCCAGGTAGGTCAGGGCTTGATCATAGTCCATGGCCATACTGTAAATGGAGGCAACGTCCTTCAGCACGTCTAAGTCCTCCGGATTCTTTTCCAGAATTTTCTTGTAAACGTCCAGGGCTTCCTCTCCTCTGCCGGAGAAGAAGAGGATATCGGCATGTCCCCTCA
>CAYMNI010000110.1:0-8521 GCA_964391755.1 uncultured Ignavibacteria bacterium
CCCAGGGCTTCAACAGCATCACCTGGGACGGTAGGGACAACTCCGGTAGTGAAGTTTCCAGCGGCGTCTACTTCTACAAGCTGACTGCTGCAGGCAACAGCGCAACCGAGAAGATGGTTATGATGAAGTAATTCTTCATCGTATTGTCTTCGTTAGCGAGGGAGGGGATTTTGAACTCCCCTCCTTCGCTTTCTAAATCGAACCGATTCCGAGTCCACCGAGGAAGGAGGAAAAGAGGAAACCAAAGCTAACGTAACGCAAGCGAGCTTGAGAATCTGGTTGCGTTTAGCAGACGAAAAAATCCAAAAGACCGAAACGGAATCTTGGCTTGAGGCCAGGAGGAGAATCGATGCTTTCTTTAGCCGACCCACCGCAAAAGGTAGAGACGGCTGTTTTTTTGTTGGGCCGAAGGGAGACCATAGGCATTCCCGCAAGCTCGATTTAAAGCATCGCCGCAGGATGTTAGAGGTTTCGGGGAACGATGCGTAGAAGATGTTGAGGAGCTGTTTGCTTGATATTTGGCAGTAATCCGAAAGAACCGGGCAGCACCCGCCCAAAGGGTTTTCTTCTCTTCGCCGGTGGTTGGGTTTTCGAAACCAAAACTACCCGGCGAAAGAACGAAACCCGGCATATAAAAGGGAGTTTTCCATAAGCAAAGACACCGGTGTCGGTGCAGCTTTTGGCTTGGTCACTTTTTGAACAAAAGCCCTTGGCGGGCATGGTTTTTGCGACTTTTAGACTTGGAAAAAATGCTTTATTGATTATATTGTAAAACAAGAGAGTTCGGGTGCGAAGAATGCGCAAGGGACTGTTTTCTGAATGCCTGACATATACGCTGGTATTAGGGTGGATGCTTCTGGCGGCCGCCTCCACATCCCGGTGTGAGAACCGTGCTCCGGTTTTCGATCCCGTGGCCTCCTGTTTCGTAGGGGAGCCGGACACGAACAACCTTGAGCTTCAGGGAGGAACCGTGGAGGGTGGTACGTTCACCACCTGCTACGTGCGCGAGAGACAGCCGATTGAGATATGCGTCTATGCGGATGACCCGGACGGCGACTCCGTCACCATCTCGGTGCTGAACGCCCCTCCCACAGCTACGTTCCAGGAGCAGGGAGATGGAAACGCTAGCCTTTATTGGACGCCGGAGTTCATCGGCCCCTGGTCCTCGGATCAGAGTCCTTTTGTGTTCTTCTTCGTGGTCTCAGACGGTGTTCTGAGTGAACAATTGCGGGTGGTGATAAACGTCATAAACTTAAACCGGAATCCCGAATTGACCTTGCCGCAGCCGCTTCGGGTGGCGGCCGGGAACGAGCTGGTCTTTCAGGTAACGAAGTCGGATCCGGATTTAGAAGAGGTATCCGTCGAAGCGCTGAATGCGCCGCCGGCAGCGGAATTCGACGCCGGTTCCGGCATATTCAGCTGGACCCCGCAGGTAACCGATACCGGCGCGTGGTCGGTGACCTTTCGGGCGGTGGATCGTTCCGGTGGGGACTGCCTGAAAGAAGCGGAGGTGACGGTCGTACCCCCCTCCACCTTCGGTCTGAGTCTGGGAGTGGGGGAGTGCATTCTGGGCGGGGTAGTGGAAGTGCCCATCATTCTGGTCAACTCCGAACCGGTAGGCGGTATGGAGCTTCTTATACAATATGATCCCACCTTGTTTACCTTCCTGGAGACCTTCAGGGAGGTGGCCGGCTGCAAGACCTGGGAGTATTTCTACTACAAGGACAGAGCAGCGGGCCTTTATCGGCAGGTGAAGATAGTGGGAATCGCCGATTTCCCCAATCAGATCAACACCCTGCCGCTTTCGCCGGACTCCGCAGTCGTTGTCTACCTGAGGTTTAAGGTGACCAACGACCCTTATCTCAGCGGGCTGCTCATCCCGCTCGAATTCTACTGCTTCGATTACAGCGACAACACCCTCTGCAACCCGGATGGGGAGTTTTTCGGGCAGGATAAGGTCAATCTCAATAACGGCGGCGTGTTGGTGAGTGCCGGAAACACCATCATCGGCGACGTGAATCAGAACGGTATGGCCTATGAGGTAGGGGATGCGGTCAAGCTGGCATCGCACCTTTCGGGAGTGAGATTCCTCACCACCCAGCAACAGATCAACGCCGACGTGAATCAAGACGGAAGAATGGGCACACTCACCGATCTGGTCTTACTCATAAAGCGTATTATAGAACAACAGACGGTACCACGGGAAGAGACAGACCAATCCCAGGAGCCGGCAGTGGCAAGGATAACCAGCCGGGCCTCACAGATCTCCGTCAGCCTGGAGTCTGAGAATCCGGTCGGCGGGGCGCTGGTGATACTCAAAGGAGCCAATCTTAACGCCGGCGAGGTGGAACTGGCGCCGCAGGCCAGCGAGGTGGATGTATACACTTCGCAGGTCGGAGACGAATTCAGAGTATTGCTCATGGGCCGGGAGGCAAAACCGCTGCCCGTGGGCGATCTTCTTTTCAGCCTGAGGGGAGACGGTCTGGATGCCGTCGATGTCTCCTTGGCCGACTGTGAGGGGGAGCTTATTTCGGTGAAAACAGAATATGCTGAGGGCTCACTGCCCATAGACTACGTTCTTTACCAGAATTTTCCCAATCCGTTCAATCCTACCACCAGCATAAGGTACTTCGTGGGAGCCGATGCTCCGGCTAAGGTGAGCTTGAGAATCTACAACGTCGCCGGCCAGCTGGTGAGGACGCTGGTGGATGAAGAGGAGTCTGTAGGAGAACACCGGGTGATATGGGACGGGAAGAACGGAGAGGGAAAGGATGTGGCCAGTGGAGTCTATTTCTATAGATTGAACGTTTCAGACTATTCGGAGAGCAAGAGGATGGTGTTGTTGAAATAATCTGAAAGACATCTCACACCGGTGCAGGCAACCGCAACCGGTTGCATGGTTCTGCGCACTGTGTGATAATGATTGCGTGAATGTGACGTTGTGCTGATGAACGTGCGGGACGAACAAACGCACGATCTTTTGGAAAACTTAAGGAATCGTCCCCGAAGGAACAAATAGAAGGGTCGGAAATGAGTCCTAATGTGACTGCGGATAAGTCTAAGATTGGCATGAGCTTTGCTTTTCTGTTCGAGGAAGGGTCATCGGTATCGAAAAAGGTTGCAGGTATGAAGGTAGCTGTAACTCATACGGGGGAGGGTAGAGTATCATGAGAGCGAAATCCGTTGGACGACTGTCGCGAACGCTGTTTGGCTGTCTCTTTGGGGTCTTATTTCTACTCTGGCTGGGATCGAATGTCGGCTGGAAGTGGGACTTTACAAAAGGGGCGGTAAAGATCGGTCTCGGGCCGGAAGAGGTTTTGGCTTCGGCCTACGACTTCGAGAAGGCTTACGAAGAGTCTCTGAAGAATGACACCTTGATCGTGGTAGACACATCGGCGGCTCCCGGGGAGACCTTCTGGTTGACCATCAAAATGGTCAACACCAAACCGCTTCAGGGGTGGCAGATGAAGTTGGTATACAACAAGGGTATCGAGGGTAATCCCATAATCATCCCGGACTACATCGAAGTAGTAAACAACGCTGAGGATCCTCCGGGGACCACGTACCAGGCTCAATACGAGTTTCTGGGAAGGGCATCGTCATACACCAGCGAGGACTGGTATCTGGTGGCTCCTTCCCTTCGATACAAACACTTAGACACCCTGCGCTTCACCGCCATGCTCGATCTTTTGAACCCGTCGCTTATCCCTGCCGGTTCCGGGCCGATCGTTCGACTCAAATTCAAGGTCAATCCGGATGCACAAGAGGGTGCCTTCACCAACGTAGAATTCGATGACTGGTGGAGTTTCGAGCCGGGCGAGACCTATGCGGCCAACAACTACGCCGACACATCGACTTCCTTCATGATCCCCATGACCCGTGACGGAGTATTCACCGTAGAATCTGGCGGAGGACCTACCAACCACTGTCCTGTTTTTGCCCTTCCCACGCAGTCATCTTTTGACGTGAACGAAGGTACCACGCTCGAATTCGACGTGCGGGCAACAGACGAGGACGCAGACAGCATAACCCTTTCCATGGACCCGCTGGACGGGGACGGCTTAAGTTACAGCTTTGACACCAAAATAGGCGTGGGATCGGTTACCTCAACCTTCAAGTATACTCCGGGATTCAACGAGGCGCCAGTCACCAGATACGTAACCTTCCGGGCCGTGGATGAGAACGACTGCCTGACGACCAAGACGGTAACTTTGAACGTCTTGGAGACGGCTCAGGATTTGCTTATGGCATCCACAATCCAGGGAGGGGTGCCGGGGAGCAAAGACAGGCTGACCCCCTTTATGATCACCAATTCGGTGCCCATATACGGATTCCAGTTCACATTCCGGTGGGATGCGACCAAGCTGGACGTCGACTCGATAGTACGGACCAGCGCCATTGACGGATTCTCCATGTACTCCAACCTGGGAGACAGCGCGGGCAAAGCCACTGTTTTGGTCTTCGGTCTGTCGGGACAGACCATTCCCGCGGGATTGGATACAATGGTGTATCCGGCCTTCAGAGTATACCCGGGTGCCGAACCCGGAGAGGTGGAGATAACAATCGAGAATGCCAGAGAGGCTATAAATCCCGGCTACCCCTCCGCACCTCTGGGAATGGTGAACGGCACCTTCTGGATCGACATATTCGGGGACGCTAACCTGGACCGCACCGTGGACGTCGCAGATTTGGTGGCTCTGGTACTTTACATCCTGGGAGAGATGAGCTTCGGCTCCAGAGAGGAACAGACAGCCGACGCCAATCAGGACTCCCTGATCAATATCGGGGACATGGTGGCAATGATAGACATGATACTGGGAAGATGGATGGGTCCATCCCCCTCCATGTATTCCGGTCCCATGGCATCCGTTAAGCTCGATTATGAAGAGCTTCTGGCGGGAAGCTCGGATGAGATCAACATAATGGCTGCTTTGGACGTGCCGGTCGCCGGAGCCCAGTTTCAGATCGAGTATGATCCGGCGGAGGTTTCGTTTCAGGTCCCGCGGCTGGCCGAGAGATCGGATCATTTCCTCATGGAATACCGGGACGATAGAAACGGGAAGCTGACCCTGTTAATGTACAATATGTCCAACCAGCCGATACCGGCGGGAGAAGGAAGCATCGTCTCGCTGCCGGCGGTGCTCAGCCCTTATGCCCAAGAGAACGTTAAGATACTATTGAAGCAGGTGGTTCTGGCCGACGAGAAAGCGGCCTTGATACCCGTGGGTGACCAATCACCTTCCATTCCGGTTGCCTTCGAGTTGAACCAGAACTATCCCAATCCTTTTAATCCGTCTACCACCATAACATTCTCGCTTCCTTCGCAATCCGGCGGAGGTTATTCGCCCACTACGCTGAGGATCTACAATGTGCTGGGCCGGGTGGTAAGAACTTTGTTGGACGAATCCTTGGTAGCCGGAACCCATGATGTCGTCTGGGACGGAAGAGACGATCAAGGAAATCAGGTGGCCTCGGGAATTTACTTCTATAGACTGCGTTCGGGAGATTACGAGGACACCAAGAAGATGGTGATGATGAAATAGCCGGAGCCGTTGGCTGTTTGGGTGCCCGCTTTTCTAAGGGAACGGCAATTTGTGTCGATTCAGTAACTTAGGGCACATTGTGGTAGGGCTGTTTTTATAGAAAGATCCAAAGAGGCAGAAAGCGAAGAAAGAGACCGAAAGAGGGATTTTTCAGTCGGAAAGCCTGCCATATTGGCTTTCGGACAATAGGTATCTCTGCGGCACGGAGAGGATGGCGGCAAGAGGAAAACGAGGAGGAGACCCAGCTGAATCCCTCACCCAAGACTGAGCCAAAGTTGATTCTTGACAGCACAGAGAATCGCAGTATCGTGGCTTTTCGAAAGACGGATGCCACGATGTCGATTTTCTTTGTCAGGAGCGGATTGTATCGACTTGAATGGCTTGGTCATCAGTGAGTTAGGTAAGGTTAAAGTGAAAGCCGACATACAAGCAGACGTTCTTATGCACGTTTTTCCCTATGAGCTTTCATCCACCGACAAGCTGGCCAAGTTTCATAGCGATACGGCAAAAGATGCATGGGAAACATCCTCTACAGAAAACGTATTTGACGAGGTTAGTAAAGATGACGTCCCCTGAATCGGAGCGAAGGACGACAGGTTTTAACCTGCTGGTTACATTTATAGGGGCGATTTTTATTTGCCTCTTAACCGCCGGACAGGCATTCGCCGTAACCCCTATCATCTCCTTTTCTAACACCCAAGAAAGCAGCACTACCGACGGTGCAAATACGGATACCTATATCCCCGCCGGTCAGCTTGAAAACGGCAAAGAGTATCTGATCCTCTACTCGGCTGCCTACGGGGGTGCTGGAACATCGGATGAATTAGGTGTTAGAGTTGAGTATGGCTCCACTGTAATAGCCAGAGGAAGTGATGAGGGTTCAAGTTCCGGAAGCCCAGAAGCTATACGTAACGGATCTCTGCATGGTTTTTACATTCTAACAGGCGACGGAAGTTCTGAATTGAGGATCAAATTCACGATATTTTCGGGAACCTGTTATGTCAGGGGAAAATCTCTCATAGCGATTCCCCTCGAAGATTTGACTGAGAACGAAGATTATTGGTATTCACAGCAGAACGGTGACGCTGCCGAGCAAACAGCCACGAGCTCCTGGGTCGATTTGCTGACAACGACCGAGGACCTCCCAGAGACGGGAGACTACCTGGTTTTGATGAGTGCCGAAGGGTGGCTTCCGACTGGTTCTACTAGCAACGGAGAAGCCTTTCGTTCCGTTATTGGAGGAGCAATACAAAAAGCTGCCATGGGAAAGGAATGGGAGACGAACAATGCCAGTCGTTCCTTTTCCTATGCTCGCGTCCACAGTCTGAGTTCTGGAAATAATACTTTTGAGGTGGAGGTTGGACCCGCCCAAGGAACTTCGTCAAAGTCCTTCAGGAGGGGACGGATCGTAGTAATAAGAGCCAGCAGCTTTGACCAGATAGCATCGGTCAGTGATGACGCGGATAACACCACCACGGCGAATTACCCCACATTCGACGATTTCATCAGCCATACTTACACTCCGAATCAACAGGAATATGTCGTCGTAATCGGCAACACCTGGGCCAATCAGGGACAGGACTACAGGAGTGTTGTAGTGAGGTTGGAAAATTCCACAGACAACACTTACTTCTCTGACTTCATCTCAGACGATTCCAAGGACATCAATATTGATAGGGTGATGTTATCGGTCTTCGGAGCCGAAGAGATATCCTCTCAGAAAAACTATGCACTGCAGATTTCCGGAGAGTCTTCTTACTCCACGGCACATCATTTCCAGTATGGTGATCTGATTGTTTGGAGCATGACACCTAGTGGACCCCCCACCATTCGAATCACCAATGCTGAGGATGAAAACTTCCTACCTAATGAGACGGATATTGACGTAGAGGGGATTCTTTTTGGTGCTACGCAAGGAACGGGAAAGGTAGAATTGGGCGATGATCCAGATTACGCCACGGCCACGAAAGTCGCACAGGCCATTAATAGCTGGTCTGATACCTTAATTAACATTGATATAGTGTTGGGTGGTCTGGCGCAAGGTTCTCTGTATCTTTTTGTAACAAATGATGATGAAGAAATCTCGCCGGCTTATGCAGTGACAGTTGAAGTTCCTCCCGTTAATGTTTCCCGTGTTGGTTCATGGTCTACTGGCCCTACCCACACGGTTGGAGCGGGCGATGACCGCTTGCTTGTCTTTACTCTGGGCTATGAGCATTCGTCCGATTTGGGAGGGGGTGCTTCGTCCATCACATACGGCGGACAGCCTCTAACCTTAATCATAAGCGAATCGGTGCAATCGACAAGCGGGTACGTTGCTCTGGCCGAACTCTGGTATCTTGACGAGGCGGGGATAGATGCGGCATCCGGCAATTCTTTCTCCGTAACCTGGACTGGTGGAATGCCGACTGAGCCCTATTACGGAGCGGCAACATACCAGAATGTCGACCAAGACAATCCGGTGGAGGACTCTTCCAGCGCTACCGTGGACGGCTCCTCGCCGAATCCCATAACAACAACCGTAGATGTTGTCGCCGATGGATTAAGCTTATCAACCGCCACGTGCGGTAACACAGGCTCCTACTCTTGGAACAACGAATGGGTAGAAGGCTACGACCAAAGCACCAGCTCGGCTACCAACTCTGCAGCAGACAAGCAAGAAACCGCCGACGGAACCTCTACTGCCAGTGCAACCCATTCAGGTCCCAATCGTCAAGTGATAGTTGCTGCTTCGCTGGCTCCGGCAACCGCGGTCAATCAGCCGCCGGTAGTCTCGGACATTCCTGATCAGACTATTTCTGAGGGCGAGACCTTTGCCACCATCAATCTGGATGATTATGTCACAGACGTTGATAATGCGGACAGTGAGATGGTTTGGACATACAGTGGGAACAGTGAGCTTATTGTAGACATAACAGATAGAGTTGCCACTATTACCACGCCTGGCGTTGAGTGGAGCGGCTCAGAGAGTATCACTT
>CAYMNI010000111.1:0-8353 GCA_964391755.1 uncultured Ignavibacteria bacterium
GAAAGCTCTCGTTGGGTCGCTCCTCTATCTCCATCTCCGCCACGGCCGGACCCATCCCTTTGACGTTGCCGGAGAAAGCATCTTTCAGCAGATCCTGACCTGCCCCGTAAAGACCCTGCTCTTTTGCCACCCGGGTGCCCTCCAGAAACGCTTCCCAGGCCAGCTTGTGAACCGACTCACTCAACACACCCTTTTGATGTGTCATCAGAATGGCAATGTCGTCCCCCGTGCTCGAAACCTGGTAATCGATGATTTCACCCGTCTTGATCCCCTTCTCCAAGACGAAATCCACCACCGACTCCTTTAGCCTCTGGCTGGGCTTGATATGTCCACCGATGCTCCCCACGTCCGCTTTGATAACACTTATGGTCAGTTTCATCCTTTCTCCTCCTTCCCGTGTTCAGACAGAGTGCTGGGCTCTCGCAGCCAGACCTCTGAGGTGGTTTCACCTGGCGAGAGAATCAATATGAATCTACCGAAAACGGAAAGGAATGTCAAACATTTCCTTTCACTCTTTTGAACACAGCAGACCTTGACTGCCGCTTGGAACTTGAAGGGGACGGATATGGGGCAACGACTCTTTTGGGACCTGAGAGCTGCCGGCCACAGGTCAGCCCCGTAAGGAACGGCCTGACCGGCGGTAGTAACGCGTGCGCTCATCAGGCATCAATCACCCTCAGCAACGTCGTCGCAGGTTCGCAGACGGCGTCGCTCGGGACGGTTCTCATCCACGCTCCCATCCAAGAATACCCCGATTGTCGGGGACAATCCGGGGTATTCCGCATGGAGATCTCTTCTGATCGCTACACTCCCGCCGAGAAGGTGACCACCACCACCATATAGCGGATGTAGACTTCCGTAGAGCTGGGGACAATGGCATATGCCGTGAACACTCCGGTTTTCACCAGATCCCTCAGGGTCTCGAAGTTCTGCAGGATGTCATAATAGAAGGCCAGATCAACCTGCAGAGTGTCGTTCGCCGGTATGGTCAGCCCATCCAAAATCAGAGTGGCAGAGCTCTTCACCGCGATGGTATCGGCAAGCGAATTGTCGGAGGAGACATAGATTCGACCGGTGGCTTCACTCGGCAGCTCGTTGATGAACCTGAAAGTCATGGCCACGTCTTCGATGTTATCCAGATTATCGTGGTGATCCACCCACACGTCCTCGTCAGTCAGATCGACTTCGAATACATTAAGCCCTGGGTGTGTGTCATCGATCTCCTCGTCGGCGACGGCGTAGATGATGACCCAGGTTCCGGAGAAGAGGAACCAACAACCGCTCACCAGAACCAGGAGTAAAAGCGGCAAGAACCACAGGTACTTAAAGTTCAACTTCATCCCGTTCATGTTCGATAGCTCCTTTCTCGGCTACATGGGACCAAAGTAGTAATTTAATCCGGCAGAAAGTTCTAGGTTGTTTCTTCCTCCCCCCCCATCCAGGCTGATGGAATGGATTCTGGCTCTTACCTCGATGCCAAAAGCATCGGCCGGCAAAAACTCAATCCCCGTGCCCAAGGAAACGCCCAGGCGGGTTTGATCCGATAGTCCATCCCTTTTCATAGTGTTAGAGTTGACTCCAACCAGACCGTAGAATCGTGCCTGTGAGAATCCGGAAAAGTTGCCGAACACTGCATCCACACCGAAGGAGGTTACTTCCCCTCCCTTTCTGGTCCCGATCAAATTCCCATCGTCGTCCTCGATGTCTTTGTCCCCATAATTGGAGAAGACGATGTTGGGTTCCACTCCCAGAAACGGCAGAAGGGTGATCCTGCCCTTGGCCCCGAACAGGGTACCATTTCCCATGTCCTCCTGGATAAGGGGCATGTTCAGCCCTGCAAAGGCTCCCACGCTGAACTTTCCGGCAGCACCAACGGAGGAGGCGCCGACAAGGAACAGCAACATCATGTTGAAACAAACAAGTTTTTTCATAACCGTTTCCTTTCTGAATATTTGCTGCTTGCCAGGAAAAGACAAACGACACAACCCGAATACATTGATATTTGGATTTGCGTTTCTCCTCCTTTCTTTGCTTTGTCCATTGAGATCGGTTTGTCGGCAAAAATAGCAGTCTCCCTCGGGCTTGTCAAGAGAAAAATCCCCCAGCCTCTGTGTTTGCAGAATGATCCTGGTTTTGTGAACTGGCTCAGATGGTTTCTGCCGGTCTGACTGTACATTACGAACCATTAAAGTAGGCGACAGCACAGCTTCTTTTTACCCACCAAACTTTTTTGTTTGCCAGAGAGAGCGTGAATGGTATATTGCAGCATTATTGATTCTGATCGGAATAGCTCTGTGAGATGAGAAATTCAATTCTACACAAGAGTCTCAGATACGGTGCGCGGTTCCCCTTTCGTGTCGGCCGTCCTCTGATTCTGGTTCTACTGACGCTTCTCAATCCCGCCTCCTCTCCTGCTTGGGACAAGATAGACTTCGATCAAACCCCGGTGCAGAGTATCTACCCCCTATGGGATGCGGTGATTCTAAAAGACCAGGCGTTGATGGAGATCGAATCGGATGGGCAGGCGGTGTATACCCTGCATCGGATCATGAAGATCTTCTCGGATCCCGACAAAAGGTACAGCCGTCAGGAGATACCTTTCAACAGCAGCATTCGCGTCCTTGAGATAAAAGCCCGCACCATCCACCCCGATGGCGAGGAATTCTTTTTAGACCAGGCGGACATAAAAGAGAAATCCCTTATTTCGGAGTTTACGCTCTACTCGGACGTTAAGGCCAAAGAGTTCTATCTTCCCCGGGTGAGGAAAGACTGCGTGGTGGAATACGAGTACCGGCTTCGTCTTAACAGTCTGCTTTACTGGTCGGATTGGTTCTTCCAGTCCGACCTCCCCTCTCTCTATTCCGCATACACTTTGAAGGTGCCCAGAGATTTCGACTTCAAGGTGAAGGTTCTCAACGCTTTCATAGAGCCGAGAATCGACTTCAGAGACGACAAACAGGTATTCATGTGGGAGAGGTTCGACAATCCGGCCATAAGAAAAGAGGTCTTCATGCCGCCCGCTGCCGACTCCCTCTATCGTGTGGCCTTCTCCCCTTTGGATTTCAATTTCGACGGAAAAACCTACCCTTCCAGAAGCTGGTACGACATAGCCGCGTGGTACCGTGACATATCGCAGCCCAGCCTGGAGCTTTCCGAAAAGACGACCAGCCTGGCAGTCGAGCTGACCTCCGGGCTGACTTCGACGGAGGCGAAAGTAAGGGCCATCTTCGACTACGTCCAGGAGCATGTGAGATACGTGTCGGTTGCCGTCGGCGTCGGTGCTTATCGACCTCACCTCTGCGCCGACGTAATGGAGTACGGATACGGTGACTGCAAAGACATGACCTCCCTGGTCATTGGGCTTTTGAAGGCGGTACAGATCGAAGCCTATCCGGCTTTGTTATCCACCAGGGGTCACCCGAGTCCGCTGGCGGGCATGGCCAGAGTGAAGCAGTTCGACCATGTGGTGGTGGTCGTCCCCTCGGACAATGGATACCTCTGGCTGGATTTGGCCTGCAGGGACTGCAAATTCGGCCAGCTGCCCTTCGAGGACCAAGGTGCAACCGCCCTCATCGTGAAACCCAACATAGGGGAGCTGGTGGTAACCCCGGAAAGCGCAGAGGAGGAGAACGTTGCTTATACCGAGTGGGAGATCAAGCTCAATTCCGACGGCTCAACCTCCGGCAGTCTATTTATAGGAGCAACCGGACAGGAGGAGTTGGCCTTCAGAGCATCCTTAGCCCGACTGAAACCCCCGAGAAGGGAAGAAGCTTTGAACGGCTTCTTGGGCTATTGGTTCATCGATCCCGATTTGATGGTTTCCGAATTCCGCCACTTCGAGGATCGTGATTCCAACATATCCGTTCGGGCCGACTTCCTGTCGGAAGGTTTTGGGGTCATGCAGAAAGACGAGCTTTTTCTTCCGGTGAATCTCAACACCCAGGACTACTTAAGCCTCGTGTTTCCTTATCAGGAAAGGATCAACCCGGTCATGTTCGACTACAGATTCGTCAACCGGGATGAGATGAAAATCCACATCCCGCCCCAATTCGAGATCGAACATTTGCCGGGCGCGGTTCGACTGGATGAGCCGTTCGGAACGTTCGAATCGACTTTCAGCGTGGAACAAGACACCATCATACACAAGAGACTTTTTGTGAGAAAGGACCTACTTTTGTCGGAGGACCTTTATCCTCAACTGAAGGAATTCTATGATCGTGCAGCCCAAGAGGACGGCAAAAAGATAGTGCTAAGACGAGCATCGAAGACCGAGTGAAAAGATCGATCTAACGGCTCGGACAGTCTGCGCTTTCGGAGAACAACTTGGCACAACCACAATTCTCTCCGTTCGCGAAAAACATAAAACGGCATTCGACACAATCTCAAGAATGACCAAGATGAAAGCCAAAATCATTCTGTTTTTTACTCCCCTGCTGTTGTTTCTTTCTTTAAGCCAACCGGCTGGGGTTGAGATCAACTGGGTGGAAAGCCTTCCCTACGACTGGATCAGATCCTTCCCCTCGGAAAACCACATCCCATCTTCTTCCGACTACCCTTTTGCCGGAGCGGTCTACTTATTGGACGAAGACATTTTCTACCTGGCGGACAAGATCGAGGTCATGGTGGTGATTATGAAGATATTCAATCATCGGGGGTACAAGCATGCAGAAGTAACCACTCCTTATTATAGGGAAGGGGAATCGGTGGAGGTAAGGGGAAGAACCAAAAAGAAGGACGGAACGGTAATCCAACTATCTCCGGAGGATGTCCACGAGATATGGGTGTCCGACGATCTCAAGAAGAAAAAGTTCTCCCTTCCCGGCATAGAGGACGATTGTCTCATCCACTACGAGATCGTTTACAGGTCGAAGAAATATACGCTTTCGGGCATCCGATACTTCCAGAGCGACGAGCCGACGGTTCTCTCGCGTTTTAACCTGGTGGTTCCCAACCATCTCCGGGTGCTGTCCTACGACAGTCCTCCGGGAGTTCTGGACACGGCCAAAGAGTTTTCCTTTCATTCCGAGTTGGTATCGCTTTATACCTTTGCCGAAAGGGACTTGCTTCCACGGGAGGTAGAACCATATATGCCCTCCTCCTTTGAGTATCTCCCCGGCTTAGCTTTCGCGATAGCCGGGACCACCGATGACGCCGAATTGCAGGCCTCTTGGTCCAACACCTCCCGGTGGTATTACGAGACCCTTGAACAACACTTCGTGTCCACTAAGGAGATGAAGAAGCTGGTCAAAAACCTGACCAAAGAAATTGAAAGCGAGCGAGAAAAAGTAGAGAAGTTGTTTGGCTATGTGCAGTCGCGTTTCAAGGTCGAGTTTCCATCGCGTTCGATTTTCGATACGCCACAGACCATCTTCAGCCGACAGGTGGGCAGCAGTGCCGAGGTCGGCGGGATACTGTATGCTTTGCTGAAATCCGCCGAAATCCAAACCACGCCGGTTCTCGTGCCGGACAGGAGTATGGTGACGCGCCTGCCGGAGGTTCCCATGCTGGATTGGTTCAGCCACCTTCTGCTGAGAGTGAACGCAAACGGAGAGGAGCTCTGGTTGGACCCCTACTACGCCTCCAACGGCATAAACTGCCTCTCCCCACCTTACCGGGACATCGATGGCCTTTTGATTCGGCAGGACGGCGGGGAGCTGGTCAGGACCCCCCCGACCCATCAGTCGGAGAATCTGAAGGTGACGGTTACCAGCATAAATTTGGGTTCCGATGGAGACGTCGATTGTCAAATCAGAGAAGTGTATTCGCTGCCCCGGGCCGGACAGATCAAAAGCAGACTCGGAAATCAAACCATTCAGGAACGCGTCGACGATCTCGCCAGGCGCATTTGCCGGTACTGTCCCGGCGCCATATTGGACAGCTGTCTGTTCGACGATCTGTACGATCACACGAAGGATTTCGAAACCTATTGCCGATTTCATTCCTCTCACTTTCTACAGAAAGCCGATAGTCTCTATTATCTGAATCCGAGGATATTGGATCGGGATGTCACCGCTGTGGACTTCTCTGAACCCATTCGCATTTTCCCCATTATGTTCGACCAGCTGTTGACCGACTTAGACACGGTAATCATCAGCCTCCCCCCTGCCTATCAAGTGTGGGATCTCCCCCAACCCGTTCACCTCAACAACGATTTCGCAGAGTTCCACGCCGAATACACCGGTAAAGACAGTTACGTCACCTACCAGCGCACATTCGTCCTGAAGGAGCAAATAATACCGGCAAGTTTCTATCAGGACCTTAAGCGTTTTTTCAATCAGGTGTTTATGCAAGACCGGAGGTTCATTACCTTGAAGAAAATCGAGTGAGCTAAGATTGAAGTTCCAGGCTGAGGTAATCCCTGGCGGTTTCTCAAAACCCATTCTTAGGAGGATTTCCATGAACAGACGATTCAAAAAGCTGGTAGACGAAATCATGGAGTTTCGCTGGAAGGCCAAACCGGTGGAGGCAACCTTCTCCGGCATCCACAGATATGACCGTCAGCTGGATAGAACCGATTCCCGATCCCGGAAACGCCATCTGAAAAAGGCCAAGGAATATCTAAAGAAGCTGGACGGGTTCTCTCCTTTGGCAAAGACAAAGTCGAAAACGACCAGACTCTCCATCGACGAGCAGATGGATTGGAGAATGCTGAGGGATGCGTTGGACGTGGAGATTGCAGACGAACGGGCTGTGCGTTGGTTCAACAGGCACGCACACATCTATCCCTACTATGCCCTGATGGGCTGCTATGTCTTCATCATGCGCGACTTCGCGCCCGTCAGAACCAGGATGAGAAGTCTTCTGGCGCGGTTGAAGCAGGTTCCCCGTCTTCTCCGGGAGGGACAGGAGAACCTGAAGAGGGGAAGAGACGTCCCCAAGGTGTGGACCCAGATCGGGATCCAGACTACCGTCGGCGGTAAGCAGTTCTTCGAGCGTATGATCCCGGCTTTCTCCAAGAAGGAACCTGCATTAAGGGAACAAATACTAAAGGCTAATCGGAGAGTTCTCTCCGCCTTCGATGAGTACGAGGAGTTTCTTAGGAAGCGGCTTCTGCCCAGATCCAAAGGCCGATTTGCCGTCGGTAAACGGTTCTTCGATTTCCTCCTCTCGGTGCACCACCAGTTGCCCTACACCTCCTCCGACCTGATATCCATGGGCCGTCGAATCATCAAACAGACCCAGGCGGAAATGAGGTCGGTGGCCAAGAAGATCGATCGGAAAAAGAGCTGGAGCAGGATCGTAGAAGAGCTCAAGAAAAAGCATCCGAACAAAGAGGAATTGCTCAAATTCTACAAGAAAGAGATGGCCAGGGCCAGAGATTTCGTGAAGAGAAAAGACCTGGTGAGCATTCCCAAAGGCGAGACCTTGTCCGTGGTCGAGACTCCGGCTTTTCAGAGGCACACCATCCCTTACGGCGCATATTTGCCACCGGCTCCGTTTGAGAAAAAGCAAAAGGGATTGTTTTGGGTCACTCCGGTAAACGAAAAGCTGCCGCCGGAGGAACAGGAAGAACAACTTCAGGGACACAACCGGTACGTGGCCGTCATTACCGCCCTGCACGAGGCTTATCCGGGGCATCATCTGCAGTTGGTTCACTCCAACAAGATCAAATCCAAGGTTCGGCGGGAATTCGGCACATCCCTGTTTGCCGAAGGCTGGGCTCTCTACTGTGAAGAGTTGATGTATGAGAAGGGCTTCTACACCCAGCCGCAGACCCGGCTTCTCCAACTTAAAGATCAGCTCTGGCGCGCCTGCCGGGTGGTGATCGACGCCGGCCTGCATACCGGCAAGATGAGTTTCAACCAGGCGGTGGAGATGTTGGTCAAAGTGGCAAAACTGGAAAGAACCAACGCCATTGCAGAGGTGAAGAGATACACCTACACTCCCACCCAGCCCATGACCTACATCATGGGTAAGATGGAAATCCTCCGGCTGCGGGATGACTTTAGGAAGGTAAAGGGGAGGAAATTCGATTTGAAGGATTTCCACGATCAGCTCTTAAGCTACGGAACCATACCGGTCCAGATGGTCAGAGAGAGGATGTTGGGAACTTGACATCTGAGAGCTCGTATAGCCTGAATACAAAGACGACTCAACGGGTGTCTCGGCCAACGTTGAGAGGTCAAGCCATTCACGTCTCCAAAGAGCGGAGCAAGCTATGACTTATTACAGGAAATTGGTGGGAAAGAAATGCTACCTGTCGCCTCCGAGTGTGGAGGATGCTGAGAAATGGACCGAGTGGGACAACGATCTGGAAGTGACCATCCCCATGGGCGAAGAAGCATACACTCCGTTTTCCATCGACAAGACCAGAGAGATTATCGCCAACGTCATAAAGAAGCAGGATCATATA
>CAYMNI010000112.1:0-8254 GCA_964391755.1 uncultured Ignavibacteria bacterium
GCTGAGACTCTACTTCTAACCGCACCAAAGGTAGCGCTCGAAATCTATGGCATCGTTTTCGTCAAACTCCACGCCCTCCTGTCGCAGAAGCTCCTTTTGGATTTCACACCCGTATCCCGGCTTCAGCGCTATCCGTCCATCACGCTTGACCACCCGATGCCAGGGGAGCTTATGTTTGTCGGTGCAGGTGTGCAGCACCCGGACTACTTGCCGGGCACCACGGGGATTACCTGCCAGGGCAGCCACCTGTCCGTAAGTTGCCACTCTTCCCCGCGGTATTCTCTTGATCACCTCGATCACTCGCTGGGTAAACGAACCGTCATCGAATGTCTTTTGTTGTCGGTTCTTCATGCCCGGACGGACCCTGATGGTTTCTGCTGAAGAGCAAATCTGGTCGGACTACAATCTTGTTGACATTACACAGCAATTTAGATAATACATTAATCCGGATGGGACAAGTTGAAATCGGAAGCGATCCGGGAAAAGTAAGGAATAAGTCCTGCTGATGATGATGTCGAACCCTCATCGTGAACCGCCCTGAGCTGACAACAGCGAATCCACCAGCAGCATCTTCTGGTGTGCGTCGGTCAGCGATGGGTCCAGATTGAGGCTGGTCTGGAATTCCTCCCTGGCAGTCTCCAATTGCCTCTGCTTGGCATATGCCAATCCCAGGTTGTAGTGATAGGCCGCATTTTCAGGATCGAGGCTTATCGCCTGTTCGAGCAAAGATATGCCTTCTGCAACACGTCCCGTATGGTCATAGAGAATGCCCAGATTAGCCAAGGCTTCGACGAAATTCGGCACCAGGTTCAAGCTTTCCTTCAGATGAATCTCCGCTAAGTCGGGCTTTCCCTGCTGCACATATATGGTTCCCATATTGAAGTGTGCTTTCGCCTGTAACGCATTCACCTCTTCATCGTAGAAATCCCCCCGTGAGGTCAGAGCCTGAAGATCATAGACTACATCGCGGTGAGATGGCGGAGGATTTGCGACTATCTCAAACCAGATCATGGCCGAATCCAATTGACCTTCCGCTTGATATATCTCCCCCAGCAGCAGCTCGGCGTCGAAGAAGGCGGGAATGTTTGAGATGCCCTTTCTCAAAACCTCCTTGGCCTCCTTCGTTTTTCCGGTACTGTTGTAAGCCAAAGCGAGATTCATATATGGATTGGAAAAGTATGATTTGAGCTCGATGGCCTTCTTGGCCGTCTGTTCGGCCTTGTCGTATTCTTCGCGCTTTAAGTAGATGGCCGAAAGGTTATTGTAGGCTTGCTCTTCGTTTGGGTTCAACTCCAGCTCCGCCAGAAATTCCTTCTCGGCTTGGCCGTAATCGCCTTTTCTGAAAAACACCATGCCCCGATTGAGGTGGGCTCGACTCCAGATGGGATTTAGAGCCAAAGTGGAGTCAAACTCTGCCAGAGCCAAATCCAACTGGCCCTTTTTCAGATAAACGTTCCCCAACCCGAAGTGTGCCTGAGCCAAAGAGAAGCTCCCCATCCCCAGGTGATAGGCGTTGGAATTGCTCAGGAATATCAGGGGAATCACCAGAAGCAAAAATATTTTAACTGAGGCCACATCCTTCTTCAGAAATCTGCGAACCAGCCACACCAGGGTGAAGCTGCAGAATACGATCAGAAACGGGATAACCGGCAGTCTGAAGCGGGCCGGGACGAAGAACATCACCACGGTTATCATATAAGAGAAAACGAAGAAAAACGGCAGGAGAATCTTAATTCTCTTATCCGCCACCTCCTCGGCACGGGATTTCTTGTTCCGCCTGACAGACCAGAAAGACAGAATCATTCCGGTCAATCCCAAAGGCCCGATAAACCAGAAGCCCAGGGGCAGAATCCGGATGAGAGACGAGTACCTCCGGTAGAAGTATATGTCTTGATTGTTTGAAATCTCGAACCGACTCCAGAAAAGGTAGAGCTTCTTCACCAGAAGCTTTAACGCCTGGGAGGGTCTTTGAAGAAAGAAATCCAAACCTTTCCGGTAGTAGAAATTCGAAACCTGGGAGGGTCTCAGACCTCGGCCGGTCTCCTTTTCTGCGGCCAACTGGAAATCACGATATTCCCAGTGTTCGTGATAGAATATGGCGCTCAAGCCATCGGCGTTCTCGTTGTTCCCTATATAGAAATTGATTCCACCCTGGGATGCGATCAGCACTGGATCCCCTCCGGCCAACAGGTTTCTTAAGGCCACCGGACAAATTACCAGAATGCTCCCCAGCAGGAACCAGGCCGCATAAATCGCAATCTTCTTGAACGACTTGGTATTCTTGAAAACCCAATACATCCACAGCCAGACAAAGGGGATGAAGAACAGGATGTTGGGACGGGTTACCGCAGAGAGTCCCAATACCAGACCGCAGACGAACCATCTGGACAACTTGGGAACGTCTCTGGCCCTGAGCAAAAGCAGGATCAAAAGCAGATCGAAGAAGACCAAGAGAGAATCTAAAAGCAGCTCCCCCTCGAAATACAAAAGCATCCCGTAGGTGGCAGCAATCAAGCCGGCCACAACCGCCACCTTGCGGTCGAACAGTCTTCTGGCCAAAAGGTAGATCAAAACGCAGGAGAAGGAGCCGACCAGGTGCTGAATCAGTCGCGGGATTATATAGCTGTGCCCGAAGATCTTGTAGACTACAGCCAGGAAATAGGCATAAAACGGAGCCCTGAAGAACACCTTGGACCCGATCCAATTCCCATCGGCGATGTTCTGGGCCCAGGTGTCGTGAAACAAGGGGTCCATGGTGGGGGAAAAAAAGTGCGGGCTGCTCTGCATCTGCAGCATGTATATGAATCTCAGAGCGTAGGCGAGGACGAATATGCCCAGTACTATTATCTTCTCTTTATCTCTGTCTCCGAGTCCTTGGGACATGTGCCAAATATATCCCTATGCGGCGACTTTGTCAAACCAAAGCACCCACCCTTTTGCTTTTCTCGAGCATCTCCGGAGAAACTGGAAAGGACCAACTTTGGGCATACGGAGAAGATGAGACAATCCCCCATCTGAATAATGGAGGTTGCCCTTTCGAAACCGGATGTGAAGAAGCCCGAATGTATGCGGAGAATGCGCCGGCTGACTGCCGGCTCTACCGCACCTCCGGGCCGAGGAGGAAGATGTGCGTTCAAGATTCATTTAATGTGCTGGTGTCCGTCCAGGGGCGGTTTCGTCCACAGAGCGTGATTGTCATCGGGCAGTGGCTGCAGGTTGTTCATTTCGTATTTGTTCTGATCCAGGGCGTACTTGTCGTAGAAACCGTTCTCAAATTCATACACCTCACCTGAGTTGGGATCATATAGCCTTTCCCGGCCCAGAGTGGCATCGCTCCATTTCTCCGAGAGGATGTCGTCGGTGCGGTTACGGCTCTCCCATCCCTGCATGATGATGTCCGAGGCCTCGCTTAAGGTCTTTCCCGCCTTCAGTATGCCGGCATAGGTGCTGGCCTGCTGAGCCATGCAGTTGTTGACGTAAGACTGGCTGATGGTAAAGCTCTGGACGGATCTCATCAGCGTAGCCTCCAGGGTTCCAAACTCGGTCTTGGGCGCTGTGATTCCCACCAGACAGAATCCCGATCCCAGTCCACCCCCAGGGGACCCGGTGAAAGGAAGCAGTGGAGCCACCGTCACCAGAAACAATCCCTCGCCCAAATTCCCTCCCTGAGTAAACAGAGCCCTCACCAGCTCGGTGGTGGCTCCGTTTATGACACTCGGCTGCCGGGCGGTCGAGATCACCCGGAAGTTTTCCAGCCGGGGACATTGGGGCATGAAGCCCTGTGCGATCCGGCTTTTGGCGATCAGATGAAACTGCGCCATGAAATTGCTTGGGGTCAGGGGATTGACCGCCGGCATGTCGATCCAGTTGGAGGGGTATCCTCCCATGCTCATGTACTGGTAGTCTATCTGTCTCTGCTGCTCCGACATGTATACCGGTCCCACCTCGCCGAAATAGAATATCTGCTTTAAGGGCATGGATGGATCACGGGCCAAGAAGGCGAAGGTGGCACAAGACCCTGCGGTGATAAGCTGCCAGCCCTTCGGCTTCTCCAGGGAGAAAAAGCCGCCATCGTAGCTCTCCAGTTCCAAACCTGGGGCACGTTCTTCCTGGACGGCATCGACGGTGCAGCCGACCACCAGGGTGGCCAGGAGTAAAAATTCCATGCCGTACCGCGAAAGCGCTCTCATTTCACTCCTCTCTTTCTGGGGACATAGGACGTTCCCCTCCGGAGAACCTGCCGACCCGGTCGGGTGAGAGTCAATCTAATGGTTCGATATAAGAATTATCGGCACGTTTACGGATGGCTTTTCCAAAAACCACAGCGTTCACTTCATTCCCGCGGACTTCCGTTTCGCCTGCAAATCAGATGGCACTATATCTTTAAAATACCGTATTCCCCAATAAGCGGAAACCTCTTGCGTTTTCGGCAAAGGTATGATATTAATATAAACACCCTAGGTTCACGGACAGAGGCACTCCTAAAAGAAAGGAAGCTCCTATCCCATGAATGCCGGAGTGATCGTTTTGTTCATATTGACACTGGCCACAATGCTCGTCGGTCTGGCCGGAACCATCATCCCCATGATTCCCGGTCTGCCCATTATGTGGGCGGGGGCGCTGATCTATGCCATCTTAACCGGATTCCAAGAGATAAGCTGGATTTACTTAGTCGTATTCGGAGCGTTGACTCTGGTAGTTCAGGTACTGGACTATGTGGCCAACCTATACGGTGCGAAGAAGATGGGCGCCAGCAGATGGGGAATCTTGGGGGCACTCGTGGGAATGCTCGTGGGACTCTTCACCGGCGGGATAATCGGGCTGGTGGCCGGCTCGTTCGTCGGAGCCATTCTGGGCGAAATCCTTGCAGGCAAGACCGGATCGCAAGCCCTGAAAGCTGGCGTAGGAACCTTCCTGGGCTTCTTGGGGGGCACCCTGATAAAATTCGTGGTAGGCTGTGCCATGCTGGGGATCTTCTTGTGGGGGGTTCTCTTCTAAGCTTACCTTAGGCACGCTGGACTCCTCACGTCCCAACGCTGCCGGGCCAGCGCCGGCAAGAGAAAGAGACTGTAGACCTTAATCTGGAACTGCCACCATCGCCTCGAGGGGCATACTTATTGAGAATGGAAAGGGCACCGCAAAAAAAGAGGTCGGGAGATTCCCGACCTCTTGGGTTTTCAGGTTATACCTTGCAGGTGTGTCTCCTAAGGCAAGTCCTCCCAGAACCACTCCACC
This sequence comes from uncultured Ignavibacteria bacterium, assembly GCA_964391755.1. GTDB lineage: Bacteria > Zixibacteria > MSB-5A5 > MSB-5A5 > SM1-73 > SM23-73-3. The sequence continues at coordinate 5,236 of CAYMNI010000112.1, forward strand.
ATTTTCTCCACAACCTGATTTGCGGGATAATCGGGCGAATCGTTCTTCATCAGATTGAGAGGGAAGGTGATCTCTGCCGTACGGAACGTGGGACCTATGAAATTAGCCCCGCATGGCCTATTGTGCATCGCGGAAAGCGTGCCGAAGAAGGAGATGAAGGAGAACATTCTTCTCTGATAGGGGATTCGGTACTCTGAATCCTGCGTATTCGATATTCCGTGATAGCCCACGTAAGCTATTCCCCGATCCCCAAACTTGCGGATGGAAGTGGTGTCGGAGTATCCCTTTAGCTTATGGCAGATTACGGTGTCCGGTTTCATCGTGGGAAGGTCCGCCCACAGCCCGAAGGACTCAGCCCCAATAAACTCCAAGCTGGAAGTGTCCAAGATCGTCCAAGCAGGAGCCACGGCCTCCTCTAAGCCGAAGTACTCTTCCCAGAAATTGGATAGCCCTTGGGGGTCCGGGCTGGTGCTGAGATTGTAGTTGTTCATGCCCACAAGCCACATCCTTCCGCCGATGTCTAAGTATTCCTCGAATTCGTTCAGGTTGGAATTGCTGATGGCTGATTTTGATCCCACGTTGATGACCATCACCAGATCGTATCGGGACATGATATCCTTGCTCGGAGCATTTTTACCGGTCGCCTCCGGCTTGCTGTCCGGATCATACCACATTCCCCACCCATCACAAAGCCCCTTCTGGACTATAGCGTCCATGGCTTGGCGGTAGAAGGGCCGGACCAGTCCCTTGGTCGTGTCAATAGGAGGCCCACCGTCGACATTTCCGTAAGCCGTGGCGTCCAGCAGCAGAATCGTCTTCCTGCTTTGGTCCGAGTACCTAAATGGCGGCTTTATGATTCGGAAGTTCAGGTTGGCGCTTGAATCGTTGCTGACAGAAGCATCATCCTGCGCCCATAGTCTCAACTGGTACCATCCGAATCCGGAATCGGGATAGTTTTCCAGGCTGGTGAAAACGTGGTTATTCTCCGAAACCCATCTGGACGGTTTCCACACCCCCGCGACGTGAACGCTGTCTAAGGAGTAGAAGACAACCTTGGTGGTGTCTACGGTTTGGATCGTTGGCGCGGTTGCGAACGGCCCCACCAGGTCCCATTTGAACTTGAAATCGGGCTGATCGCCCTGATCAGGATAATCGGCGGTATCCAGGCCCGACCAGGATATCGATATTCCGTTCCAGGTGGAGGTGGTTTCCTCCAGGCAATAGTGGACCAGTGTGGCGAACTGGTCATCCACGTCGATGAAGGCTTCCGGTCGGTGGTTGTTGCGATAGTACAGGTGGTAAATGACCTCATCCGACACGGCTCCGTCGTTGTCCACCGCCCGCAGGAAGACGTACTGGGGAGTGTAAACTTCCGGGTCCATGTCGGCGAACATCTTCACATACTGCTGGCTCCCTCCGTAGGCTGCCCGAACGTGGAATCCGGAAATGTCTTTGAGGGAGGTTTGGTCCACCCAAGAGATGGAGTCCGATGGGACATCGTGCAGAAAACTCCTCACCTGCTCCAGCCCGCCCAGGTTGATCACGCTGTCGGTGATCACCACCGCATACTGGTAGGCGGCCACGAAGCCGTCTATGTCGGTTCCGAACCAGTACACTCGGGGATTCTGGGAGAAATAGGTGGACTCGGGAGGAATGTTGGAGAAATACACCTTGGGGGGAACATTCTCCGCCGGAGTACCCTTTCTCTCCAGCTTGCCGCACCCGGAAAGGGCGAGCAGAAAAAGAATCAAGGTCCCCACGCAGAACATCGTTTTTCGCATAACGTCAGAACTCCTTTTATGTATTTGATCATGCATCTATTTCATACGCTGATCTTCGCATCCGGCCCAGCCGTTAGAACACCAGCCCCAACGAGAATCTATGGGTGCTTTCCAGGTGTCCCATGTCGCGGTATCCGTAGTCAATCCTCAGTTCCGAATCGGATATGCTCAGCCTCACGCCTCCTCCGGCTGAGATGCCGCCGGTATCATACTCGAAATGATCACCCAACCTGAGGGCGAACATGTCTCTGAACCAGTATTCCACTCCGGCATTGAACTTCTCCATGTTGTCGTTGGGATGGCTGCCTTCGGCGGCAAACACCGCGGTATGATCCTCCCGCCGCAGCAGGTCGATCACGCCCCCGAATTTGAAGTTCATGGGAAGCGGATGCGACTCTTCGATAAACTTCATGTCCGGACCGAAGTTGCTGATCATCATCCCAATCCGGAAACCCTTGAATCCGGTGTTGTAGAGGGTCCCCACGTCCGTCGCCCAACCGGTGGCCCTTTCGGTGTCGTAAAGTTCGTCTATGATCTTCAGGGTCCCACCCACCATGAAGCGATCGGTAAGGTATCTGGCGTAACTTACGCCCAGGGCGTACTCTTTGGCGGTGAAAGTTTGGGTGGGGTTCACCACGTGTTCGTACTGCACGAAACTCATGTCTCCTGCATCCAGCATGGTGAACGATACCCCCCACACCCCCCCGAAGCTGGGGGTGGGATAGGCCAGCGCTGCGAATTCGTAGTTGATGTCAGCCGGGTATGAAACGTGGGTGAACAGGGCCTGTTTGTCGATCAGTTGAGTCAGGCCGGCCGGGTTATAGTACACGGCGGAGGCATCGTCGGAGATGGAGAGAAAAGCCTCTCCCATGCCGATAGCCCGGGCTGAAACTCCCAACTCCAAAAACTGCGCCCCGGCTGTTCCCACCTTGGCCTGACCCCAAGCCCATTCCGGGGAAACAAGCAGGATCAGTAAGGCTATAGCAAAAAGCAGTTTCCGCATCGCTTTCTCCTTTCACTAATCATTTGATGATAACGAATTTTCCCACCTGTTCTTCTCCGGTATCCTTGTTCTCCACGCTGAAAAGGTATATCCCCGATACCACCGCCTGGGTGTTGCGGGAGATCAAGTCCCACTCCTCATAGGTGGCCTCAGAATCGTTCGGGTCGGACTCATGGTATAGAGTCTGAACCAAATCTCCGTCCAAAGTGTAGATCCTGATGGTGCAGCGAGGGGG
>CAYMNI010000113.1:0-8179 GCA_964391755.1 uncultured Ignavibacteria bacterium
TCATATCCTGCCAACCGAAGCCCCTTCTTGGAGAGCGGAGCGGTCACCATCGCGTCTATTTGGTCTGAAAGGGCGAACTGAGCTGCGCAAAACACTGAATCGGCCGCCATCTTCCCGGATATCCGGTTGATCCTGCCGGTCCTGACTTCAGCACGGTCCAGGTCGGTGCAGTGCAGCACGTCTACGCGGTCACCCGAATCCATGACCTGCTCAACCCGGAGGATTCTTCTTACTGGAGTTCCCTTCGAGAACCTCTTAGCAGCTTTAAGAATCACCTGGTGAGAACCGAAGACCAAAGGATAACAAGTTTTTTTAACTTCCTTATCGGTGACCGCTTTGACGACCACTTCGGGCCCTATGCCTGCGGGGTCCCCCATGGTGATTCCAACGATCGGTTTTCTTGCTATAGCCTTACGCATCATGCCTGGTGCCATCTTATTATATTCATCGTTTCGGATCACAAGCTAACGAAAAAACAGACGAATACAAGGGGAATCTGATTATTGCGAATCCGGTGCTGCGGTGCTCAAGTCCAATTATGAAAAAGGGGTGAGAGAAACTCTCACCCCAAATGTATTGATCATAATCCAACGCTCAGACCGTCAACAGCTCATCCGGTATAGAGGCTGTCCAGCTTGACAGCTAAGTCCGCCCTTCCCTGGTCGGTGTTCGGGTCGACTGAGAAGCCGGGATCGAAATACTGGTTGACCACATCCAAGCTGCTCTGGAAATCTCCGGTTTCATAGTAACTATGAGCCAAGACTAAAGCGACGTCCAGGTAGTTGGACGAAACGTCATGTGAAAAGCTCCAAGTCGGATCGGACGATAAGAGCTGGGTGGCGTAGTCGATGGCGTCTTTGAGCTTGTCCTGGGCATGGCAGGCTAAAGCTAACCCGGCTATTGCATCATCCGAGCCGGAGACCTTGAGAGAATAAGTCTTTAGGGCCTCTTCGGCCAATCCGGCGTTTCTTTGCTTCAGGTGGGCCCAGCCCAAGCCGAGATATGCCGGATGATAGGAGGTATCCAGAGCGACGGCAGCCTCAAAGCTGGAGGCAGCGCCGCCGTAATCTCCGGCTTCAAACTTGTTCCAACCTTCGTTGGTCAGCTGTTCCGCCGTTACCACCACGCCGTTATCTTCATCATCGCAGCCGGAAAGCAGGGCCAGCATACAGAATAGCATTGCCGCCAGTAGAAGAGTTCTTTTGGTCATAGCGTGTTCCTTTCAGATGATTGATTTCCGTCGACAGAGATAATCGGGCATGTGCCGACTTCTATTTGATAAGGACCATCTTTCTGGTCTTCTCGAAGCTGTCCGCTTTTATCTTGTAGAAGTAAATGCCGGTTGCAACCTCGTCGCCACTGTCGTCGTGACCGTCCCATATGACGGATTTGCGGCCTGAGTCCTGGAACTCATCCACCAGCACCTTTACCCTTTGACCAAGCACGTTGTAGATGGTCAAACTAACGTGTCCGGAAGCGGGGAGGTCGTATTTTATCTGCGTCTCCGGATTGAAAGGATTGGGGTAATTCTGGTAAAGGGCGAAAGCCGTGGGCCTTCCGGTGATGTGTTTGCCTGTGGGGTCGTAGACCAGCCTGTAAACGCCCAAATCCCGAACGTCGGCGCAGACTAAGTTTCCTTCCAGGTAGCTTTCCACCCGGTTCCATTTCCCCTCCTGGTGTCTATAGACCGAGAACAGGGTTTTGTCCTTATCCTCCAGCTTAAGGTCGCTCAACGGGAAGCCGACAGTCAGATCTCGCTCAAACGAAATGGATGGTCCCAACTGGTACGGCTCTCCGTATGCCTCCAGATCCGGATGATCCGTGAAGTCGTATTGAGGATCTTTGGAAACCGAGATGCAGGTGGCGTATATGTCCTGTTCCACCGAGCCTTGGGGGAAGGTTAACCTTACCTTCTCATCAGGGCTGGACAGAGTCTCGGTCCGGTCCGCCGGTATGAGCTGTACTCCAAATGTCTGGGTGGTCGTGGTGTCGACCTCCAGAACGGAACTGGCCAGGACAGAAATCTTCGCATCTCCGCTGGAGGTGAAGACGAAACTTCCCCGGAAGCATCTGGGAGACACGGGGGTGAAATACACCGGGCTGGGCGCGTTGTCGCCGACCTCCACGTAGGCAACCGGCTCGGTCATCAGCGGAGCATCCGTATTCAGGACGAAGTGAGCGGCTGATGTGGCCACCGGATTCTGGAACATGGAAAGAGAAACCATGCTCAGTTGATCCAGATTGTCACACGGTTGGAAGAACACCAGCTTTCCGATATCCAGCGTCTCGCAGGGGGAGGAACACTCCAGAGTAAAATCGCCGAACTCCGGATTGACCAGACGCGGGTAGTCGTAGATGTTGCCGGATATATCGCCGGAGGTATCATACATCGTTCCGCCTCCGTTATCCCAGAAATCGTTGTTCTGAATGGTTACTTTCTTTCTGTAACCTCTGGTGGCGGACGGAGCCAGCTCCCCCTTGAGATCGGCAATGGCGCCACCGGTGGCGTCGCTGGAAACGTTGCCGAAGAAAATATTGTCTTTGATCTGAGGCGTAGAAAAATTCCTTACACATATGGCGCCTCCGGAAGATGAGCATTGGTTTTTGTAGAAGACGTTGCCGAAGATGTCGGGCGAGCTTTCGTTGCAGTCGACTCCGCCCCCCCTGGATCCGGCGTAATTGCCGGAGATCAAATTGCCCTTGATTATAGAGTAGGCAAAGGTGGAATCCACATTTACATAGAGCGTGTCTACGTTCGTGTAGTAAGGCTGTTTCTTGGAAAGGGTATCGTGGACCACCACCTTAAATTGATACGCGCCGGTTCCGTAAGGGACGAAGCTTGCAATAGACTGGTTTGCATTTACTATCACCGGAGTTTCTGCGGCGGGCGGCTTCTCCAGCAGGGTCCAAGCATAAGAAAGGACCTTCCCGTATGTCTCAGAATCGGGGTCAACGGATGATGAAGCGTCAAGAAGCACCTCGTGCCCCTCAAAAGCGTGATTGACGTCCACGACGTTGGCGTCCGGGGTCTTGTTGGCAATCAAGGTGACTTCATCTAAGGTGCTCACATCCAAACCGTCATCAACCTGCAGTTGAAAAACGTATACTCCCGACTCGTAAAGCGTAAAAGAAATCGAGTCTGATTTGGCAGAGGGGCTGAAAGTGGGGTCGGAGACGTTCGGGGGGGTGCTTTTCACAAACCACTGATACTTCATGGTAGCTCTCTGATCGGGATTGGTTTCGATGGCCCGCCCTTTTTGCCATACTTTGGCAAGGCTGCGAAACACGGTATCTCTGCCGGCATCAGCAATGGGAGGCAGCTGAACCGAGTATAGAACCGAGTCGTATGCCGTGCTGGTTATTCCGTAACCGTCTCTCACTCTGAGGCGGAACTTCCACAGGCCCCCGTATGGATTTGAGTATTTGAAGGCTTTCAGGCAGTTGTTGGAGCTGTCCGAAGGGAGAATTTGGCGCTCCCACCCGTTCTTGGTTAGATTCCAGCGTCCTGCCGATTCCCAGACGTACTTAACGATTTGATCGCCGGGGTCCGGATCGTAGGAGTCGCAGCCGTCCAACCATATGGTGTCGCTTACCGTCCAGTTGCCGGTCATGGTATCACCAAAGACCGGATCATTCTGACATATCGGCACGGGCGGGTTACTCACCGCGCCTTCGATGGACTCCGAATCCGAAGCCATGTCGTCACTAACCTTCAATTGGAACTCGTAGAGGCCCACACAAGAATCGCCCTCGGGTATGAAATACGCCACAGCTGAACCTGCATTCTGTATGGTAACGGTCGCAGGTCCATCAACCTGAGTCCAGGCATACTGAGGAACGTCGGTCAAGTTGATGTCGCAACTAGCCGAACCGTCCAACCAGGCCGTATCCCCCGTGGCCACGGTAAAATCATCTCCCGCATCCACGTGAGGAGGGTACTGCACGTCAAATATTATGGTGTCTTGGGAGGGGACCCTGGTGGATAAGGTATCGCGGACCACCAGAGTCATCTTTAGGATGCCCAACCGGCTGTCCTCGGTGATGGCGATAGAGGTTACCGAGTCGGTGCTGAGACGAGAGAAGGAAGTGCTGGGATTTCTCTCGCACCTGTAGTTTATATTCTGCAGCCATTCCCAGGTGATCCGGTCTTCTCCTCCGTCCGGATCGTAGGAGTCGGTGCCGTCGAAGAAGAGGGTATCACCCGGCAAGTACTTGTCTCGCTGAATCAAGGTATCCTTTCTGGCGTACCATTGGAAGATCGCCACCGGCGGGGTGTTGTCCGTAGTCTTTGCCAGCGAGGGGGGAGCGTTGACCGGAAATACCTCCGTGGCGTCTCTTGGATTCAGGGAGTTCTGGGCTTCTTCTTCACTCACCTGGTTCCGGGAGGTAGCCGGAGTCGACAGATTACCATCTTCCCCTCCTGCGTCCCGTTTTTGGCCGGGAGCAGCCGCTACCTCGATGGAGAACCGGCATTCGATGCCGCCCCCCGTACCTTCCGTGGCGGAGTTGTCGATGATCATGTTGTACAGGATGTTTGGAGTGGCGGCGTTTATGAATATGCCCCCGCCATCATGTTTGACATGGTTTTCGGTGATCACGTTATACTTGATGGTCGGGCTGGATCCGACGTCGCAGAATATTCCGCCCCCGCAGGTTCTCCTCTCCGTGCCGGTCTCCAACTCGGTGCCGCTGCCTTTCCGGGTGGTGAAGCCCATCAGAGTGGAGTTGGAGTCGACCGCGGAGGAGAAATAGACCACGCTTCCATTTTTCTGGCCCCGGGTCAGCTTGCTTCCGTCTATTATGGTGTGGTTGATGGTAGCCGTGTCCTGATCGAACAGATAATTGCTGGTGAGAAGTACTTTCGCTTTGTGAAACTTCACATTCTCGTAATAGATGCCCCTTTCCACCAGCACGGTATCTTTCGCCGCCGACCAGTAGATCCCCCCCTGGATGGTAGGTACATTGTCGGGGACGTTGATGAGAGTCGCGGTGGTATAGAAGAAAGTGGAAACCAGCGAGTAGTCTTCCTGCCAGTAGTTGATGGTATCGCCCGGATCCACTCTTATCGAGTCCACCTGCACCCGCATTCTCCAGTAGTAGGCAGTCCACTCAACTAAGGGGATGGCTCCGTCGTAGACTTTGCTGGTAGCCGTTCCCAAGATGGTGGTGTCGTCCCAAACGATTGTGTTGAAGTTGACATCCGTCGCCAGTTGGATCTGGAATTTCTTTTTAATCTCAACCGAGGCGGGCCCTGACGTGGTCCACTTGAATGTCGGCGTACTCGTGGTGACCTTGGTCGAATCGGTAGGAGACGACAATTGTATCAAGGTGAGAGCATTTGCCTTTTGGCTGGCCGGTCCAAGCGACCAGAAGCCGATCGCGAGCAGAATCACAAGCCACAGACTGACACAACGTTTCATCGCAAATCTCCTTTTATGTTTCGCTTGCTTTTTTGCGAAGGCGATGCACCGTCCTTCAGATTATAGTTTTGTAATTATACAGTACCCCCCAGTCCATGTCAAGGGAATTTACATTTTTTTTCTAGCTATGAAGTGCGTGGCGTGGCACCAGCACGCTACAGACCGCAGCCTGTGGAGAAGGACTCAGGCGGGCCGATCAGATTAGACGTATGTTAGGGTAGACTGACTCAGGCGGGTTAGAATTGCGACGTGGAAAAGACAAAGAGAAACGCCAGCAACGCGGCTTTGAATCCCAAACAGCCAGCTCAGACCAACGGATCGCAGGAATCCTGGTTATGCTCTTTGACCAACGACAGGATGTCGGATAGATTGGTGTGGACGTCGGAAAGAACCTTGGCAAAGTGCTTGAGCAGCTCGGCATACTGCCATTTTAAACTGAAGGCTTCCGGCGGGAGACCGAAAATGTCCAAAAGAGTCGTTTTGCAGATCTCGTCGACGTATCTTAAGACCAGAAAAGGGCGTTGGGGAAGATCCGCGTCGGGAAGCTCCCCCCGGCTCAGCCTTTCCTTGTACACCTCCACCCTCTCCAGAATCACCGTGCTGAAGCACCAAGGGGACATGATCACTCCTAGATTGGACTCGTCCCCGTAGCAGCCGTATATGTTTTTCAAGACCACCTCGATTATCGTCTTTCTGGCCCAGTAGTAGGCTAAGGTTTCTTCCAGCTCCGGATCGCAGGTGGTTCTTTTCTCATTGACCACCTTTAGCTCGTCTAAACATCTTTTCTCCGCCCCCTCCAGAAATGAGTAGAAATCCTCAAAGTAGACCTTAATCCCTTCGGTCACCGTATGGATGTAGTAGCCTCCCAAATCCACTCTGATCTTGGGTTCCTTGATTTTCTTAAGCCTATCCTCCGGGAATCCTCTTTTTATGCCGATGCTCAACGTTTTAACCATGTCGCTATCCCTCCCCAAAGAAACCGTCGGTTGTCAATCGTCATAAAAGCAAAATACATGCCTTCTGCCAAAGAGTGTCCGGGGGGAGGAGTCGCCGAGACAAGGTGTTGATAGTCATGGGGCTGGCTGTACCCGGCAGCGGGGTTCGGGGCATCCTACGGCGGACAGGCTTATGCAATCAGCTTCATACCTTCTGCAAAGGGGGATCGTCGGGGAGCCTTAGGCTTTATACCGGATTCGCTTCCGACAAGACAAAGCAAAGAAGACAAACTTGTTCTCCGGCAAGGACCGGCAACGGAAATTACCGGTAAAAAAACCGTGGTTGCAACTGCGATATTTGCCACTTGACCTAAGAGCTTTTTCATTTATATTGATGAGGGAGCTTCGAACTTGCACACGTTCAGGCCAAGAAAGAGGAGCAAAATGTCCCAAGTATACCAGACGCTGATTGGAGGCAAATGGAGAGGTAGTAAGGAGCTTCTTCAGGTTACCAACAAATACACCGGAGATGTGATGGGATCGGTACCGCTGACCGACAAGCAGACCTTCGAACAGGCCGTCTCGGCTGCGGAATCCGGATTTTCTCTGATCTCCAGCTTGCCGGCCCACGAAAGATCGAAAATCCTGCAGAGAACTTCCGAATCCATTGAAACGCAGAAAGATGAGATCACCCGGATCATCTGCCGGGAGGCCGGAAAAGCCTTCAGGCATGCCAAGGCAGAGGTGGAGAGGGGGGTGCAGACTTTCAAGTTCGCATCGGAGGAGGCCAAGTCGATTCACGGGGAGACGGTTCCCCTGGATGCCTCAGCAGGCGGAGAGAGCAGAATCGGTTTCTATCTTCGCTTTCCCGTGGGAATCGTGGGAGCCATCAGTCCCTTCAACTTCCCATTGAATCTGGTGGCTCACAAAGTAGCACCGGCCATCGCCGCGGGGTGCTCGGTAGTACTGAAACCTGCTTCTACCACTCCGCTGACTTCGCTCAAACTCGGAGAGATCATGATGGATGCCGGTCTCCCCGAAGGCGCTCTGAATATCATCGTCGGCTCCGGATCGACCGTCGGAAACTGGCTGGTGGCCGACGAACGGGTCTCCATGATCACCTTCACCGGCAGTCCTCCGGTGGGAAGAGAGATCAAATCCAAGTCGGGACTGAAAAAGGTGACTTTAGAGTTGGGCTCCAATTCCGCCTGCATCGTAGATGAATCTGCGAATCTGGATATGGCAGTACCGCGCTGCATCGTGGGCAGCTTCGCCTACGCGGGACAGGTATGTATATCAGTACAGAGAATCTACATCCACCGAAAGGTGTTCGACGAGTTCACCGATCGATTCCTCAAAGGCACCGGGAAGTTGAAGCTGGGCGACCCGCTCGATCCCCAAACGGACGTTGGTCCCATGATAACCGAAGAGGAGGCCAAGAGGACAGAAAGCTGGGTCAACCAAGCTGTAGCCGGGGGGGCAAAAATATTAATAGGAGGAAAGAGGGATAAAAATTTCTATCATCCCACAGTTTTGACCAACGTTAAGCCAGACATGAAGGTGATGGCGGTGGAGGTTTTCGCACCGGTGGTCTGTCTGGTTCCCTTCGACGATTTCTCCGATGCAGTCAGAATGGCGGACGACTCCATCTACGGTTTGCAGGCCGGAGTGTATACATCCAATATAGAGAACGCGTTTCAGGCAGTCAAAGGCATAAAGGTAGGTGGGGTGATAGTAAACGACGTTCCCACCTACCGGGCAGACCAGATGCCTTATGGGGGAGTCAAAGAATCGGGAATAGGAAGAGAGGGTTTGAAATTCGCC
>CAYMNI010000114.1:0-8127 GCA_964391755.1 uncultured Ignavibacteria bacterium
CCGGCGCTTTGGCGGCCTGCGACAAGCAGAGAGGAACGGTGGCCAACGTCCTCAGATCGGGCATCGAGCGGTATAAGCAACTTCTGACCAGTGGCGAGTCGACGGAGAAACGTCTGTCGGAGACCCAGCGGGCCATCGAGGAGGCAAACGCACTGGAGGTTCCGCTTCTGGAGAGAAACCTGATTGCCCTTTCCACCATCGCCTCCATCGCCACCATGGTGGGCCTTTTGGGCACCACCATCGGCATGATCCGCGCTTTTGCCGCCACCGGGCATCGAGTCGGCGGCATCATCGACGCTCAGCAGCTGGCCGTCGGTATCTCCGAGGCTTTGGTCAACACCGCCGGCGGGTTGACCAGCGCCATCGTGGGGATAGTGGCCTACAACTTCTTTGTGAACAAGGTGGACTCGTTCAACTACACCATGGACGAAGCCTCCTATGAGGTGCTTCAGCTTCTGAAAAACAGAGAGGCGGAAGGGAAGAAATAAACGGGGAAGGGAACAAGGCAAAAGGAGCGTGAGAAATGCTCAAAGCAAAGAAGAGGAGAGTAAACATCAGGATCGACATGACCCCCATGGTGGACATTGCCTTTCTTCTGCTTATCTTCTACATGGCCACCACCTCGTTTAAACCGCCGGAGAAGTTGCACGTTGCCCTCCCCCAATCGCACTCCGAGATAAAACTTCCCGAGTCGGACATGCTGTACGTCACCGTCACCAAGGAAGACAGCGTTATGGTGGAATACATCACCAAGGAGATGGTGATGAGAGAGGGAAAGGAAATCAGCGAGCTGGTGAGGCATTATGCGGAGGCGACCCCCACCAACATTCCGATGGTGATCACGCAGATCCGAGGTTCGGTGCCGGGAGCCTACAAGTGGTTTCTGGTAATCAAAGCGGACAAGGACGTGAGTTACGGGACCATGAACACCATCATGAATTCGCTGCAGGACATCAAGATCAGCAAGTTCAGCCTGGTGACGGAGATGGAGACGGAGAAGGAGACGGAGGCCAAACAGGAGATATAAGATAGGGAGTAAACGACAATGGCAGGTGTTGATGTAGGCGGAGCAGCCCCCAGAGGGCAAAAGAAAGGCACGGGCTTAAGAAGGCCCAAGAGAAGAATCGGGATCAGAATAGACATGACCCCCATGGTAGACATCGCCTTCTTGCTCCTGATCTTCTACATGGTGACCACGGTCTTCAGCCAGCCGCAGGCCATGGAAGTGAATTTGCCGCCCACGGAAAACCCGGTCCCTGTGGCGGAGTCCAGGCTTCTGACCATTAGAATCGATGGGGAGGAGAACCTGTGGTGGAACATGGCCAGAGAAGCTCCACAGCCGATCTCCTTCGACTCGCTTGGGGCGCTTTTGATCGAACGGAACAGGAAACAGCCCAAGTTGGTGACTCTGGTGAAGATCGACAAGGATGCAAGGTATTTCAAGATGGTGGACGTGATTGACGAGATTCAGATCGTGGAGAAGCAGATCAAGGAGACCAGGTCGGATTTCAGTTATCGCTTCAGCCTATCACCCTTCTCGGAGTTTGACAGAAGGCAGATGGCGGAGGTGAAAGGAGGTACCAGCCCATGAAGTCGGAGAAGACAGTGAATCTTCCCGGGGTTTCGGGGGGCTTCGTTGGCTACGGTGCCATCGAACTGAAGAGATGCTATCAGAAGCATCTGGGCTTGGCAGTGATCATAGCCGGGGCTCTGCATCTGGTGGTGATCGGAGGTTTTCTGCTTTACGGAAAGATCAGCGCCAAAGTTCCGGAGGCAGCAGGCGTGGTTCGGATCAAGACCATCACCGAGCTGGCTGCTCCTCCTTCGGTCAGCCAGACGCAGGCACCGCAGGTGGCGGTGGCCGCTCCCGGCATAGCCCCTCCCTCCATCGGAATCCCCGAAGCGGTTCCGGACGAAGAGGCTCCGGAGGAGGTAACCATCGCTACCCAGGAGGAGTTGGGTAAGATCGCCGACCTAAGCGCTCAGAGCATCATCGGAAGCGAAGGTGGTGGCGATTCCATAGCCATCGAGATTCCCTTGGAGGATTATCTGCCTGCAGCCGAGGAGTTCACTCCGTACGACGAGCCTCCGGTGCCGCTGAACGAAGTGAAATACAGCTATCCTCCGCTGGCACAGCAAGCGGGGATCGAGGGGACCGTTTGGGTCAAGGCTCTGGTGGATAAGAAGGGAGCCGTCAGGAATGCCATCGTGTTTAAACCATCCGGGTCCAGCGCCGGCTTCGAAGACGTGGCCATAGAGGGCGCATATAAGATCAAATACAAGCCGGCCATCAGCAATAATCAGCCCGTGGCCGTGTGGGTGGTTTATCCGGTGCACTTCACTTTGAAGTAAGCGCTGGCCGGGAACGACAAGAGGATTTTGAGAACGCCTTGATAGTGTTTTGATTATAGACCTTCCGGCACACATCGCCGGATGCGGTCAAGCAGTTGATGAGTACAATGAGGCACTCGGAAGCAGCGCCTCGGATGACGAAAAGACAGAGAAGGAGGAATGGCCAGGTTAAATCAAGCCTGATCTCAGGTATCGCTTTGATCGTCCGTCTCGACGCCGGCGCAGCCGGATGAGACGGCCAAGATGAAAGGAGGTGCGATCCCATGAGAGATAACGGCGCCGCAACCATTCCCGAAAGCCCGACCGTCTGGGCCAGCTATGGGGCATTAGAGCTTAAGAGGAGTTATCAGAAACATTTGGGTCTGGCGGTGATCGCAGCCGGAACCCTGCACATTGCAGTCATCTGTGGATTCTTGTTCTACACCAATGCTCACACCGAACCTCCCCAGCCAGTTCGTATCATCGTGATAGACGACTCGGTCAAACCCATACCCCCTCCTCCCATCAGCACGACGCAGGAGCGACAGGTCCCGGTGGACACTCGCATTCTGCCGCCGATCTCTATCGGAATCGCCACGGCGTTTCCGGATGAGGAGGTGCACGAGGAGGGTACGGTGGCCTCCCAACGCGAGTTGGGAGAGTGGTTCGACAAGAGCGTGGAGAGTATACTGACAGAAGGGAGAACCGACTCGGTGGTCGTCACCGAACTTCCCCAGGAATACCTTCCCCAGCCAGGGGAGTACATCCATCGCGACGAGGAACCGGTGGCTCTAAACCAGGCCGTCTACCAGTATCCTCCTCTGGCGCTTGAAGCGGGTATAGAGGGGACGGTGTGGATGGAGGCTTTGGTGGATAAGGAAGGGAAAGTCAGGGATGCCCGGGTCGTCGGATCCTCCGGATGCAATGCCGGTTTTGAAGAATCAGCCTTGGAGGCAGCGTACAAAATCAAGTATAAACCAGCTCTCAGCAATGGTCAGCCCGTGGCAGTGAGGGTGAGCTATCCGGTCCACTTCCGCTTGAAGTAGCATGTGGCAGCAGGACCGATAGGAAGCCGGCGCACCGGCGGTGGAGAGGTCAGACGAATTTCATTACATGGCCGAAATCAAGAACGCACCAATGCGCTTTGGAGAGGGCTGGATATTGCTTTTAAGAAATCCCGGAACTGAAGGAAGACGGACGCCCGGGACGTTACCCTGACGCAAGTCGCTTCTGAAAAGGCGAGGACCAAGTCTGAAAACCGTTGAGAATGGATTATTCCGAATCGCTAAAGCTATGAGGCAGTTTGAATCGAACTGCCTCATGTTTTTGTAAGAGCCTTCTTACCAAAAGGGATGTGGTCGAATCGGACATGTCGGTTGTCATTATCGGGAATCAACTTTCAGGGGAGAGTCTTAAGCGTGGGAGTGCTCCAAAAAGAAAGGGGTTAAGATGGACCTGGGACTTGTCTCAGCCGGTCTGGGAGTGGTAGGTCTTGGTTTCGCTTTGGGTTTGTTCTTTTTCGTAAAAAGGCAGTCACCGGGAGAGCAGTTGATGCAGGACATCTCCGAGGTGATCCACCGGGGAGCCATGGTTTTTCTGAAGAAGGAGTATTCCATCCTGGCTTTCTTCATACTGGTAGTCTTTCTGCTTCTATGGTGGAAGATAGGCCGGTGGACCGGAGTGGCCTTCCTATCCGGAGCCATCTGCTCAATGCTGGCCGGGTTTTTCGGCATGAATGCCGCCACCCGGGCCAACGTTCGCACTTGTGAAGCTGCCAGAAGCTCCGGCCAAACCAAGGCTCTAAACATCGCCTTCTCCGGCGGGGCGGTAATGGGAATGTCCGTAGCCAGCTTAGGTCTTCTTGGCCTGGGATTGTACTTCCACTTCTTCCACAGGATAGATCCCTCGGTTATGGTGGGATTCTCCATGGGAGCCTCCTCCATCGCCTTGTTCGCCAGAGTGGGAGGAGGCATCTACACCAAATCGGCAGACGTGGGAGCGGATTTGGTGGGAAAAGTGGAGAAATCGATTCCCGAGGACGATCCGCGGAACCCGGCTGTGATAGCGGACAATGTGGGGGACAATGTGGGAGACGTGGCAGGAATGGGAGCGGATCTATTCGAATCATACGTGGGTTCGGTGGTGGCATCCATCGCCATCGCCGCCACCGGAGTTCAATATGCCTCCATGAGATTGCAGTACATGTCCTTGCCCATGCTGATTGTGATGGTGGGTCTGATAGCGTCCATGTTGGGGATTCTCTCCGTAAAGACGTTCAAAAGATTCAACCCGGCTGCAGTGCTCAGAGCAGTCACCTACGTAGCTGCGGTCGTGCTCTTGATCGCGGCCTACGTCATAATATCCAATCTCGGCTTGCCGCGGGGGGTCTTCTGGGCCATCCTGACGGGAAACCTGACCGGCATACTGATGGGGCTTCTCACCGAGTTCTACACTTCGTCTTCCCCCATCCGAAGAATCGCCGAAGCCTCGAGGACCGGCTCGGCCACCAACATCATCACCGGCATTGCGGTGGGCATGGAGAGCGTGGTCTGGCCCATTTTGGTAATCTGCATAGCCATCTACGTAGGCTATAACTTAGCCGGGCTTTATGGAATCGGCATCGCTGCGGTGGGAATGCTGTCCACCATCGGCGTCACCATGTCGGTGGACGCCTACGGTCCCATCGCCGACAACGCCGGAGGCATATCCGAGATGTCCGGTCTGGGACCTGATGTCCGAAAGATCACGGACACGCTGGATTCCCTGGGCAACACCACCGCCGCCATAGGAAAAGGATTCGCCATCGGCTCGGCCGCCCTGACGGCGTTGGCCTTGTTCTCCGCTTACACCCAGGCCGTGGGGCTGGATTTCATCAACCTGCTGAAGGTGGAGGTGGTGGTAGGCTTCTTCGTGGGAGGCGTTCTGCCTTTCCTGATAGCCTCCTTAACCATGACCGCGGTGGGACGGGCGGCATTCAAGATGGTGGCGGAGGTAAGAAGGCAGTTCGCGGAGATTCCCGGGCTGATGGAAGGAAAAGCCAAGCCGGATTCGGAAAGATGCGTGGCCATATCGGCTCAGTCGGCTCTGAAGGAGATGATACTCCCCGGCATGCTTGCCGTCCTTGCTCCCATTCTGGTCGGTTTCGTCTTGGGTAAAGAGGCTTTGGGCGGGCTTTTGGCCGGAGCCACGTTAACCGGAGTGCTCCTTGCTCTGATGATGGCCAATGGGGGAGGGGCCTGGGACAATGCCAAGAAATTCATCGAGGCTGGAAATTTGGGCGGAAAAGGATCGGATGCGCACAAGGCCGCCGTAGTCGGCGACACTGTGGGAGATCCGTGGAAGGATACCTCCGGACCGTCCATGAACATCCTGATAAAACTGATGGCTATGGTTTCGCTGGTACTGGCCCCTTTGTTCGTGTAGTTGGCGGCATTTCAGGAGACAGTCCCCTCGTTTGAATATATCTCTGCATTGCGGGTATATCATACGTAGCACAGACCGATGAATATGAAACCAAACCCAAAGAGCACATTTTCCGTGATAGTCGAGCTGAGCAGAAGCCTGAAGGAAAAGGATTGATGCTTTTGTCTGCCTACTGCCTACTGTGTACTGCATACTGCTAATGTGTACTGCCTACTGCTTTGCTGAAACTTTTGGCACGAAATTCCGTCTAAACTTGATGAGAACTCGATAGTCAGGGGAAAGGAGAAGAAATGGAACAGACTATTCCGGTGGTTGAGCCTGAAGGGAAGCCCATGGGCGGCGCCTCGAAGATATTCAACATTTTCTTTGAACCGCGAAGAGCGTTTCAGAGTTTGAACCTCAAGCCCACCTGGATCGTGCCGGTCATAATCGTGGCCCTCTTGGGCATGGGATTCTTCTATTTTACATATCCCTACATCATGAATCAACAGATTCAGAGGATACAGGACAACGAAGACATTCCGGAACAAGCCAAAGCAAACATCGTCGAGAAGCTGAAGGAGCAGAATCATCCTCCGCTGTGGCAGCTGGCCATAGCGCCGGCGGGTACTTTGGTTTCTTTCGTGGTGGTAGCTGCGGTATTGTTTTTCGTCTTCAATGTGCTCATGGGAGGCGATTCCACTTTCCGCAAGATTTTCTCGGTATACTGCTATTCCTCTCTGATAGCCATACCGTCCATGATTGTCAAATTTCCTCTGATCATGGCCAAAGGCAACATGAACGTGCAGACCAGCCTGGCATTGCTTTTATCTCCGGATAAGGAGGGTAGCTTCATTTACAGCGCTCTCTCCAGCTTCGACGTCTTCACCATCTGGCAGGTGATACTGGTCTCCATAGGATTGGGAGTCATGTACAAATTCACCACCAAGAAGGCCTTTATGGCAGTGTTCGTTCTTTGGATAATCTGGATTCTGTTGAAATCGGGGTTGGGGAGTGCGTTCGGTGGGGGCTTCAGCTTCTAACAGCAAGGAGGAGGAAAACGATGAGAGTGGTTCTGTCGAGCATTTGCGCGTTAGTGCTGCTGACCAACGTGGCTTGGGCTCAATCCGAAGGCTCGTCGCCCAAGTCATACTCTTTGGATCAGTGCATACAACTGGCGGAGAAACACAACGCTACGCTGATTGCCGCCAGGCAGAGCTATAACGTAGCTAAAAGCGACGTCCTGACCGGTTGGGGCAATCTCGTTCCCGGTTTGGATGCGAGAATAGGTTACTCCAGGACTATCACCGGACCTACCGACCACACCTTTTCTGATCCAGCCACCGGTGTGTTGATTCACGGTATTTCGGGAATAGACGTATCCAAGTATTATTCAGCCAGCCTCGGCGCCAGCCAAAGCTGGTCTTTGGGGGGATACAATTTCTATGAAATACGGGAGAAAGACGCGTCTAAAAACTCCATCAAGAACTCCTATGAGCTCACCAGACAGGAATTGATATTTTCCGTCAAGCAAGCCTATTTCGACGTCTTGAAGGCACAGATGCTTCTGGAGATTCAAAAGGAAGCCCTGAAACGTGCTGATGAGCAGCTTAAGATCGCTCAAACCAGATACGAATTGGGCGCAGCATCTTACTCCGACGTGCTGAAGGCCAAGGTTCTGCACGGAGACGTGAAACTGGCACTAATCACGGCAGAGAACACCGTGAAGCTGGCCAAGGCCAGTCTGAACAGTTGGATGGGGCAGGACGTGAATGCTCCGATCGAGGTCGAAGAGAATTTAACGAAGCCTGGATTTGGACACTCTTATGAAGAGGCTCTGGATAAGGCCATGCTGGACAATCCCAGCCTGAATAAGGCCAAGTTCGATTTGAATTCTGCCAAGGCCCAGTTCGGCATGGCTCGCAGCGGGTTCTTTCCGACCTTCGGCGTTTCCGGTTCGTATTCGTGGAGCAACGAGAATCTGGACGAATTGAAGAACATTCGTCGCCGGGACTACGGCTGGTCCCTTTCAGCCAGCGTCAGTTTCAACATCTTCGACAATTTCAGCAAGAACTACAACCTCTCTTACGCCAAGGCCAACAGAAACTCTGCGCACGAGAACTATTACCAGACCAAGAGGGATGTGGCGCTAGAGCTGAAACAGGCTTTTCTCAACGTGGAGGAGGCCCAACAGAAGATCGATCTGTCTGAGGAAAAAGTCGCCTCTGCCAGAGAGGATCTGGACCTGGTGCAAGAGAAGTACAATCTCGGATCGGCCAGCATACTGGAGCTATTGGATGCGGAGGTGAGCTTCAAGCAGTCGGAGTCGGACAAGGTGGAGGCTCTTTACGACTACAACCTGGCGGTAGCCCAGTTTGAGAAGGCCATGGGGAA
>CAYMNI010000115.1:0-8124 GCA_964391755.1 uncultured Ignavibacteria bacterium
CCATCGTAGCTCGGCCCCCTGGAGCTGAAGTAGACGATCTCTCCGTCGGAGTAGACCGCTCCGCAGGCGATTATACTGTCCGCGTCTGCCGGGGCATGCAAGGTTCCGACTCCAGGCCCGGCGTTGGCCATAGCGTTGCATACCACGATACCGCGCCAGGCAGCGATATCTGTTGCAACGGTGGTAACGGCGGTGTTGCCGTCGAGGTCGGAGTAGGAATACCAATCGATGTAGGCCAGCGAGCTGGAAACCACGTCTGCTCCAATGCTGTCCGCCCACTCTATCCCCGCCACCCAGTAATCCTCCTCAATGGGCTGCTCTACAGAAGTATCCTCCGTCTTCGCCAGAATGAAGTAAGCCCCGTAGGCCGGTCCGTATAGATTCCCCGACGCTGCCCCGCCCAGGGCAGACCAGGTGCAGGTACCGTGATTGTGCTGGGAGGATGGATCACCGGTTTGGTTCTGAGTGTTGCTGTCGTCGTTTATGAAATCCCACTCGGCCAGTACCCTCCCCTCTGAATAGGCCAGTTGAAAAGCCTGGTGATCCTTGCGGAATCCCGTGTCCAGCATGCAGACTAACACACCCTGACCGTAATACCCCAGGTTATGAACCGCGGGAACGTTGATCTGCTGAAGCTGGGAGTAGGATGCGCCGTAATCCAAATCCAGCGCGCCTTTTTCCTGAAGCGGTTCCTCCGGAGGTGGTCCCACCTCGACCGGTTTTCTCATCCCGCCCAGAACCGGCTTGATAGATCGAACGAAGCTCAATTTGGATATCCCTTCCAGTTCAGCCACCGGAACCTCAAAACTGGCAGCATTCAGCCATCTGCTTCTTTGTCTGAAACTGGCTCCCAGATCAGATAGGTGGTCCAGGTATGCTTGTTTTACCGGAAGGTCGTGGAAGTCAACTAATCTGGATCCCATGGTCTTGGATCTTCTCCACGCCGCTTTCGAAGTCAGGGCGTTCTCCGCCCGGGTGAGAGCGGAGAGATAACTCTCCATGTCCAGCAAGCCCTTGTCGGTAAAGAACACCCAGACTTTTACCGTTTCCTCGGATTCCAGCTCCGCTAAATACTGTCTGAATCTCTCCGAAATAACCGGACTCTCCTTGGGATACACCAGCGTGGATTGGTCTGTGGATTGAGCGCTAACATCGGAGGCTGTTACACAAAACAGACATAACAGGCCAATCAGCAAGATCGATTTTCTGAAAAGAAGGGATTTGAGCACGATTCTCTCTCCTTTGTTTGGTGGCCTCAGTAAAACAACCGCAGGTTCTCGGACATTCGTCAACTGCAGGGCAAATCAAGAGAAGCACCGGGGGATACAGCAATGCTCTCTTTTGTCCTTTCATAATTTACGAAAAAATCTCGGATTGTCAATCGGTTTTGTTGATGAGTCACTCCTTCGGTGGATTCGCTCAGCGGTTTTGCAGGATTTGCCAAGCGAAAGACGCTGACGACCCGGCTTAAGGTGGGGGCGTGAATGCTTTGTCCCGAAGGCGGCCGTTCACGAAACGCGGATATGGGATTTCCCCCATACTCTGTCGGTCAGTGTCAACCTTTACCGGTTGATGATGCCCCTCTCCGACAGCCTCGGATCAGAGGGTCGGAAGTGGCCGGGGCTAATCTCATGAGATCCAGCGCATTGCGATGGCCGGAGATTGATCCGCAAAACCCGCCGATGGGCAGAAGGTTTGCTTAGAGAGGAGTCGGAGTATAGCAAATAACAAAACGGAGCATAAGCCACAAGGAGAGGAACATGATGCTCAAAGGGAACCATAGAGGACTGACCATTTTAGAGTTGACGATCGCAGCCGTCGTGCTGGGCGTGATCGTAGCTTTGGCTGCGCCGGAATTCGGAAATACGGTTCGGAGGTTGAAATTCAAAGGAAAAAGCCGGGATGTCATCTCCGACATCCGGTTGGCCAGATCCGACGCCGTATCGCAGCGGGCTCAGTTCGGGGTGCACTTCGATTACGATGCAAACGGATACACGCTTTTTAAGGACCTGGTCAATCCGGACCTCTTCCAATACGAGGCGGGCGATTCGGCGATCAAGACGGTCGCTTGTCGAACGGATGCGATTCTCTACTATACCTCGTATTAGCCAAGCACAATCGTTTAAAGACCGGATGGAAGCGCCAGCGTATCGGGAGACGTGGTGGTAAGTGATGCTGATTACGACGAAAGGGCGAGAATCAATGTCTTGGCTGCTACCGGGAGGGTGAAGCTAAGTTACGAATCCCAGCAGGAAGAGTCACCGATTGACCTTTAACGAATGAAGTAAGTCCTTCCAAAGGTGCTGTCTGTGCAAACCTGCTAAGTGAGCCGGTTTTTCTGATTGCTTTGAGGAGATTGTCTGGTTTTTTGTCTGTTCGCCACGTAGATTCACCAAGCGGGCCAGCAACAAGGAGTCTTTTTCCGCTTACCTCAAAAGTCCATCGTAACAAATTACCTCAGGGCAGCCGATCTTTGCCTTTCCTACCTTCCGAAGAAGAGAATACGTAGCGGAATCTGAACTAGAGTTTTCGATCTCTGCCCAATTGACTCAGGCAAACCGGAAGCGGCTTTGGCCAGAGTATCTCGAGGGCTTGAATGTTGAGGCGTTTGAGGCGCCGCGTCGCGCAAAGGGGCGGTCGGCAAAAAAAGAAATCAAGTTTCTTTTCCTTCCTGTCGATTGTAACTGTGAGTCTCAAAAACGGAGAAAGGATGGGGGTCACCACCTCTCTGGAGAAAATGTGGTAGGCTGTTTGTTAAAAATTTATGAGTCAGCTTAAGGTTTTTGGAATTTCGGCCGACAACACAATTAGTGTGAGTTCTGGGTTATCTCTTACGTCGAGAAAAATCAAAAAAAGAGACCAATATGTTCTTCGGAAAAAAAGCACGTACCGTGGCGGGATTGGACATCGGCGCTTCCTCCATCAAGCTGGTGAAGATGGAAGAAAGATCGGGGAGCTATGCTCTGACCTCGCTCGGCATGAGGGAACTTCCGCTTGAGGCGGTGGTGGACGAGGAGATCAAAGACAAGGACACCATCATCTTCAACCTCCAGAGTCTGGTGGAACAGTGCGATCCCAGGTTGAAGGATGTGGCCATCTCCATCTCCGGTCATGGGGTGATCACCGATAAGATCAGCATGGACCAGAAGAGCGGGGCGGAGGCGGAGCAGGCCATCCTGTTCGAGGCCGAGCAAAGGAGTCCCTTTGACGTTGAGGACGTGACCATGGACTATCACGTGGTCAACTCCAACGACGAAACAAAGAAAATGGACGTACTATTGGTCGCCGCCAGAAACGAGTTCTTAAGCTCGTATGTGGAGTTGATCACCGACGCCGGCTTGAGGCCGGTGATAGTGGACACGGATGCCTTCGCCATTCTTAACGCATATGACGCCAACTATGAGATCGACCCGGAGAAAGTGACCGCCTTGATGGACATCGGATTCGACACCACTAGCGTAACCTTCCTCAAAAACGGTGTCTTCCACTCCACCCGAGACTTGGCCAACGGCGGGAGGCTGATCTATAGCGCCATAATGAAGGAATTCCGCATTAATCAGGAGCTTGCGAACAAAGCCATCAAGGGAGAAATGGGAACCTCCCTGGATCAAGATATGCTAAAGGCCACCGTGATCACCGCTTCCGAGGAGTTGATATCCGGCCTGGAGGTAGCCTTCTCCTATTTCAAATCCACAGCCCAGGTCCCGCAGGTGGATTGGATCGTCTTATCTGGCGGGGGAGCTCTCATCCCGTTTTTGCCCGAGTTCATTCAATCGAAACTGAACGTACCCATTGAGGTGGCCAATCCTTTAAGAAACATCGAATACGATCCGGATATCTTCAAGAACGTGCAACCGGACAGAATAGCGCCGCTTTTGGCTGTCGCGGTTGGATTGGCTACAAGAAAGGCGAAGTAGAATGGCCCGGATAGAAATCAATCTGCTCCCGGCGGAGCTGAAGAGGAAAAACAGAGGACTCACCTTTGACAAAAGCCTGGTTCTTATCGCCGGCGTTTTCGGGCTTCTGATTGTCTTGGTGGTGGGGGCCAGTGTACTTCAGGGTATGAAGCTGAAGTCGCTGGACCACAAAGTCGCCGAGGCGCAGAGGAAGGTGGACGAATACCGGAGAAACATAGAGCTGGTGGATGCCCTGATAGAAGTGAAAGACAAGCTTCTGCAACGTATGTCCGCCATAGAGGCTTTGGACAAGAACAGAACGGTTTGGGTTCGAATCATGGAAGATCTAAACAGGAGAGTTCCCGACTATCTGTGGCTTTCTCTGTTAATGGAGGAGCCAAGCCCGGTAGCGGCAGTAAAGGACAGCGCTGCAGACAGCACCGCGGCATGGGCTCCTGAAGAACCGCCCATCAAGAGGGTGACGGTGGAAGGACACAGCTATTCCTTGAACAGCTTAGCCTCGCTTTTGATACAGATGATGGGCTCGCGGTACTTCAAAAACATGGAACTGGAGTATGTGAAACGAGCCCAGATAAACCAGCACAAGACTTTTACGTTTCAGTTGGTGGGAGATCTCTACTATGCGCCGGAGCTGGAGAGTCCGCAGACCGACACGGCAGCCTATGATCTGGCATCGCAGAAAGTCAACGCCGGCGGGTCTGAGATGAACCTGGCGGCAGAGGGGGAATAGATGGATTTAAAAGATCCTAAAACACAGAAATATCTGCTGGGAGTACTAGCGGTTTTCCTGGCGCTCTATTTCTGGTACAACCGGGTATACACTAAAACCGCCACCGTGATCAAGCAGAAGCAGGTTCAGTACGAATATCTGCTGTCTGATTTGAAAAGCGTAGAGATGAAATCCAAGACCTTCGAGAGTCTCAAAGAGGAATACGAAAAGCTTCTGGAGAGATACGGCCGGGTGGAACGTTTGTTGCCGGAGGAGAAGCAGATTCCGCTGCTGTTGACCCAGATGAATTCAGCGGCGTCAAGCAACCAGACCGGGATTATCGAGATCATCCCGCAGCAGCCGGTGCCCCTGGGATTTTACAATTCGAATTCTTTCGATGTGCAGGTGACGGGGTCTTACCATGACCTGGGTGATTTCTTGAGCAGCGTAGCCAACTTTCCTTTCCTGGCGAATGTCTCGGATATGACCATAACTGCCTTGCCGCAGGACGAGCAACAATCGGAAAAGGAGGCCAACAGCATCACGGCTTCCCTGACGCTGACCACTTATTATGTCAAGGAAGAGGCGAAACTCAAAAAGGTAGAATTCTGAGAAGGGTGATTCATGAGAATAAATCGAACCACCGGATCGTTCGTCGGCATTCTGACAGCTCTTTCAGCCTGGATGCTATGCGGCGCGCTCACGCTGGCACAGGCCAGCTGCCGAATCCAGAACATCAGCCTGGAAAGGGCGGGCAAGTTCACCAAAGTCATCGTTCAGGCGGACCAGCCCTGGGAAATGATTCACAGCACCGAGGAGGCTAAGGACGGCAAACCGTACCGGGTTATCATCGACTGTAAGGATGCGCTTTTTGCCCTACCGCAGAACAACTTCGAGAAGAATCTCCCCTCGGAGACCATCCTGGGAATCCGCACCAGCCAGTATCAGATTGACCCGGAGAGAATCGTAAGGGTGGTTTTGGATTTGAAAAGCCCGGTAGTTTACAAGGTGCTGGAGACTCCGGATAAGCGAGAAGCTTGTATCGCCGTGATGACGGCTCAGGATCCGGATTTCCCCAGGTGGACGGCGGTGCAGGCCGGAGAGAATGGTCCTCGCCCAACTGCGACAAGCGAAAAGTCGGTCGCTCTTGCTCAAACCACCACCAAATCAGAATCCGCCCAAAAGGCTTGGATTTTTCCCAGAGCGGTCAGCTATGCAGACACCGGCGAAAGCCAATCTGTAGCAAGGGAGAATGCAGCCTTCTCTACACGAACGACGATTTCTCAATCTGGAAAAGATCAAACCACCAAGGGGGTTGGATCTGATCTAAAGAAACCATCCGGGCAGGACGCAACTAAGTACACGGCAACGGCAGATGCAAAACAGGTCATGACTAAACCAACTGCCCAAAGGAGAAAAATCGATAGACACCCGGCCCCGCTGGGTCCTTTCCCGGAGGAAGCGACGATGGCTCAGAAGAGCCATGAGGATCAGGGGAAGTCGGCCGAAGGTTCGGAACAGGTGGTTGCGACTCCCATTACTTCGGGGAAAACCGATAAGGTGGGGAGGCCTTCGGTTTCATCGTCGGGCTCCAAACAGACCCTGGTCCAGCGACCGCCCAGAAGACGACGCATAAATCGATCTCCCACTCCGTTGGGTCCCTACACCCAGGAGTTCACATTAGCCGACGCCTCCGGGCAAACGGAAACCGTTGCACCCCAGGATAAGCCAACGGAGACGGCCACCGAAGCAAAGGGGACCATAGCCCAGGGGTTAGGGAAGATTCTGGGGCCCGAATCGGTCGTGGCCAAGGAGACGCAGGTGCTGCCGGAGAGCTTGTCGCTTGCCGGGCAAGCACCTCAGATCGAACTGGAGTTGGTGCCTCAGCGCAAAGTGGTTAGTTACGATGCGGGAGGCAAGAGGGATCCGTTTGTCCCCCTGACGGACAAAAAGGATATGAGTTTCGGAGCCGTACCCCCACCTCTGTTTGAGAACCTAAAGCTGGTGGGAATCCTGCGGGATGTTCAGGGAAACAGAGCCCTACTGGAAGACGAGATGGGATTCGGTTACATCCTGGTGGGCGGAGACAGAATCAAAAACGGCTACGTGATAAGCGTTGAAGACGATAAAGCCACCTTCAGGATTGAGGAGTATGGTGGATATCATATAATGGTATTGGAACTTAACCAGGAATACTAAAAGTGAGGTTACTCATGAGGATGGTTCTATCAAACAGCGGGCGGAGCGGTAGAAACGGAGCGTTTGTCGCTATCTGCCTTGCCGTGGGCATACTCCTTCTGGTGTGGGGGAGCACGGAAAAGTGCCCGGCGGAAACTTCCCAGTCGGGTAAGCACGGCAAGGTGATCACCGCGCTTAATCTGCAGAATGCAGATATGCATTCGGTTCTGAGCTTTCTGGCCGACTACGGCGGGGTCAATATCGTGGCCGGTCCGACGGTCAAGGCGTCGGTAACCCTGAACCTGCAGGACGTAACCTGGCGTCAGGCTCTGGACATCCTGTTGCAGACCTATAGTTTGGCCGGAGTGGAAGAGAATGGATACATCCGGGTTCTTCCCACGGAGGAATTCCTCAAGGAGCAGTCGCTCTTGGAGAAGCATCGGCTGGATCAGTCGCAGATGGTTCCGTTGGAAACGGCGGTCATTCCGGTGAAACACGGCACGGCCAAAGATATGGTGAAGTCGATCCGAGCAGTGATCTCCCAGAGGGGAACCATAGACACCGACGATCGCACCAATTCGTTGGTCATCCGAGATAGTCCGGAGCACATAGAGAAGGTGAAAATCCTGGCTCAGACGCTGGATAAGGAAACCGACCAGATTAAAATTTCGGCACAACTTCTGGAGGTCGAGTCCAGTGCCCTGACGGAATTGGGAATCGACTGGTCCATGATATCCAGAAAAAGCGCCCAGCTTCTGGACGGAGACAAAAGTGAGGCCACCTTCTCTCAGATCACCAATCAGGTGACCGATCCGGTGGGCACGTACACCTTCGCCACGGTTCAGGGGGATTTCGACATCGAGGGGACCATCTCCGCACTGGTGTCGAGCAACAAAGGGAAGATCTTGGCCCATCCGGAGATAACCACGGTGGACAACAGCGAGGCTTACATTCAGATGGGACAGAGAATTCCCATCAAGCAGTTCGATGAGTCCGGAAACGTGGTCATCACCTTCGAAGAGGTGGGGACCATCCTTCGGGTCACTCCGCACATCACCTCGGAGAACAGAATACTTTTAAAGTTAAAGCCGGAGCGCAGTTCCTACACCTATGACGAAAACGGGGTAATCATCAACACCAATAACGCGGAAACCAATGTGGTGGTGGAGAACGGGCAGACGGCGGTAATAGGGGGACTGACCACGCAAACGGACATGAAAACCCACACCGGCCTGCCCATCCTTAAGGATATACCCATCTTAGGGTATCTCTTCCGGTACACCCGAAACCAGATTAACGATCGTGACCTGATTATCTTCG
>CAYMNI010000116.1:0-6426 GCA_964391755.1 uncultured Ignavibacteria bacterium
ATGGTGCTGTCGGCCGTATAGGTCTGGCCCAGGCCGGAATCTCCGGAGACGTGAAAGGTGAAGTAGACTCTTCTGGGGGGAAAATCCTCGGGCACGTAAAATTCAATGGGATCTGAGGAGTTGTCGAATATGTCCTTGGATCCCATACTGCCCAGATAGCTGTAGTCGTCTGTCATGACTATGCCGGTGGTATCGGCAGATACTGTTACCTCCACCTGGCCCAAAGGGATCATGAGATTCTTCAGGCTGAAATCCAGCCGCACGGTTTCCCCGGGCTCGATCCGGTCGTTTCCGTTGCCTCCCGGGGAGTCGTCGCTGTAAGCGAAATCCTCGAACCGGACCCAGGGCCGGTGAAAGCGGTAGTTTATCTGGTACACATAGGAACCTATTCTGGACACACCGTACTTGATGTAGAAATAGCCGCTCACGCCGAAATCCAGTCCCCAACTGTTTTTCACTATCCAGGCTCCCTCGCCTCCGCACATGGTGTCGTCCCAGCCGACTATCAGAACGGCGTGATTGGTCGGAAGAAAGTTGTCCTTATCGTAGCACCCTCCGGTATAGTAGTAGAAGGTGTCTTCCACTGCGAAGCTGGTCTTCACCGGTCCTCGGAGAAGGGCGTTCTTGATATGATCCACGATATTGGCCACAGCCACGTAGCCGCCCGAGCTGTCCGGAGTAGAATAGAGTTTGGCCCACTTCTCGCACTCGTTCTGAATGCAGGGATCAGTGTCGTTCTCGTGATAGGGCATGCACTCTTCCAGTATCGCGCCCTGGGTTCTAAACAGATCAAAGCAGGAGGCGGAGTTCCATCCTTCGCAACCCGTCCCGGGCCTGATGCAGGAGACGCACTGCTGCTCGGAGAGATCCAGTTCCACCTCACCGTAGATCTTCACGTGAGACTCCAGTTGTGCCACCGCGGCGAATGCCCAGCAGGACCCACAGTCTCCCTGATCGGTAACCCGGGTCACCCCGTTCGACCCATAAGGTCCCAGGTGCGTGCGCCAGTCGAATACCGGGTCGAACTTGACTCCCGGCGGAGGCTCCAGCTTAGGCAGGCTCTCCCACCATCTCTTGTATTCCTCGGTCTCCACAAAACCGAGTCTTCTCTTTCTCTGCTCGGGCGTCAGATCGGTAAGCGACGTTCTGCCTGCGGTCCAGCCACAGGTAGTGCACTTCTCATCCTCGGCGTCCTTATCAGATGCAGCCTGAATGGATCCTCCCAGGAAGATCCCCGTGGTCAGAAGAAAGAAGAAAATAACTTGCAGCGGTCTAAGGTTTCTCATGTTTATCTCTCCCCAAAGGTTTTGGGTTGGGTGGTATTATCGTCTCCCTCCGCCGGAACAAAACCTAACTCGCGACAGGCCTCCACAGGAGAAAAGCACGTGATCTTCTGGAGTTTTCCGGCCGGATGCGATTCAAGCACCTCCTTGAAGTGTTTTCTTTTTTCATCATGCAGCCCGATGCCCGGGAGCCTACCGGAAAAAGACGGCCGCAACCCGTCCACGACAATAGATCGGCCGGGATTTCAGGCTCCTTTCACGGAGCCTTCGGGCGAGAGACTCCGTCGGCCAAATTAAAATGTGTAACCAGGCCACCTCGGAAGCCCGTGATCTAAGCGCACCCGGGCTGAGGCGGATCACCGTTCCTAAACAGATAGTTCAAAAGATAGATGGCATCCGTCACGTCCACCACGCAGTCAGCGTTAGTGTCTCCAGAGGCCATCGGGTCCGGAGGATCTCCGTTCCGGAAAAGATAGTTCAAAAGGTAAATGGCATCCGTGACGTCCACCACCAGATCCCCGTTTGCATCGCCTGCCACGTAGTCGATTATGCGAAAGAGATCATCGCTGAAATCAACCGGTATCCCATCAACTATATCTGATATTCTCATCAGACAGCTATCCGACGTGGTTTCGGGAACCGTCCAGGAATACGCTCCGTCGTTGGTGGTGGTCTCCGCGATGGCCGACCAGTTCTCTCCCGCATCCAGGGAGTATTCGATCTTGACGCTGTCCTTGGTTGAGACGGAGTACCAGAGGATGTCGTAGCTGTTGCCGACAAACCAGGATTCTCCTCCATTCGGAGACATCACGTTGATGTAGTTGAGTATATGGAAGTAGTCGTCGCTGGTATCAAAGGGAATTCCGTTGTCTACGTCTGATATTAAAATGAGGCAGCTGTCCGACGGAGTATCGGGGACCATCCAACAGCACTCGCCGTCGTTGGTAGTGGTTTCCGCCATGGTCGACCAGGTGTAACCGGCATCCAAGGAGTATTCGATCTTAACGCTGTCATCAAACGAGATGGATTCCCACTGGATACAATAGACGCTGTCCACCAACCAGTCTTCTCCGCCGTTGGGATACGTCAGGTTCAAGGTGGGTCCGGGAGCTGCCAGCCAGTCAAGCACGGCCTGCATTTCCTCGTACGGCGTGCTGATCTGTTTCCCATATACCATGTTCCCGCTGGGGTTTATTCCCTCGAATCCGAATCCGAAGACCACCGCCTTGTAGACGTCGTTCTGGTACTTGATGGCGGCGATGTTTCCTGTGGGCGTCCACCAGGTGGCGGCATAGCGAAGAACCGTGTCCGCCTCTGCGTCGGGAAGCAGGTTGTCTTTGGAGGTCTGATTCTGCGGCGATTCGGGGCCTCCCGGATAGATCCACAAAGCGTCACCTATTTCATCCCCGGGTTGATTTGCCACATACGAATCGGTATTATTGCCGTCGTACCCCAAGTGCAGGTAGTCCGTTAAAAGTTGCTGATAGCTGGGATCGGCTGACCCGGCCAGGACTTCCACGGCGTCCTGACTGGTCAAAAACAGCCTGCCTCCGCCATCCAGATAGCTGATCAGGCTATCCACCTGGGCCTGAGAAAATAGGCTGGTCTGGTGATCTCCAGTGTACCAGATTATGTATTTGTAAAGTCTGAAGGAGAAATCCGGATCTGCTTTACTATAAGCCTCCCACACGTCGTGCAGCATTCTCATGGAATCCAGGTGGACGGTGTACATGCTTTGGTAGTCGCCTGCAGCATCCACCAGTAGGAGCTGGGCCGTACCGGTCCAAACCTCCTCGTAGAAGTCACGAGTGTAGGAACCGCCGTTTCCTTCCAGATGCAGGGTGAAAATGGTGGGCCTGCCGGGGAAATTGGGCGCCACCTCGAACTCGACGGGATCGCTGTAGTTGTTAGCCGAAGCACCCTCGTCCATGTCGCCCAAGTAGGAGTAGTCGTCGTTGAAGTTTATTCCTGTCGTATCCGCGGAGACGGTCACGCTGACCCCGGTCATGGGAAGCCACAGATTGGTCATGTTGAAGTAAATCCTCACCGTCTCTCCCGGCTCCGGCCTGCCGTCGCCGTCCCCCCCGAACGTGTCGTCGATGGTGAAGTTATCCATAATCGCGCAGGGCCGCGACCAGGTAATATCCAGATTGGCGTACATCAGCGAATCCGATTCGGAGATGTTCCATACCGCCACCTGAGTGGAGGTATCGGGGTAGCCTCTGGAACTGGGTGTGGTGGTATCGTCAAAGGCCGTCTTGTCGAAAGATCCGGGAAAGGGATCGCCGGAGCTCCCCTCGTTCATGTAACCGGGGCATCCTTCCATTTCCCATTTGCCGTCCGCCTGCTCTACGGCGGCCCGGTAATGGGACGAAGGTGGATCTCCCGGGCACCACTGGTTATCGTTGGGGTGACCCGATCCGCCAGCGTTCTGATCCACATGCCAGATCAGAAGCCCTTCGCCGGGCAGATAGGAGTCGAAGCCGGTCCTCTGTCGATTTTCTACCAGGAAATACTCCCATAGATAGGTACCGTTTTTTGCCAGACGATAGGCGGTGGGAGAGGTCTCCACCTGCGTAATCTCCACGTTGGTCTGATTCGACTGGACCCAGGTGGCATTGAGGAAGTTCAGTATCTTGTACTTGTGATAGACATCGAAATGACATGGCGTCTGCCCGCCGTTGAGCCAGGAGCCGGCTGCCATAACGCTCCATTTGCCGACTCCCTCCGAATCATAGTCGTAGTCATAGAGGTCGACGGCTCCCATGAAGTGTCCGAACTCGTGGCAGAAGACTCCGATCTCGACCAGCCCTCCGCCTGGGTGCCTCTCCGGGTTGATGGTGTATTGACGCATGTAGACGCCGTCATGAGTCTGAGTGGTGTACATGGACCACTCGTGCGACCAGACGTCGTCTGTGCTTCCGCTCTCTTCGGCCCCCGGACCGGCGTGAACCACAATCAGTCCGTCAATCCAGTTGTCGTTGTCATAGTCGAATTCCTGGAAGTTCACGTAAGGATCGGCCAGGTTGAGCGCATCTTCCACCATTTTCTGGCAGTTGGTGGGATACACGCCGGTGCCGTAGTCGTCGCCGACGTAGTATTTGTAAGTCTGCGGAGCCCGAACCCATCCGTAAATCGCACCTTCGGCATCCAGTGTATTATAGCTGTTCTCCAGGTAGTAGTCTCTGAAGCTTCCGGTAGGCAGCGCGTAATCTTTGCTGAAGAGCAAAAAGGAGAACTCGCTGGTGTCATGGGTGGCGACGTTATCACTGAAGTCTATGCATATCACAAACGGCCTCAAGGTATCCATTGCGGCCTCTCCCTTGCCCGCGCGCAGAACCGGAGGGTTGGGATTGGGCGCCCATACGCCTCTGGCCCTCATTTCACGGGCCTTTTCGACCCACTGCTCCAGCCTTCCCTCCCTCCTCAGTTGCTCCACCACCTCCGGCGAGAGAGAGACGGACCAAGCATCGGCGGAAAAAGACAGGGTCAAGCCCAATGCGAGAATGACAAAAAGAAGCCTTCTGTAACGAGGAAACATTTCTCCTCCTTTCTGAAGTTAAGAAAATTCAAACAACCCCTGCAGATTGTCTTTCACCCCTGAAGCTGCGGAAAGAAATCCTTGTTACACTCCTGCTTAAGCTTCCAAGCAAGACAGTCTCCTACAAATATCAAGATAAGAAGACATCCAGAAAAGTCAAGCAAAAATCCGGCCTCTCACACACCGGTCATGGCTTGTCCGATCAACCTCCCAGGCGAAGCGCAAGATGCCGCAAGCTTTCGCAGTTGAAGGAAAGTCGTCAGAAAAAAACAGGGCAAAATCACTCCTTTTTGTATCCCTTACTAATTCGACTGATCGGTGAAATATCTTTGAGCAATCATTATCAGGATTCAAAAACGCATCGATCATCCCAATCGAATCGATCTTCTTTCCTCACTATATTTACATCCAAGCGGTAAGGCCGTTTCATGGAACCGGTTTGATAGCTTGTGTGTTGGCCATAACCCAACTCAAACCGAGCTGCGGCGCTTCTTTCCTGGCCGAGCCAAACCCGGAAATGTTCAAAGGAAAACAGCTTGAAATCCGCCGGCTGAACCGATATCTTATCTTTGTTACCAAAGATCGGCCGATGCTCAGGATGCTTCAGGATCGAACCAAGGATTATCCCGTGTATTTGCAGATAGACGGCGACCATGGCGAAGGCGGAGGACAGGTTCTCAGAACCGCTTTGTCTCTGTCTTGCCTCCTAAGAAGACCGGTGGAGATAGGCAATATCCGGAAGCGCAGAAAAATACCGGGTTTGCAGCCGCAGCATCTCACGTCGGTTGGGGCTTGCAGGAGAATAAGCCAAGCCCGAACGGAGGGGGAAAGCTTGCAGTCTACGAGCTTGAGGTTTTCTCCCGGCGAGACCAAATGTGGCGATTGGTCCCTGAATGTGGCGGAGAAGAAACCGAGCGCAGGCTCGACCTGTCTGGTCCTGCAAACGCTCTTTCCGCCCCTGGGACATTGCAAGGAGAAATCGACGGTCAGGGTACGCGGCGGCACTCACGTTCCCTGGAGTCCGCCTTTCCATTACCTCAGGGAGATATTTGCTCCCACCATCAAGAGATTGGGGTTGAAAATCGATCTGGAAATCAAAAAGTGGGGCTGGTATCCCAAAGGCGGGGGAGAGGTGACCTGTTCGATCCAGCCTGCCGCCTCGCTCTCTCCGCTGAATTTGAACAAGAGAGGGAGATTGATCCGTCTCTCCGGTATATCCGTCGTCTCCAATCTTCCCGATTCGATTGCGGAGAGACAGAGAAACCAGGCTATAAAAGTCCTCAAAGAAAAGGGATTCTCGCCGGAAATCGAGCTTGTAAAAGGTCCTTCCATCGGTCAGGGGACGTTTTTCTTTCTCAAAGCCGAGTTTGAGAATTCCCTGGCCGGCTTCGGGGCGTTAGGGGAGAGGGGCAAAAGAGCGGAGAAGGTAGCAGAGGAGGCATGCGACGATTTTCTGGATTTCATGAAAACCGACTCGACCGTCGATCCTCATCTGGCAGACCAGTTGATCCCCTACTTGGCTTTAGCAGAGGGCACGTCGAGTTTCACCGTATCCAAAATCACTCCACACCTTTTGACCAATATCTGGGTGGTGCAGCAATT
>CAYMNI010000116.1:6526-8051 GCA_964391755.1 uncultured Ignavibacteria bacterium
TCAATCTTCTTCCCATGTCCAAAAGCATCTTCTTTCTCTCCGATGCCCATCTGGGAGCGGAAGGACCAGACAAAGAGAAGCTCAAAGAGGACAAGCTCATCGCCCTGCTGGATAGAATAGAAGACCAGGGGGAGTTGCTCTACCTGGTGGGCGACATGTTCGAATTCTGGTTCGAATACAAAAACGTCATCCCCAAGGAGCATTTCCGGGTATTGATGAAGCTCAAGGCGCTGGTCGATTCCGGCATCAAGGTCAGCTACTTGGTCGGCAACCATGATTTCTGGCTGGGGGATTTTCTTCCTAAGGAAATCGGCATTCCCATTTTCAGAGAGCCGGTGGAGGCGGTGCATCAGGGCAAAAGGATTTTCATCGCTCACGGGGATGGGTTTGCCCAGAAAGACTCTGGCTACAGGATTCTGAAGAAGGTTCTCAGGAACAGGGTCAACATCTTCCTCTACAGACAGATTCCGCCCGACGTCAGTTATCCCCTTGCCAGATGGGTAGCCCGAGGCAGCAGAAGCTACGTTCAGAAGCGGGATACCGGCTACTTACAGGATTATGAGAGCTTCGCTTCGGAGAAGATCAAGCAGGGCTTCGACGCGGTGATCCTGGCGCATACGCACGTACCCGTTCTGCGTGATACGGGCGGTGGAACCTATCTGAACCTGGGGGACTTTTTTCGTCATTTCACTTACGGAGCGCTTCGAGAGGGGAGGTTCTCTTTGGAACGGTTTGATTAGGCTGGTTGATTGTATCTGAAACGACCCCGCTTTACATTATTATATAAATCACTCTTGACATCCTCAAGCATACAGTGCTGGAGGTTGATGAATACTTGCTCACCTACTTAGCTGTGATCCTAACTATGAATTCATCCCGAAACGGGTTAGAACTTAGAACATCTCGAGTCTCAGCAGCTTGCTTTTCCACCGAGGCTTAATTCAACAGCTTAATGAAAGCGGATTTCATGAACCTCAGAAACTAAAACCCACCAGGCCCATGGAGAAGATCACCATGTTTCCTGATTTAGATTCTTTGGTGTCTTCATGCTTGAGCTTGTCTCCATTATACGATACTTCCATCAACACGCCGAGTCGGGGAGAGATGTTCCAGCTTGATCCGATACCCAGCTTCCATCTGGTTCCGTAGAGAACTCCCTGAGTGGAAAAACCGACATCTTCGTAGTCAATATCGTTTCTCACATAATAGAAACCGGTCGTCAAGTAGGGACGGGATTTGCTTTCTTTTCCTCCAAAGAAGTACATGACCTTGGGCCCCACGCCCAGGGTGGTTGACTTGTTGTCGCCCTGTCCCGTTAGCAGTACCAGCGCATCTCCACCAACGCCGAGATTCCGAACAAAGAAATGAACGACATGGGGCATAAGGAGTATCAGAGTAAAAGATTCCCCGTCCGATTCGTATAGATCCCCGGAAGCTTTGACGAACCCGGCTGTTATTCCGAACATATAGCTTCCCTTATCCACGGCATATTCCGCTGCTTGACCGTTGCCGCCCGGTAGAGTTA
>CAYMNI010000117.1:0-7989 GCA_964391755.1 uncultured Ignavibacteria bacterium
AGGGAGCAACCCGGTTCTTCTGGAATAATCCCAGGCTGCGGGAATGAGCGTTTCCAGCCAGGACCTGATTTAAGCCAGGCCCTGGCTTATTTAAAATCAGATTTTGTCAAGACACATTTTATTACACATACAAGCTTTCATCTCTAAAGTGAGAACACGGTAATCATGCCTCCCAAAGGTAACCAAAAGAGTGCCCATGTCCGCCACATCGGGGAGTTCGATCTGATCAGGTTGATTCAGAAGAGGGTCCTGGCCAGGGATAAACAGGTGGTGGTCAACATCGGAGACGACGCAGCCGTGGTCAAATCCCCGGCTGATCGTTTTCTGATCTTCACCACCGATACCATGGTGGAGCGGATTCACTTCGACCTGAAATACTGCACCTTCGAGGAGATCGGGTGGAAGGCCATGACGGCGAATTTAAGCGACGTTGCCGCCATGGGGGGACTGCCCCGGTACGCCCTGGTTACGGTGGGGCTTCCCGCATCGATGCAAGCAAAGGACGTTCTCTCCATATATAAGGGCGCTTCCTCTATCGCCGCAAGATACAATTGCCGGATAATCGGCGGAGATACAACGCTGGTGCCCAAAGATCTTTTCATCTCCATCGCGCTTTTGGGAGAGGTGGAGAAGAAATTACTGGTCACCAGAAGCGGAGCCAAGAAAGGCGATTTGATCTGCGTCACCGGAAAGTTGGGAGAGGCTCAGGCCGGCCAACTGTACCTTGAGAGATTCGGAAGGGACAGTCTTCCCCTGGTAAGGAAACATTTGAAACCCGAGCCCCGGATCAATCAGGCCAGAACCTTAGTGAGAAGCCTGCGGGTGAACTCCATGATAGACATAAGCGACGGACTCTCCTCCGAGCTTTTTCATCTGGCGGAGGAAAGCGGACTGGGGGTTCTGCTCCGCGAGCGAGACATCCCGGTATCAACCAAATGTTTGAAGCTGGCTCGACTCTTAAACTCTGAGCCGCTGAACTGGGCGCTCTCTTCCGGCGAGGAGTACGAGCTGCTGTTTACGGTTGACAGAAAAGACCGCAGCAAGATCGAAAGGATCAACGTCAGGCCGGGCATCTCGATAATTGGCGAAATGGTGGACAAAAAGCAAAGACTCAGAATCGTTCGGAAATCCGGGGCACTTACCGCTCTGAAGAGATCCGGCTATGTGCATTTCTGATGTCCCTGGCCCATGGTCCTCTCCGGACGCGGAACCGACTAAATTTGGTATAAACCATACATTGCACCGCCTAAGCGCAAGCCATCTAAATCTTTACCTTGACAGGTGCCGATTTTTTAGTTATTTAGGGCTTTGGTGGACGAAGCGCAGGCAATAGAAACGTGAGGTTTTTTTAGGGAGGAGGTGCGGAAGGTATGGAGACAGCTTTTCCTGAATGCAAGAAGTGCAGCGGTGGCGTACTCCTGCCTCTGTCGGACTACGGTAGAGACGGTGCCGCCATCACCTACAAGGCTTGGGTGTGCTCCAATCCAGAATGCGGTTTCTCGATTCGCATAGACAACGGTGAGATCAGCTTCGGCAAACCCATCGGTCTTTCACAGAAATAGCGAGCCTCTGTCTGCGTTTTTTTCCGAGATTAGCCAGAAAACCGTTGGCGCTTCGTCCATCCCATCTTAAAGGAAACAGGTCATGTGGCGAGGGATATTCCAGAATTTCTGGTTCAAGCTGGTGGCGTTGGTTATGGCGCTGCTTTTGTGGTTCCACGTCGCCACCGACAGAGTTTACGAGTACGGCGATAAGTTCCCCTTGGAGATAATAAACGTCCCCGATAGACTCCTCTTGACGGAGAAGCTGCCCGACCACGTCAACGTGATGATCGAGGGCAAAGGCAAGGAGCTTTTGAAGCTCATCCTGGCAGAAAAGAAGAGCCTGAAGATCGATGCCCAGGAGTTCAAAAGAGGCGAAACGGAGTACACCGTGAAGCCGGAGGACATACCTATGCCCCAGGGACTGGAGTTGAACGTTACCACCATACTGCCTCCCAAGAATCTGAAAATCATGCTGGATTACCCCTTGGAAAAGGAACTGCAGGTGAAGCCCAATGTCAGCGTGTTTCCGGCAGAAGGTTACGAGCAGGTGGACGGCCTGCACTACAACCCCAAGGAGGTGACTATCTCCGGACCAAGAACGTGGGTGAGGAACCTCCAGGAGATCCAGACTCAGGAGAGGGTGATAGAAAATGCCAAAGCGCCGGTTTCAGAGCAGATCGATCTGGTCCTGCCCGAGGGTTATAATCTCAGCCTTTCTCAAGCCAAAATCAACTGCTCGGTGAACGTTGAGAGAATCCAGGAGAGACAGCTATCAAGCCTGGCGGTGTATTCACTGAACCTGCCCCGAAGGGCCGAGGTTCAGTTGCAACCCGACAGCATAAGCTTGACCGTTGTTGGCGCACAGAGTTTGA
This sequence comes from uncultured Ignavibacteria bacterium, assembly GCA_964391755.1. Classification (GTDB taxonomy): domain Bacteria; phylum Zixibacteria; class MSB-5A5; order MSB-5A5; family SM1-73; genus SM23-73-3. The sequence goes on from CAYMNI010000117.1 coordinate 2,417, forward strand.
TCAATCAGGTGAATCCCGACAGCATAAAGGTCACCGTCGACTGCGCTAAAGTGAGCAGGGGAGATACAGCAAGACTTGCCGTTCGCGTCGACCTGCCCACGGGAATCAGGTTGGTGAAGGCGGAACCGGACTCGGTGATGGCGTTAATCAGGTGAATCGGGTGGGTGGGTTTCGTCCCGAAGTGAACTTTTTTCCTTTCCCTCGCTTCCAGAACTGACCATCCGTTCACAACCGGCGGGGACCTCAACCGACGCAAAGCCACCCCCTTAATTAAGATACAATCCTATGCTGATTTTGGGGATAGAGACATCCTGCGATGAGACCGCCGCCAGTGTGGTCGCGGATGGTACGGACATCCTCTCCAACGTGGTCTGCTCCCAGATGGTGCACAGCCGGTACGGAGGCGTGGTGCCGGAGCTGGCGTCTCGCGAGCATATTCGCACCATCCTTCCGGTGGTGCAAGAAGCATTGGATCAGGCCCACATCACCTTGAGGAAGATACAGGGGGTGGCCGTGACCTATGGACCGGGGCTGGTGGGCTCATTGCTGGTGGGACTATCTCTGGCCAAGGCGCTCTCCTACTCGTTGAAAATCCCCTTAATCGGCGTCAACCACATAGAGGGGCATATCTTCGCCAACTTCCTCCAGCATCCCGACATCCCCCTTCCTTTTGTATGTCTGGTGATCTCCGGGGGTCACTCCAATTTGGTGTATGTGGCGGACAAAGGTATTTATCAGCTTATGGGGCGAACCAGAGATGACGCTGCCGGTGAAGCATTCGACAAGGTGGCCAAAGTACTGAATCTGGGCTACCCCGGAGGACCCGCAATAGACCGGGCATCCAGAGAGGGACGTGCGTATTTCTTCGAATTTCCAAGGGCCTATTTGGAGGAGGGGAGTTTCGATTTCTCCTTCAGCGGTCTCAAGACGGCGGTGGCCATCTACGCTTCCAGGTTGTCCCCGGAGAAACTGAATGTCCATAGGATGGATATCGCAGCCAGTTTTCAGGAGGCGGTGGTAGACGTCCTGGTAGACAAGGGGATCAAAGCCTGCCTGGAAAGAGAAACCCGAAACCTCGCGCTAGCCGGGGGGGTGGCCAGAAACCGGCGTTTGCGAGACAAAATAGAGAAGGAAGCGAAGAGACATCGTCTGCAAATCTTCTATCCCTCCCCCGTTTTGTGCACGGACAACGCTGCCATGATCGCCGCAGCCGGCGACTTTCACCTTTCCCTGGGCCGAAAATCGAGCTTGGACCTTAACGCCGTCCCTTACGCACCCCTTGTCTAGTGCGAAGGACATCTTCCTGGTGATACACCAATCCGCTTCCTTGGCTCGCCTTCAAGGAGCAAATATCTTTATCCACCGGCGAACGCTGCATTACGCGCCGGCAGTGGCTTCACCCGCATCTTAACGAAAAAGTACGTCGGGCGCTGTAAAATTCTTAGCCGATCTGCCGATATCAAGTAGCGAACGTCCCCAATACTCTTAACGTCCCCACAATTCTTGTAGTAAGGAAGAAGTTCCCGAGCAAAATCGGAATTTCAGCATGATTTACATCCGTATCGCGACCCGGCCGTATAACGCTCGCTTACACAACACACCGGGCCGCCTACTGTTCTAATTAAGGCGGTCTCAGATTCATAGCGCCAGATGACCGTCCGGCGTTGAGTGTCGGGAGCCGGAAGAGCATACGCAGCTTCTTCCCGAATCCTCGGTCGCCGGAGAAGACGGTCCTAAGTTTGATGATAGACATTCATGCTCACATATTGCCCGGCGTCGACGACGGAGCCAAGTCCGTCGAAGACTCAATTCGGATGCTAAAGCAGGCGGTAGATGCCGGCGTGAATACCATCTGCGCCACTCCTCACGTGTTGAACCGCATCACTCCCCAGTTGGATCAGGCCATAAACCAATCATTCCATCTTCTTAAAAGCCGCATAGAAGAGAGCAGGCTGGACCTCCGGCTGATGCTGGGATCGGAAATCTACCTGCGCCCCGACCTGCTCACCCTAAGGGGACACAACTTTTTCAGTCTTAATCAGACCGGAAGGTACGTGCTTATGGAGCTGCCTTTGGGGGAGCTACCCGTGGGGACGGACCGATTAGTCTACGGTTTGTGGCTGGAGGATATAACCCCCATAATCGCTCACCCGGAGAGGAGCCTGACCAAAACCGGCCATCTGCGGGAAATCGAAAGTCTGGTGCGGCAGGGAGCGTTAATGCAGCTCAACGCCGGAAGCCTGTTGGGTCATTTCGGCAGGCTGTGCCGCAAAATGGCGGAGAGGTTGTTGGATTTGGGACTGGTGCACGTTATAGCCAGCGACGCTCACGATACGGAAAGCCGCTCCTTCTACGTGCTGGCTCAGGCTTATCGAAAAGTCCTCAGACTCCTGGACCGTGATCAGGCCCAGAGACTGTTTTTGCACAACCCGGAGAACATACTGTCGGGCCGGAGCGTGTGGGGGATGCAGGAAATCGATCAGGCAAACGGAAAATCGGTTGGATGGCGGGATTATCCATCTCACGCTTCGGTCGGCTGCCAGAAGCTAACAATAGGAGGTAACAGATGAATGCCGCAAGAAAGATGCTCTCTCTTTCGTTGATCACCTGTCTTTTCCTTTTCCAGGTCGCTGGAGTTCCTTCAGCCCGAGCTGAAGATGATCCAGATCATGACGAGTTTAAATCGGCGTCTCAGTACTATCTGGAAAGAGGTGCCGAGAGCAAGTTAATGATGAAGGTCAACGTGTGGGGCGCGGTGAAAGAGCCCGGCTCGCAGTACGTGCCGGACGGAACGGATTTAATCAGCGTGTTGTCGGCGGCAGGTGGCCCGGTGGACGGAGCCAAGCTGTCCAAGGTGAGATTGGTTCGGAACTTCAACGGGGAGAAGCATCACCTGGTGATCGACGTCAATCGGTGCTTGAAAAAAGGAGAGACGGAGAGCTTGCCGGCAATAAAACCGGGAGACACGGTAATAGTGCCCAAATCCAAGGTCTCCTTCGGCAAGTTTCTGGGCGTGATCTATAACGTCGCGGTCATCACCAGCGTGGTAAAGCTAATGACGGACTGAAGAAGCGGTCAACCCTCAAATAAAAGGAGTGCCAAGTGCCGAACTCGGAGGAAAAACAAATCAATTTGAACGACTATCTACGGGTAATATTCAGAAGGAGGTGGTTGATCGTTCTGGTTTTCTTGGGCTTTACCGGATCGGCAGTAGCCTTCTCCTTCTTGACGAAACCCATCTATCAGGCGAGCACCACCATCATGGTGGAGAAGGAAGGAGGGATGGATGACTACATCTTCACCGGCGCCGCCATGATGAGATCGGACAGCAAGATCAAAAACCAGGTGGAGATAATCAAAAGCCGCAGCTTAGCTCAAGCTGTGGTGCGTGAGTTACTCAGCACGCCCCAGGGGAAGGCGTTTCAGAACGTCTTCGCCACCAAACACCGAACCTCTCCTTCAGAGGATCAACTGATTAAGACAGTTCAGGAAAACTTAAGCGTCAATCCCATTCGGGATACGGACATAATCGAGGTGAAGATGACTGCGCCGGATCCGAAGATGGCGGCATTCCTGGCAAATACCGTTGCTCAGGAATACCACAAGAAGAGTCTTCAGATCAGCCGCGGAGAGATCTCTGAAGTCCGGAATTTCCTCCAGAATCAACTGGACATAGTCAGGGACAGTCTGCTGTTGGCCGAGGAAGCGCAGAAGGAGTATATGCAGACTGAGGCAGTCTCCGCTCTTCCGGATGAGACCAAGGAGTTGGTCAGACAGCTGGCGGAGTTCGAGGCCCTGCTGAATGAAGCCAGAATAGAGCTGGAGTCCGGTCAAAAACGGCTGGCCTACATGCGAGCACAGTTGGATGAGAGAAAGGGGCGCCTTTTAGACGAGATCACCCAAATATCTACACCGGTAATTCAGAGGCAAAGAGATGAGATGGCCGAACTGGAGGCCATGCGGGCGGAATACGTCTCGCAAGGGGTGGAGGAGGAACACCCCAAGATGCAGCAGATATTGAACCGAATCAAGGAGACCAAAAACGAGCTAATCGCCGAGACCAGCCAATTGGTGTCGCGCAACCTCACGCTGAAGGATCCTTTGGCATACTCCCAGGATCTTCTGGGAGAGATTCTGAGTTTGGAAATTGAGATTCAGTCATACTCGGCCAAAGCGGAAGGCCTGCAGAGGATCGTTGACCGTTACACCGAGAGGATGAACCAGCTGCCCGAGAAAAGCCTGAGGTTGGCGCGTCTGGAGAGATCCACCAAGACCGGGGAGAACATCTACCTGATGCTCAAAGAAAAATACGAGGAGGCTCGAATAAAGGAGGCGGGACAGATCGGAAACGTCAGAATAATCGACGGAGCGGTTCCTCCCGAATCACCCATCAAACCCAAGAAAAAGTTGAACGTCCTTCTGGGAGCCCTGCTGGGCCTGCTCTTGGGCGGCAGTGCGACCATTCTCTTAGAATCGTTGGATGTTTCACTCAAGAGCATCGAGGACGTGGAAGCTTTGAAATTGCCGGTTCTGGGTCACATCCCCAGAATTAGAGAGGTTCAGAAGTACAAAAAGGAGGGGGGAGAGGGGATCAAATCGGGCTCGGATGCTGTCCGGGTAGCATCCCATCTTTTGACTCATTCCGCGCCCAAATCCCCCGTCTCCGAGGCATATCGGACGCTGAGGACCAACATCCAGTTTTCCAATCTGGACAATCCTCCGCGAACCATGCTGGTGACCAGCGCAGGGCCGGGAGAAGGCAAATCGACTACGGTAGCCAACCTGGCCATAACCTTTTCACAAATGGGCACCAAGACCCTGCTCATCGATGCCGACTTCCGTCGTCCGGTACTGCACTCCGTATTCGGGTTAAAAAAGGAACCGGGAGTCACCAACTACCTGGCCGGCAAGGCCTCCTTGGATGCCGTCCTGAAGAGGAGCTCCGTGGAGGGCTTGGACGTGGTTACCTGTGGGGTGACACCTCCCAATCCGTCCGAGCTTTTAGTCTCGGACAAGATGAAAGAGTTCGTGGCCCAGCTTAAAAACAGATACCAGATGGTGCTCTTCGACACTCCTCCGGTCATCGCGGTCACCGACGCGGTGGTGTTGTCGCTTCTTTTGGACGGAGTGGTCATTGTGGCCTCGGCCGGGCAGACCTCTCACCAGGGTTTGGCTCGAGCCAAGAGCCTTCTGGAAAACGTGGATGCCAAGATACTCGGGGCGGTATTGAACAAGATCCAGGCAAAAAGCGCCTATGGCTCTTATCACTACTATTATTACTACCACTACTACGGAGACAGAAAGGAGAGAAGAAAGGGCAGAAAGCCGGTTACCGCGACTCCCCAGGCAGTACAGAGAGTGGAGGAGCGGCATCCGGTCAACACCCTTTAGGGGAAACTATTCTCGACATCACGGGGATTCGTTTCGCAACCGGAATAGATCTCACACCTTCAGGCCAGGACCTGATCCAACTTTAGGTCCTGGCCTTTTTAACTTCGGTGGCAGGCGAGCGCCCAATCTTTCGCAGATCGGACAGGTACGATTAAGCTGATAGGCCCAGGTTGCTGAATTTG
>CAYMNI010000118.1:0-7965 GCA_964391755.1 uncultured Ignavibacteria bacterium
CTATCGTGATTTCGTTTGGAGCTTGGTCCCAGCATGTGCCTGAACCACTTCAAGTCTTCCCTTCTGATTCCGCCCAGGGCAATCATGGACGCCAGGTACTCGACTATGGCTGCGAGTATCTCCGCAACAAGCGGGCCCTGGAATAGATGCAAAAGATGCCCATGAGCATTGAGGTGCCCGTCACCCTCAGCAGATCAGTTCCCGGGAAGGCCACTACCACGCTTCTCGAGAAACGGAGAAGACAACACGGCACCAAGACTTCGCACGCCACGGTAGCAATGCTCGCTTCTAACATACCCTATCTTGGTATCAATGTAAAGTTCAAAATCAAGTTGGCCAAGGGTCCGACCAATAAACCGTACAGATGCTCTCTTCGTCTGTCGCGAGCTAAGAGACAGTAGACAAAGGTTGTCATCGTGAGATCAGTCCTTTCGCGACTTCCTGGCTTTGACCAGATACTGCCGCGTTACAAACCTCCTAAGTGTGTGCGGCACAAACGCATGGATGGGTTTTTTCCTTCTGCCAGCGTAAGTCTTAGACAGGATCGAATTCACCTCGTAACCGGATTCCATGAGCATCCGCACGATGCTTCTTTTTGTGAAAAATCTCAGATGTCCCTTATCCAATAAGCCTGCCTCCTGGTAGTCCCATTTGTCTAACAGAACCAGATCCTTCAGAATCCGCCAATGACCCACGTTCGGTATGCTGGCGACCAGGTACCCCTCGGGGGAGAGAAAACGACGCAAAACGGAAAGAACTCGCCAGGGGTCGACCATGTGCTCGATTACGTCTCCCATGATCAAATAGTTGAAGTACCCCTCAGAAAAAGACAGCTCCAAGTGCTCAACGTTGGCCGGTATAACCTTATCGATTCTGCGCTTAGCCTTTTCAGCGGCTGTCCGATCAAGCTCTATGCCCACTACTTCCTTCGCCTTGCCGAGTTCCTTCAGAGTTGATCCGGTCAATCCCTCACCACAACCGATCTCCAGAACTCTATTCTCTCCGAATGACACGAATTCAATGAGGTCATATCTGATGAATTTGAAATATTGGTTTGTCTTAACGTTATATGATTCCTTGTCTTTCATGCAACTCCCCTCAGTAGCCTTTTCAATAACTGGACATCTTCATTTCTTACACCTCGTATAGCCGCCATGCACAAGAAATAGACCATCACTCCTGCCGGGATTTTGAGCCACAAGCCGAGAGGTGCCAACTGCAAAGCCAAAGCCATAAAGGCCGAGCTAACCAAGGCCCTCAGCAGGTCCATGCTCGGAATGGCCTTCACTATCCTTGCTGAGAAAAGCAGAATTAAGCTAAGGGTTGCGAATTCGCAAATCAGGGTCGCCACGACGGCTCCTAACATGCCGTATCTGGGTATCAGCGCGAAGTTCAGAATCAGATTCGTCGCGGCTCCGACCAGTACACTGTACAGATACTCTCTTTGTCTGTCGCCGGCCAAAAGACAGTAGGCAAAGGTACAGTTGAAGTATACCGTGAACACGCTCCAGATGAGGAGTTGAAGCGGCAGGACCGAAGGCTGGTACTCGGAACCATAGATGAACTGTACGATTTGCCTGCTCAGGATGGTCCCGCCCACCGCGATGGGAAGGCCGAGAGAGACCGTGAGGCGCGATGATTGAAGCACGACCCTTCGCAGCTTAACCGACGATTCATTGTAACTTCTTGCCAGCACCGGAAAGATGGCGGTTCCGAACAGGCCTGCAAAGCCGATGAAAAGGAGAACCACTTTATAGGCAGCGTTGTAGTAGCCCACCATTGCCTCGCCCTTCATGAAGCCCAGCATGACCGTGTCGAAGGTGTAATAGATATTGATTAGTATAAACGAGAGCCCCATGGGAATCGATTGTCTGAGGATTTGCTTCCACACCTGGAGGTCGAAGCGAAACCTTATGTTACTGTACCCCTTCAAGAATACATAAAGCAAAAGAGACGCTCCTGTAAGAGCGGCTGCGATTCTTATGGTCGGTACTCGCAAGAGTTGCTCGGAGTTTTTCACCAAGAGCAAAAGCCCACCCACGTACACCGCCTGAGTGGCCATGCGGGCTAACGCCACATATTCCATTCTCTCTATTCCCTGAAAAACCCAGTCTAGGGTAAGGGAAAAGGTGAGTATGGTGAAACCGTAGATTAGCAGAAGACTCCTCACCTCTTCTGGCTGCCGCACCAAGAAGGTAAATATCACCAGAAGTGCATAGGACAGCAAGGATAGGCAGAGTTTCATACTCAGAATCTGATCAACGTAGGTTTTGATGGCGCTCTTTTCTTTCGCGATCTCCCTGGTTCCAAACGTGGAAAGTCCCAGATTCGCCACGAGCATGAAGTAAACTATTATGGCCTGAGCGAATTCGATCTTACCGAAACCCTCAGCTTTCAAAACTCTGGCTAGGTAGGCTACTCCAATAAAAGCCAGGGCCTTGTTGAAGCAGTCGGCAAAAGCCAAAGAAGCGAAGTGCGTTAGTATTCTTTTTGCAGTGGACAAGTTGATTTACCTATCCCGAACGTTATTACCGGTAAACAAACTGGGCTCCCCGGCAGATATTCTCGAAGCGTCAGTGGACACCCAGTGCCAAGGGCTGCCAACCATATGCCAGTACGTTCGTACGCCGCACGTGCAAGTCAACCCCGAGTTGAGGGCCGTTGAGCATATGACTCTCGGTTGCCGACTTTGACCAAGCCAAGAATAACCTCTTTGGACTGTTCCTTTGTGAGACATCTATGCTAATCTGCAAAAGTCGTCTTGCGGTCGCTTCTGCCCATCTGTTGGTGGACTGAAACCAGAACCTCATCCACCGATATTTTGTGCATACATTCCAGACTGCCCTCAAAACAGCTTGAGAAATCTTGGCGGTCTGTAACGGTGTCCGGCCGGTAACAGGGACTGCAAGGGACGTGTTTCCAGATGGCTAAGTGTTGCTCGCCCCTGGGGGCAACCAATCGCGGGTCCGAAGGACCAAAGATTCCCACTGTCGGCGTTCCCACGGCCGCCGCCATGTGCAGTGGGCCGGAGTCGCCGCCCACAAACAAACTGCATCTTTTCAGTACGGCAGCCAGCTGCTTGAAGGTGGTTTTGCCCACAAGATTAAAGGGTTTGCTCGTGGTTCTGCGCAGAACCTCTTCGGATGCCTCTTCATCACCCGGCCCGCCGATTAGTATTACCCTCACCGGATGCTCCTCCATCATGCCGTCAATCAGCCGGGCGAATCTATCAGCAGCCCAGCGCTTGGTGGGCATGATGGTGCCCGGATTCTTTCCACCGCCAACCAGGACACCCACTATCCTATCTTCAGGCTTTACGCCATGAGCCTGCAAGAGTTCCCGGGCAAACTTCTCACTTTCCTTGGTGACCCTCATCTCGGTCTGCGTGCCGGCTGGCTCGCATCCGAGAGCAGTCACCATGTCCAGGTAGCGATCGACCTCGTGTTTTCCGCTGTCGAACGCGACCTTCCGGGTTAGATGTCTGCCCCGGCCCCCATAGTCGAATCCTATGCGTCTGGGAATTCCAGCTAACCTGGCAAAAAGCCCTGCAAAGGAGGTCCGGTGGAAGATAACCGCCAGGTCGAATCTCCGAAGGCGCAGTTCAAGCAGGCGGCCCAACGTTCTGACATACGCCGGAAAACGGTGCGACGAATGCCCCGGTGCATCATAGGTGATGATCCGGTCCAGATGGGGATTGTCCTCGATTACCTCCCTGCTCCAGCTTCCCACCATATAAGCCAAGTGAGCTTTGGGAAACCCTTGCCGCAGGGCTCTCACCGCGGGGGTAGTAAAGAGGACGTCGCCTACGCAACATAACTTCATGATCAATATCCTTTTTATCTTTTCATCCCTCATCTGGGATCACCGGGCTTTTTAACTCAGCAAAGACCTGCGATAGTGGAAGTCAGACAATAAAAGCGACAAGTAGCCGAGGAATCTTTGTTGTGTGTTCTTTCGATCGGCTCCCGCTAAGCTTTTGAAAAACCAGTACAGTGATCTGATACACAGCCCCACCAACTGGATCAGCCTGAAGGTTGCGGTTTTGTATAACGGATGATATTTCCGGTAAAGCAGAAGCTGGCTCCGGTAGGTGGAGTAGACGGCCTGGCGGACGTTTTTCTTCCCGCTCTGGTCATGATGATGTATTACCCTGGTATCAGGTATGGGTGATATCCTCCAACCCCCTCTTCCTGCCCGATAGCAGAGATCCTCGTCTTCACTGTAGAGAAAGAAGGACTCATCGAACATGCCCACTTGGTGTAAAACCTCCCGACGAACGACCATGGCTCCGCCGCAAACGCGCCCAACAGGTTCATTGGGCCTAAGATAGTCAGAGAAAAGAGGCGCGGTTAGAATGTTTTTGGGCAGAAAAAAGCTTAAAAGCATCGCTCCAGCCAAAGCATTTGTCAGAGTGGTGAACCTGTAGAACGATGTCTGACTCCTTCCATCCGGGTAATAGAGGTAGCAGCCGCCGATGCCCACATCCGGATTCGATTCCATGAAGCCCACCACTTTCTCGAATGTTCCTGGAGTGAGTTCCGAGTCGGGATTGAGAAAGAACAGATACTGGCCCCGGGAGACGTCTATCCCCTGATTGGATGCTTTGGCAAATCCCCGATTCTCACTGTTGACGATGAGCTTCACCTGAGGGAAATTGCGCCTCACCATCTCCACGCTGCCGTCATCCGAGGCGTTGTCTATCACTATCACCTCGAATTCCCGGCCTTGGAGATTGGAGAATATCGAGTTCAAACACCTCTTCAGCAACCTTCTGACCTTCCAGTTTACTATGGTGATCGAAAGGAGCATTAGTCAAACCGACACAAACTACGTTTTCATGGCGTAGTGGGGTTCATCCATAGTGAAATGAAACTTACTTACCGGGTAGAACATCGGGGTTGACCTTCCGGTTGGAAATAACCTCCTCGAATTTGTCCACAGCCTTCTGCCAGGTGAACTCCTGGATCCGACGATAACCCGCCCGGGCCAGCCTCGACCGCAAGTCCTCATCTTCCAGCAGCCTTGTCAGATTGGAGGCCAAGGCTTCCACATTTCCCGGAGCCGACAAGAGCGCGGTGATTTCATGTTCCGCATACTCCCGAATCCCCCCGCAGTCCGTGGAGACCACGGCACATCCACAAGCCATGGCCTCGGCAGGCGGGAGGGCAAACCCCTCGGCCATACTGCTGCAGAGGTAGATGGCACACTGGTTATAGATGTCCACCAAGGTCTTCTCCGGCACGTTACTTCGGTAGGTGATCCAAGAAGGGATACGTCGGGGACCTTCTCTGGGGCCAAACAGTGTCGCTTCCAGGCCGGGATGTCGGGCCCGGCATATTTCCAGCGCACGCAGCCCGCTGTTGGAATCCTTGTAGTTCAGCCGGGAGTACAACATGGCTACCTTTGGGAGTCGGGAACCAAAGTCGTTCAGCACTCGGAACCTCTCATGATCAACTCCGATGGGCACAGGAGTCACATGATTCACCCCGCTTTGGATCAGCTTTTGGCCAAGCCAGCCGGAGATGGGTATCTTGTGAAAAGGGGCTCTCCAGGTGGCTTCCAACCTGTCTTTGGGTCCCAACCACGGCTCGAAATCCATGACAAGATAGAACTTCCGCCCCTTGCGGGGAGGATATCCCATGGACTGTTCGGCCGTCTGCCAGGCGGAGGCGACTATGGCGTCTCCGTCGGGGATGAATCTCTCCTCCAAGCTTCGTACCAACAGCATATTTACCTTTGGATTGATGTCAAGCCAACCTACCCGGGGAAGCCCTGTCAAACGGTTTACGGCCAACACCGGGGGTATCCCCAACCTCTTCTTCAGGCTCAATCTATCGGGAGAACGGCGCAGGGGATGGACCACATTAATCCGGTGTCCCCTTTGGGAGAGGCGGTTGGCATACTCGTATACCACCCGGAAGCCTCCCACAGGCTTATTCCTGGACATTCCGGGCAGAAGGAAGGTTATTACCATTTCATTCGCTGAACAACGAGCAGATTCTGCTTGCCAGTTTAGGATTGAGGTAAACCGTCAACGGCTGCACCTCGGCTCGCCGCAGATAAACCATCTTCATTACGGCAAAGACGTAACTAGGCAGGAATATGAGCGATTCCAAAGAAACCAGAATCATGCTATTCCATCTGGGTGAAAAGAAATCTAGATCTCTTAGGTATCGGCCGGTAATGAAGGTGATTGTGGCGGCAAGTGCCGAGGCAAAGAGCGGCTTGAGATAGACCTTTCCGGCGAAATCGGTGAAACTCATCCCAAACAAGCGGTGAAAGGTCAGAAGAAAATAGAGTGCTGCCACTACCGCCGTGATAAGCACGCTCAACAGAACCCCTTTGAATCCAAGTATCTGCACCAGGATGATGCTTAGAACAAGCTGCATGATAAGCGTGAGCACGGCGTATCGGGTCTCGTACTCCGGCTTGCCGATCCCTCTGACCATGGAGGTGCCCATGCCGGTCAACACGTTTATGCTGTAACCTATCACCAGTACCTGAAAGCTCAACACAGCCAGGCCGAATTTGTCGCCCACCCAAAGTTTGAAAAGCTCCCGGGCCACGATGATGGAAAAGAAGATCAACGGAAAGACCATCAAACTGATGTACTTGGAACCCCGATGGTACAGCCGTATAAGTCTCTCCCTGTCATTGCCCGCCTCTAGCTCGGATACGGCCGGCACCAGGGCGGTCAGAAGAAGAATGGGAAGAGAGCGTACGGCGTTAGCCGCCTTCTGTCCCAGGTCGTAGAAGGTCACGAAGCTGAGTCCCAGAAAGTGGCTTAGGATGATCTTGTCCGCTTGGGTTTGAACCATCATCGCAAAATTGCATATCTGCATCTTTATTCCAAAGCTAAACAGCTTTCTGAAGATGTCTTTCCTCATCCTCGACAATCCAATCCGGAGGTAAGGAGCTAGGCGATAGGAGAAGATGATATTCAACGGGACGATGACGATGGTGACGATTCCATAGTTTATCACCAAACCTCGGATTCCATATCCTTTCTCCAGAAAGAAAAAAGTCCCCGCCACGTTGAAAAAGGAGGCGAAGATCAGGATTTTATTCTGAACGTCCATGCGCTGCAATCCCACCAGAACCGCCTCGAAGATGCTGAAGGTGTTGTTAAAGGAAAACACCAGTACCATCCCCAAAACGGCGAACATGGATTCGGTGTAAATCGAGGGGGGGATCTTTAGCAAGAGCACTATCTGTCCTCTCAAGACCAGGGTCAGTGCGACGATCAGAATGGAAAGCCCCAGATAGAACAGCAGCCCACAGTTTACAACCGCATTTATCGCCCCCCGGTCTTGTCTGGTGTGGTATTCTGCGATGTATTTGGCAAAGGAGGTTCTTATCCCGAAGTCCAGCAAGCCCAGGTAATTTGCTACCACAAACACCAGAGACCATACCGCAAAGACTTCCACCCCCAGTTTGTGCAGGATATAAGGAGTGAGCAACAGAAGAACCAGCATCTGCCAGATTCTGCCGGCGGAGTTGTATGCGGTGTTTCTTATGATCTTCTTCCCGATGCTTTCCATTGGGCTATCGCTTTTTGGAGAAATCGGAGATGATCTTGGCTATCCTGCTGCTGGCTCCCTTGGTGGTCAGAGTATCAGTGCCTCGGCGTCCGGTAAGGGGGCTGCGTTTTTGCCCGATCAGTTTAGCTATTTTATCCAGGTCCAGTCCCACCAGTCGGTTGAAGCCGCCCTTCAACGTCTCTGTCCACTCGGTCTCATGTCGGAGAGTGAGGCAGGGGGTTCTCAGAAAGAAAGCCTCCTTCTGCACTCCGCCGGAATCGGTCAGAACGTACCGGGCGTTTTTCTCCAACACCAGCATGTCCAGGTAGCTGATGGGATCGATTAACGTCACGTTTTTTGCAGAGGAAAGCCGGTCTTTAAGCCCGAATTGGGACAGCCTCTTTCCGGTGCGAGGGTGAATGGGAAAAACCACCTTTCGGTCCAA
>CAYMNI010000119.1:0-7909 GCA_964391755.1 uncultured Ignavibacteria bacterium
GAGCCGTTCTCCAGCTTCAAACATCCGTCATCTTCGGGATACACAGCTCCGGTGACCAATCCGAGAGGGAAAATCTGTCCTTTGTGGGCATGACCTGAAAGCTGGAGATCGAACAAGCCCAGGGCATCCTTATCCAGAACCGGTCTATGCTTGAGAAGTATGGTGAAGTTCTCCTGCGGAAGTCCGGAGAGCAGTTCTCTTTCCGAAACGCTCTCGGAAATCCCGAACCTCTTTGTCTCATGATCGTCAACGCCGGCGATATTCAAAAACCCGGCTGCAGTCTGTGCTTCCCCCCTCAGAATGGTGAACCCTGCATCTTGCGTAAAGGCCAGCGCTCTGTCAAGCCCGGCGTAGAATTCGTGATTTCCGGTGACGGCAAACTTCCCGTACGGCGCGTCAACTCCCTTCAGTAATTTGATAGCCTCCTTGAGGTTACACATCTCCCCGTCCACCAGATCGCCCGTGGATACGAGAATGTCCGGGTGCTCGCGTTTGACGATACCAAGGATGTTTTTTAGCCTCCTCTCCCCTACCATAATTCCCAGATGAACGTCCGAGATCTGAACGATCTTCACCCTTCCCACTTCTTGTGGGATCTTCGAGGATTCGATTGTCACTCTCTCCACACGGATATTCCTGGCTTCGAAATAACCGTATGCGCTTATGCCCACGGCCAGTGCGAAGGGAATCAGGAAATGGTAAGGGTTGAGGCTGGTCAGGCTGGAAAGATTCTTGGAAGTAATCAGTCCAACCAGCCAGACTGTCAATCGAAGCAGGTCAATCAGGATGGAGACGGCGAAGAACAGAAAGAGGATGGCCATCCAGGTGTATCCCACGTAAGCTATCACCTTGGCTAAGTATTCGACCCCCGGCTTCTCAAGCTGGCGGGTCAGGATCGGTGCAAAGACCATCAATGCCAGAAAGCATATCACCGGTACGGCGGTTTTGATACCGAATCCCAAAGCTGCTTTCGCCTTGAGATAGACATAGAGATGCAGCCCACCGTAGATGAGAAGAAAGATCAAAAGGAATATGATCATTGTTATGGTCGAACGCTCCATGGAAGCTATTTTATAGTGGGATCAGCGACGGACTGGCCTGAGTTCTCAGCTCCCCATGAATAGGAGAAGCTGATCTTGTTGGTGTTCCCCAGTACCGAATGATTCACATAAGCATAATCGAGCACGAGCTTGCCGAGCTCGAATCCGGCCCCCAGCGCGTAACGGGCAGGACCGGTCTGGATTCCGAATCTCAGAGGTAACTTCTCCACAAGCGTAATCTCCTGACCCAAATGAAGCTGCTCTTTGTACCTGTCTTCATAGATCAGATCCAACAGCAAGGTCACCTCCTTGAAAGGGAAAACGGCCAAACCCAAGCAGAAATTTGTCGGAATGTCATCGGAGCCTTCCACCAGCTCAGGCCGGTTTAAGTTCTTGGCCGCCAAACCCATTTGAACCTTGCTATTGAGCTTCCACATCGAGCCTAAGTCCACCGAGAAGGCGGAGAGACTGCCGTAATCGGATGAGAAAGAGACGCTCATCAACTTGACGTTCAAACCGAAGGAGAGAAGGTCTGTCGCGGTATAGGCGAAAGCTAAGCTGAATTGACTTTCCCGGTAATAGTCCTCCTTTCCGAATACACTCCATGCAGCACCCAGGCAGAAACGGCGAAATGGGAACACTGCGGACATCTCTGCTTCGGCAAGGTCGTCCAGATCGTAAAGACGTGCGAGACCGGCCTGAATTCCTTTGTGTCGGACAAAACCCAACGCACCGGGATTAGCCAGAAAAGCAGAAGGTTCATCCGCTAGGGCAACCGAGGAATTCCCCAGACTCAACATCTTTGCGCTCGAACCGGAGTTCTCAAAAGCTGCTTGTGCGGAGATCGAGCACAAACAGAGAATCAGAATGAAGAGACTTGCCCTTTTCATGTTTTTTCGGTTGGAGATAATACCATTTGTTTACCTCTCCCCCTGTTTCCCCCTCTCCACAAAGTGGAGAGGGGGACCAAGGGGGTAAGGTTCATCTTCTTCTTGCCACAACCACCGTCGTCTTAGCTTGGCTGTGCGAATCTCCTGTGACCTCCGCCCACACTATGTATATACCTATCCGAGCCATCTGATTGTCGTCATCTATTCCGTTCCAGGTGACCCCTCCGGAGACACAGGGCTTATCTTCGATGAGCGTCCTGATTAATCTTCCCTTGAGATCATAGATCTTGACGGTCAAGCTCGCCTCCATGGGTAAAGTATAGCTGAATACCGCCTCATCCTCGAAACCGTCCCCATCCGGCGAAAAGGGATTCGGCTCTATGGTCAGTCGGATTCCATCCGAATAGACCACGCTGACACTATTCTTTCTGCCGGGCGTGCTCTTCTCGGACGAGACGCAACAGAGCCAGGTTTCATCCTCCAACGACACCCTTTCCAACGATACTCCGTCTCCGCAATCCTCATCCCAGGTGAAGGCTTGGACGTTCTTGTCCGGATCAACCAGGCTGATGGTTCCCCCCGAGTTGGTGAGGCTCATCTTGGCTTCGAAAGCAGGAAATCTCTCTTCAGGTGCATCTCCCCAGACGCCGCTGGCGTCTCCCCAATGTCCCTCGAAGCTCACGGAATCCGGAGGATCGGAAACAAGCTGACGAGCGATTATCAAAAAGCTCCCGGCAGGGACTATGGTTTGTGCCGGGAAGAAGGTGGTATCGTCCTTACAGACGAAGAGCCAACCATCCAGAGCATGGTCGACCGAATCGGGATTGTACAACTCGACCCACTCCAGTTTGGTGGAAGATCCCGGCTCGTTCGCCAGCACCTCGTTTATCATAACTGCCTCCGGAGATGATCCATCCGGATTGGCGGAAGCAGCTTCACGGGGAGCCGACAGCAGAATCAAAAAGGTTAGAATCAGCGATAGAGGTCCTGCTGCCCTTGTGCCGCTCCCTCTCGATTTGAGCTTGTCCATATTAACTATCTTGTTTCGGTACTCGAATGCACCTGCAGAATCCATGATAGATCGAGCAGATGCCGCCGAATAGGGCGATGAAACCCCAAAAAAGCGGGCGGCCCACGATATGCGAGAAAGTTGGCTTAGAATAGGGCAAAAGGTAGATTCCCCAGGCAATCATGGCCGAACCGATCACCACGCAGGTGTGGCCGAATACCAAGAGCGAAGTCCGATCTCCGCGCCATCCCAAATAGATCAAGGAAAGTCCGAAAATCAGCGGGATCAGGCCGACGACGCCGTGTGCGATGATCAAACCGACTATTCCCAGAAGACTCAGAACGACCCCAAGAACGAATGTTATCCAACTGCGCGGCTTCATTTCTTCTCCCTTCGATTGCGTGGACCTTCTCCCCTCTCCTTTTCGAAGCCAAAGAAATGTTACAGTCGACATTTTACTAAGAAAACTGCGCCCAGGCAAGAACTTTATTTGAAGAGGGATTCAGACTTTACAAAATCCGATCAACCAAGTATAATGAAACGTCGAGGATAAAGTTTTACGCACCGAAACCATACCCCAGCGAAAGGCAGAAATATGTCCCTCACAAGATCGATTCCCAGGCTTGCCGCTTTTTTACTTTTTTTTCTAACTTTCTTTCTGCCTATATCATTTGCCCAGTCGGATCAAGCGGCGGAGGGAGTCGAACCCATCCAAGCCGACCTTGTCCTCATCCCCGGCGGGGAGTTCATTATGGGAAAGGACGATGCAGGCGATTGCGGTCCCGCTCACAAAGTGTATGTAGACTCGTTCTACATGGACAAATATGAGGTGACCAACGCCCAGTACCTGAGATTCTGTGAGGAGACGGGGAGATGGCTGCCGGAGTTTTGGGGCCAAAAGAGGTATCACAGCGGGCCGGATTTCCCCAACCATCCGGTCGTCGGCATCAGTTGGATGGAAGCCCGAGATTACGCCGACTGGGCAGGAAAGAGGTTACCCACCGAGGCCGAATGGGAGTATGCAGCCAGAGGCGGCTTGGTCGGGATGAATTACGCCAATGGAGATGAGTTGGATTCAACCTTAGCCAACTATTCCTTGGCAGGAATAGAGGCCACAACTGCCGTGGGAAGCTATCCTCCCAACGGATATGGACTCTACGACATGGTAGGCAACGTCTGGGAGTGGGTGGCCGACCACTATGATCAACACTACTACGAAGGATCTCCTTACCGGAATCCAACCGGATCGGAAAAAGGAAGATTCAGGATAATTCGCGGCGGCGGCTGGCATTCCGGGCCGGGATGCAACAGGGTTTACTATCGCAATGCCCTGCCGGGCAATTGGGTCGACTTCGCGGTGGGCTTCCGCTGCGTGAAGAATTTACATTAGACGCTTTGAGTCTGCAAATCGGACATTAAACAAAGCACAGATTCAAATAAGCTCTCTCAGCTTGAAACTGACCTTCTTGTTTGCCTTACCGCGCCGGATGAGCAATTGAACTTTCTGACCAGGTTTGCTCAACAGGTATCTTACCTCGTGAATGCTGTAATTCTCGATGTCGTCACCATTTATCTCTATTATTGCATCTCCAGCTGCCAAGCCGACTTCCGAGGCGGGTGAATCCGGATGAACGCGGTCAATCACTATCTCTTGGTCGGTGGTCAAACGAACTTCCAGGCCGGAACAATTCACCTTAAACGTAGCCTCGAACAGGTGATTCGGCTCCAGATAGATTCTCTGTCTACTATAATCAAACACGACGTTGAATCTCTTCAGAACCTCATTGCCTATGATGCCTGCAAGAGCGGAAGTAGACAGGGCTCCGGATTTGGTTTGCGCTAGGAATACCGGTATTCTCGCAAAATCGGAATTCCCCAATCTGAGGCCGCGGATTCTCGTTTGATAGGCCGTGAAGACGGCATTCCTGGCGTGCAGGCGACATTCCAGGCGTTTGCCGGTTTTCGACAACAAATTGTTGTCATTTACGAAAGGGGTGCTAAAAGCTACGGTTAGCTCCGCGCCCGTATCTATGAGGAACTCTCCCCGGACGACCTCTGTATTGTTCAAGACGACAGCGGCATCGATGGTCGAGAAATAACGATTGGCCGTAATTCTGCAGGCTTCCCTGTTCCCGTCATAAGTGTATCCTGTCCGGTCATAAATCTCGAAAGTCATCCTGTCGTAATCTATTCTTACGACGTAGTTCTGCAGAATCTCGTTGCCGATGACGCCATCCAAGTCCTGTCCTGTAAACGACTCTAAGTATTTCAACGACTGCTTGTTGAACTTGACCTCGTCCAACCTGAATTCTCCGATCATCATCGTGGCGTGCGGGATTACCCGTTCCACAAAGGAACCGTCGCCATAGTCCTTCACTTGGCCTCGGGATACCAAGCCCAAATCCTCGGCCGTAATCGAATCCATCACGGCCTCGGTGCATCCCGTGTCGAAGAGGAAGTTCAGTCCGTCCGAACCGTTTACCTGCACGGTTATAATCACATGCTCGCCTACCAGCTCGAACGGAATTCTGCAAATCGGCTCAGCCCCTTGCGCAAGGCAATCCGCCGTCAGGCCGATTATGGCTGCGGTCAATAACAATCTGTACTTTGTCATGCTCATGACTGATTTTAATCCAATTTGCTTGCCCAATATATATTATCGTCGCTGTCGGAGAGAAGTTGCTTCCGTCCTGAGAACAGAGGAACTCTGCCGTGCGTCAGGAATCTGAAGGCGGGAGGGGGTCTTGCAGATCGGCAGGTGTCAGGCCGAAGCCAGAGGGATATTTTCGCCACAGCGCGGCCATATTTGCGGTCGGCTTGATCCACCTCGCTTTCCAGATGTATAGCAAGAGAACTAAGGTTATTACCACCGTGATCAAGCTGCCTTCGACGCCGAAGTTGCCGCCGCTGAGAAGCTCCGTTCCTTTCGGCATTGACATCAAAAGCGTATTGGGAATCTCCGTGCCGCTGACTCTGATTCCCCAGAGCGGACCCTGCGTCCAATTCCAGGCTATGTGAATGCCGATGGGAACCCATAGTGAGCGAGTTTTGAAATACACCAAACTCAAGAGAATTCCCTGCACGAAAAGACAGCCCGCACTGATCCACGACATGTCTTCGTTAAAAATATGCCCCAGCGAGAATATCAGGCTGAATCCCAAGATGGCAACCCACGCCCTGGTTCCTTCGATCAACGCCTGAAGCAGGTAACCTCTGTTGGCAAGCTCTTCTAAGATTCCGGCGGCCGCGAAGACCACCATGTATGTCAGCCCGCTCTGGATCACCCGCAGGTTCAATTGAGCCGCAGTTACTTCGACGAAACCAAAAGCCCACAGGACGAGCACGATGCCGGTCAGATACAAGGCGCCGAAGGCAAGCCCCGCAAGCAGCTCCTTGATCCCCCGAAGGGACAGGCTCATGCCAAGCAAGGAAAAGGGCCTGCGGTCTACCCATCTAAGCGTCATCCATGCTCCCAGCACCAGGGTTATGTCGACTCCCACCATGAAGACGATGTTGATGGCCGAAGCTATGTTCTCTCCGCCGGTCTCTTTGGGGAGAACGGAGCCGAAAGCCGACAGTAGTCCCACGACCGGCAAACCGGCAATGATCACCATTCCAAGGTAGATGAACATTCGCCAGACGGTGCGGATATGACCAAACCGGTTTCTGGTAACTTTTCTGAATGTACCGGATGTGTTCACCGGTTTGCGGATATCCTTCCCGACGCTCTCAACACCATCGACGGTGAGATCTTCGTTCATAATGGTTACGCTCTGTACTCGGGTGGAACGCTTTAGCTCTTCTGCTTAAGCATTCTGGTATGATAGGTGGTGTTCATTATGTACCAATCGTCGCCGACCTTAAGCAGGTTGTAATAGTCCGTGTAAACCGCGTCCGAGAAGGCCAATTCCGCTTTCGCCGAAGCCGCGGTGCCGGTGACGTCGATGGAGAGTATTTTCTTCTTGCTCTTTTTGTTGAAAGCATGGTCGGGATCGTTCTTCACCTGTTCAAAGAACTTGTCCCAAGCCGGCATCGGCATTCTGCACAGTCCGTTTTGAGTCATGTTGAACGATTGATGGAACGGATGCAAAGCCTTCTTGAGGGAGTCTGAATCCAGTTTGTCCACCCCGTCGAAGAATAGACGCAAAGTTCGCTCGATGCTCTTTTTCTCCTTGTCCTTGTCTACCATCGGGATCACCTCCGGGAATCACAAAGGTTAATGTGTTGTCGTTTTCAAGATACGATGACCCGCAACATGGAGTTGCAGCTTCTGCCGGATAATTCAGCTCTGTTTCGAGTTCGGAAGCCGGGCAGCGGGTGTGAATGCAGCGGTTAATCGGTCACCGTTTGAAGCCGAACTTGATGGCATTCTGTTTGCAGGCTTTGAGGCATTCGCCGCAGGAGGTACAATCGGGCGCGGCTTTGGTTTTTTCATCAATTAACTTGGCAATGGTGGGGCAGGGGCTGATTTCGACGCACTCCTTGCATTGAGTGCACAGAGAATGATCCACCCGCACTCTTCCTGGAGCGATTTTCTCGCAGAACCAAGTCAGCGCTCCTACGGGACAGATGAGATAGCAAAAAGGGCGATACAGAATCAGACTCCCGATTACCAGAATTACGAACATGACCACCCAGAGGGTATCGATATTCCAATGCAGAAGTTCGAAGAAGTTTATCGGATCATACAGGCTGTAAGCGGAATAGGCGGTCCACAACTGTGCCGAGAAATCGGCACCCACGCTTTCTGCCAACATGGCTATCTGCTCCCGCGCCATGAAGAAGGTGAGCACGAACATGCCCAGAAGAGCCATCCTGATGGAGTTGAAGGCGGTGAAGTTGAACTGTTTCCAGCGGGGCTTGAACGGAATCTTGTTGACCAGATCCTGCAGCGCGCCCAAAGGACAGACCCAGCCGCAGAACAGCTTCCGGCCGATCAGGCTGGGTATGAACATCGCCAGAAACAGGGC
>CAYMNI010000120.1:0-7866 GCA_964391755.1 uncultured Ignavibacteria bacterium
GGCATGCCACCGGAAACAGGCGAAACCGGGCCACGATAACTGAGTTTTCCCTGGCAGTTCGGTTGTCCTCTCGGATTATCGTATATATTGAAGACTTGAGAGTCGGCGGGGAGTTCCAGACCGCACTGCTCATAAACCCATTCTGATATTTCGCTGAAAACGCGCTGGAGGAATTCGGCGGCACGCTTCTGGTGGTCTCTCACGATCGTTACTTCCTCAACAAAGTGGTAAGCCGGATCTACGCTTTCGAGAATGGCGGTCTGAGGGAGTACCTGGGAAGCTATTCGTACTATGAGGAGAGGAAAAGGCAATACAAAGAGAAGCAGAAGCAAAAACAGGAGATGATCAAGCAAAAGAGAAAGAAAGCCGAGACCCAAAAGCCAAGACGAAAGCCAAAGAAGAGAAATCTGTTTGAGATAGAAAAGGAAATCACCGCAGCAGAACAGAAAATCGAGGAGATAGAATACTTAATCTCCACCGAAGAGGTATACACCGATTGGCAGAAGCTACTAGATTTGAACAAGGAGAAAGAAGAGCTATCCAAGAAGCTGGAAGAACTGTACGCCGAATGGGAGGATTCGTCCAAGAATTAGGGACGTCAAGAAGCAGGGTAGTAGTGAACCCGGAGATCGTCACAAAATCCGCGTTCAATGTTGTCGGCATGAAATATCGGGGCAAGCCCGACCTTTTCCCCAGAGGGGAGAAGGGATTATCGTCCTTTGAGTTCGTGGGAAGGGCACCCCTGCCCGTCCGAGTTGCTATCAGCCTGGCGGCGGTCCGCTTCTGAAGAGATAGTTTATCAGATAGATCGCATCCTGCAAATCTACCAGCTCATCGCAATTGACGTCCCCGACTTCAAGGGGATCAGGGGCCGGGCCGTTCCGGTAAAGGTAGTTTAGCAGAAAAATCGCGTCCGATATATCTATGATTCCGTCTTCATTCAAATCCCCTCTTCCCATGTTCGTGGTAAATGACCAGGCGTAAATGCTGTCCAACGGAATCCCTTGGGATGATCTTATTTCCGCGGTCAGCATCACACTCACGATTTCGCTTTTATGGAAGCGGCTGTCCGGGTCGAAGGTTGCAGTCTTGGTGGGATCGTCGTACGATATAGTTCCCGGATGAAGCCCGCTGGACTCCGCGTTCACCATAAACGTAGTATCGTTAATCGAGGCTTGGTCCATATCCATGCTGAAAGTCACCGAAATGTTCGTGTTCACCGGTACATTCATTTGGTTACTTATCGGCGAAGTGCTTACGACCTTAGGGATAGAATCCTGGTCAGGATTCCAGCCGGAGATTCTGGCCATCATCCACCACCAGACCTTTCCCTTCAAGTAGCAGTTGAAGCAGTGAGAGTGAGCGCACCCGCAAGAGGGACACGTATGGATGGCACACCAGTCATAGCACCATTCGCAAGCATCACTGGCATCCGGATAATAATTGCCATCAGGATCGTAACTCTCGATATCCGCGAAGTCGAAAAGGATTTTGTCCTCTGCCAGACAATAGTCTCGAATCTGGTTATTCCTGGCGTAGAGATTCCCCTCCGGGCCGCTGCCGTCTAAATGACCGGTCATGTATATGAAATTGACTCCGGGATAATCCTGCTCCAGACCGCTCATGGCATTCAGGTAAACGTTGATGCCTTCTTCCGTGTTGTCCGAACATCCACCACACCAGGACCACATGACCATGTTGTACTCCGGATGCGAATTCAGCCAATCCCTGGTTGGAGGTACCCAGGTAGTGTCTCCAGCACCCCCCAGATCGTCCCCATACTCGTAGAATGTCGGCGGGTCGTAGAAAGGATCCTCGTCGTAAAGCAGATTGATCCCGGTCGCGATCTGGCTGCCGTGGGAAGTGTGCCCGTAGAAAATCTGATAGTCGCTCCCGATAGCTTGAATGACTGAATCGGGGATGTTCTCGAATTCTCCGACGGAGTTATGGTCGGCGATGATCACCCCGGCATTCGCTGAAGAAGCCAGACAGAAACAGCCCAAACAGAAAAGCGTAGTGCCTACATGGTATGAGAACGATTTTTTATTCATGATTCCTCCGTGGAAGATCGCTAAACGGCTAGGGGTTTGAGCGAAGCAACCCTTCTCTTGTTACAAGATAAACCAAGAGACGATCTTGTAAAGCCAAATTGTCAGCAGCGGTGGTGGATTTTTCAATCGGAGCAAAAGAAGTTACTATGATACAATCTCATTAAAAGAAAAAAGCGGGGTGGTAGCCCCGCCGTATACCCCCCGGACTTTGGGAAATCAACCCGCTCCGCCGCCCGAGCCACCCGTTCCGCCGCCCCCTCCTCCCGAGGCACCACCGCCGGTTCCCGAAGCTGAACTCACGGTAGTTGTGGCTGCGGTCATGAGTGAGGAGAGGGCTTCGCCGAACCCGGCTGGCGAGAAATCGGCGTGAGGATGGTTGGCAGCATACCAGGGAACATAAGTGCTTTGCTGGCCTTCCGGTATCAGTTCCGCCATCTTTTTAATCACCTCTGCAGACAATCCCAGAACGACCGCGTACGCCAAGAATCTGCCGATATTCTCCAAGAAGAACCGACTGCCTGAATCTCTGAAATGATATTTTTTCAGATACTTTCTCAACCCTTTCCATTTCGTCACTTCCAGCTCGGACTCCGGAGTCCGCCTGGGGATGAAACCGGAGACAATCATAAGGACGACAGCGCTGATGCCCGGCACTATAGCCCATGCCCCGATCGAGATCACCGACAGGATGGTTACCGCGACCAAAAGAAGCCCCACGAACATTCCCTTCTTGCTGGCTTTCAGGCTGTCTTCTTCCCAGTAGCCCTGGTTTTTACCCATCGCTTGTACCTCTTTCTTCCATTGCCTGAACCAACTGAGGAACCTGGAGCGGCTTTTCTTCAAGGTCGTAAAATCGATTTCATCTTTGCCTTTAGCCAAATCGTCGAAAATGAACGCCAGGAGACTCTCCTCGAAGTCTTTTAAACTCCCTTTGTTCTCCGAATGAAAGTCACGAGAGAATTGCAGAGTGTAGAGACGTTTTTTGGAAGATCCGAAGATTCCCTTCTTCGTTTTCATCTCTTCTTCTATCTTCAAGAAACCACGCCGGGCCAAATCCAGCAGAGTGCCCACCAAAGCCCTTCCGCCTAATTGTCCACGATACATAAGATGGCTCAGCAGGGCAGGCGGGACGTCCGATGGAAGCTCGGAGTAAAAGGTGTCGGGAAGGGAGACCTTGTGTTTCTTTCCGAACCGTTTATAAATCCGGATCACCCTCCAGAACCCGAGTCCGCTTAATATCAGAACCACCCATCTTCCATATCCGGTAAGAGCCTTTTTGGTTTTTTGCTTTTTAGTCCATTCCTCTCTTTTTTTGTTGGCTTCATCCGCCCAGGTTTTCTCTTCTACCAGGATTTGTGCAACCACCCTTTCGGGAATTACGCTCATGGTCTTCGAAAAGAGACTCATCGGATATATGGCCCTGAGCTCCCAGAAGGTTTTTGCCGGTAGACTCTGCACTTCAGCCACGAGCGATCCGTTGTCCGTGATCCGGATCGTACCCCACAAGGGACCATGAGCCCATACTTTTACGTCTTTTCTGTCAATTGGCTCCGGGGGATAAACGGTTACACTCACCTGATGGGATGTTTTATCCCAACCGGTCCCGACGAACTTATGATACAAAACCGCAGCGTCTTGATAGAGCTTCACCACGTCCAGGATTCTATAAGAGAGAGTGAAAACGCGCGTTTCATCCTCGGCGTCGAAGAACCACTTGGCGTCGATTACCCCGGAGGTTTCATTGTATTGATAAGTTCCCGCCGCTGCCTGGTATCCCCGGGAATACGCCCTGCTCTCCTCGCCCACGGTGAAATCAACTACTCCGCCGGTCCTGTCGGTCGGCAGATGGTAGGTTGCCCAGTGAAAATGTCCCCGGAAAAGATAGGTCCTGGTCTCCTTAATGTCCATGCTGCCGTCGGCGTTCAATCGAGCTTGTATGGTTACATCCGAAATGGAGTAGTCCTTCGCAGCGAGAATGTTCTGAGTTAAGCCGAAGAAAACAATGCCTACAAGACACAAAAGTACGCAGAGACTTCCTGACCGCTTCAAAGACCCGGCATGGTCGTTCACGTTCCCTCCTCTTTCGAGCAACATCTGTTTTCAATCCTCTCCAGAAACTGCAGGTCGGCTTCTGGTTTCAAGTCAATATATCCGCTGCTGAAGTCCGGGGTCAAGGAAAATCTATTCCCGGAATCTGGTGGATGTCGATCAACATGACCGGATGGTTATCGGAAGTTCAACACCGGAAAGGTTCAGTTCGCATAAAAAGAGCCCCGGCTCAAACGAAGCCGGGGCCGGATTGTGTCCCATCAAATGACCAGCGGCTATGTATTAGCAGCTCGGTTCCGGGCCATTTCTGAAAAGATAGTTCAAGAGATATATGGCATCCCCCACCTCGACCGTGCCATCACAGTTGGCATCGCCCGCCTCCAAAGGATCGGGAGGATCATCGTTTCTGAACAGGTAGTTTAGCAGATAGACCGCGTCCTCAAGATCTATTGCTCCATCCCCGTTCGCATCGCCCAGCGTATATGCCGAAGGCACGTAAACATAGGCATAAAGTCTGTCGTCTACTATGGAGTCTACGGTCACGACTATTCCCGTGGGACGGGAATAACCGTCGCTGCTGGGGTAAGTGGCAGGACCGAAAGTCTCCTGATCCGACACGTCGTTGGAAAACACCGCTGCCTTTCTGGTTTCGTACGGGTACCACCATTGGGCGCTGTCGGTAACGAATCCTTCCGGGTTGCTCCAGGCATCCCGGGAAGGATTGTAGCCTGCATCCTCTACCGCTACAGTGTAATGCGGAAGATCCGGCGTCCCGTTGTTTATCCGCCAGTAGTTTGCTCCCAGCGAATCGTGCACGTGGGTGATCAGAAGGCCCCGATCCAAGGGGTCGCAGCCGTAAGCTAAATCCGGCCAGAAGTAGCAACTGAAATCGGAATCCACCTTGTCAAACTGAGCAACGGAGGCACGATTGCGATATTCCAGAAGAAAATATTCCCCTTCGACCAGATTTATCGGAAGCAAATACAGGGAACTATCATCGGATGTCTCGAAGTTGTATATCACAAGATCATTGTAAGTCCCTTCAGTCAGCACAACCGGATTGATCCATCCCATTTCTTTCTTGCACCATCCACAGAGATGAACCGGCAGGTCGGTGCCGATGGAGAACAAGCCGTAGCCGTAATAACCCATCAGGCACCAGTCCATGTAGGGATGGTCGTTATAATCGCCGGGAGTGTGGTAGGTGGCAGTATCCAGCTTGTCGTCATAGTCGTACAGGTCGGGCAATCCCAGACCGTGGGCCATCTCATGGGCGAAGACGCGAATTCTGTTAAGTGTGTCGACTCCGGAGAACTGCGTGGGATTGGACGGATTCCGCAGAGGTCGGGTCTCCGGCGAGGTATTCCACCGGGGCAGGTACATACCGTCAAAGGGTCCGGGGCCGCCTCCGGGCTGATAGACCATGGCATACGACCAGATGTCAAAAGGATTCTGCGAATCCTCCTCGCCGTTCCCGGAACGAATGAAAACCGCGATGTCGACGTCTCCATTGTTGTCGCCGTCGAATTGTGAATAGTCTATGTATGGATCGAGCGCCTCGAACATGGGCTCGAACCAGAAGTTGGGGTTATAGAACCCCGCGTCAATCCAGTCTATCACCTCTCCCACCACGGTCACCTGACCGTAGGAGACCTCGTGATAGTAGTCGGCGACAGACCCGCCGGGCAGGTAACCTCTGGAGAAGAACAAGCTGTCGAAATCCTCCTTGGTGTATGTTCCCTGGCGGTCGGACCATTCCACCAAAACAGCCAGTACCTTGATGGTATCCCCGGTGAAACGGTATGAGGTTATTTCGGCAAGATCTTCCGGGGTCAGTTGTGATGGGGGTAGCTTTCCGAACTGTTTTTCTATTTTCGAGTCCGGGACGTCAAGTATTATACCGCGGGAGAGATCGGCCGAAACGGCGGAACCGGCCATGACGACCACTGCAAGACCGCAGATCAACGAAATCTTAATCAGTACATTCATAATACCTCCAGGAAGGGGATCAAGCTTACAACTATAAATTATTACGTCCGGCCGTCACTCGGTGTTTCGCCAACAGCGAAAGCTATTGCTTTTTCTCCAGGCGTTCGATTCTTTGGCTGACCTTGCCCCACGAGCTGGTAATCAGAAAGCTTTCCTCCATATTGTCGATCATCCTGACGAATTTGTTCATGGGCACGGCAAAGGTCAGGACGTATTCCGGTATGCAAGGCCGGGCCGAGACGTCGAACATGCCCAGAATCGCCCTGGGACGCCCGGAATTTCCCTCCAAAAAGGGGTACTGAACGATGGTGCTGCATCCGGCCCCAAATGGGGCGAATACTCCGTCAGGATCAGACTCATCATAGTTGGTCAGAGTGAAAAGGCCGGAGAGGATATCCGGAGGAGCAAAGAATATCACCACCTGGGGGTCGTCCGGTTTCTCCAGAGAGTCCCACCGCTTGAAGATAATGAAGTTCGCCGGAGCCTCGAATTGCGGCGATTTCTTCAGCACCTCCCTGACCAGTTCGGGAGATTTCTTGTAGCGTTCGCCTTCCAGTTTACCCGGTATACCGCAGGATAAGAAATACTCGAAGTTGGGAGAAAGCTCCTGGGAGAATCCAAAGTATCTCTTACCTCCGCCGCAGCCAGGCGAATCGGGACCGAAACAGAGGGTTTCGCCTTTTCTCACCCGGGCCAGATCACATATGACGCACCTGTGTTCGGACGGCGGCGGGACCACCTCAGCGCGTCCTTCTTCGTTGGTGTAGTAGAATGTAATCGGGAGGTCTACTCCGCAGAAATATTTCTCCCACAGTTGCAGGAATCTGTCTTTGACTCTCATGTCCATAGGTCGCTATCTCCTGAGAATGTAGCGGAAGGTTTCAGCCTTCCATCGTTGGAAAACTGAAGACCTTCGCTAAATTTATCTGCTGTTTACCCCTCATCCTGTCCTTCTCCCCAAAGGGGAGAAGGGACTGCTTTCTTCCAGACGAGGAATAAGGTTTCCTATTTCTCTCCCCTCAGGGAGATATGCAATCCCCCGCCAGAGGCGGGGGATTGTGCGAGATTACTAACTATGGGTTGGCATGATGTGACCAACGCCATCTAACAGCACCCGGGTGCCTCTCCTCCCTTGAAGAGATAGTTCAGGAGATAGATCGCATCTCCCACCTCGACCGCGCCGTCACAGTTCACGTCACCGACTTCCAATGGGTCGGGGGCCGATCCTCCCTTGAAGAGATAATTGAGAACGAAGATTGCATCGGTAACGTCTATTACCTGATCCTCGTTACAGTCGCCGGTAGCCAGGCAGTTGAAAAGGACGGAAACGTCGTCCGTTCCGTGATTGGAGGTTGCCAAGTCCAAATCACCGTCACCGTCGAGGTCAACAGCGAAGATGGAATATGGGTAATCGCCCACGGGATAGATGGAGTCGGGGGCGAAAGTCCCGTCTCCGTTATTCAAAAGAACCGAGACGTCGCTGGAGAACTCACTCGAAGTTGCCAGGTCCAGGTCACCGTCACCGTCTACGTCCACGGCGAAGGTCGACCAGGGGCCGGTGCCGGAGGGATAGACCGAATGCGTGCCGAAGGTGCCGTCTCCGTTGTTCAACAGAACCGACACGTCGCTCGAGTAACAGTTGGAAGTCTCCAGGTCCAGATCGCCGTCGGCGTCGAGATCGGCCGCAAGAACCGACAGGGGAAGATCACCCACCGGATAGAACGAGGAGAAGGTGAAGACTCCGTTCCCGTCGTTTAGCAGAACGGTAACGTCGTAA
>CAYMNI010000121.1:0-5140 GCA_964391755.1 uncultured Ignavibacteria bacterium
GGCAACGAGCGTGCCCCGGGCGCTCGAAAAGGTCACGGCGAGATCCACCTGATCTTCGATTCCCCTCCCCGGCTCCACTTCTTCGTTAATCTCCTCAATGGAGACCGTACCGGTGAGCTTCTCCGACGGGACTCCCTGTTTTTCACCGACCACTATGTACATTGCCAGAAGTATGGACGCCGGGGCATTGATGGTCATGGAGGTGGAGATTTTATCCAGACTTATACCGTCGAAGAGAATCTCCATGTCCTTAAGCGAATCCACAGCCACCCCACAGATGCCCACTTCACCTAAGGAGAGCGGCTGATCGGAGTCCCAGCCCATCAAGGTGGGTAGGTCGAATGCCACAGAGAGGCCGGTTTGTCCTCTGTTCAAAAGAAAATGATACCTTTGGTTGGTCTGGCGGGGACTTCCCATGCCGGAGAACTGCCGCATGGTCCAGAGTCGCCCCCGGTACATGTTGTTTCTCACCCCACGGGTGTAAGGGTACTCTCCGGGAAAGCCCACATCCCGGTTAAAGTCCCAGTCCTTCAAATCCAAGGGGGTGTAAAGCTCTTTGACCGTCTCGCCGGAGACGGTGATGAATTTTCTGTCGGGAGGAGATTTCGCCTGTTTCATGGATTCCTCCCATTTCCTCTGGCGCTCGGCAAGTTCTTTCGATTCGGTTTGGCCTGACATAGAATCACCTCTCTTGCTTTCTTAATTACCTAACCTCTACAGATAACCGCCTATACGAATCTACGGGCAGAACGTCCGGAGATCGAACCTTTGGGGAACGAATGCTCCAGGCATGTGCTGATCAAGTTGAATTGGTTATGTTGATGCTATCTAAGATCCTTACCCCGACGGAATACGGATCGTCCTCGCCCTTTAGTATTTTTTCCGCGATTTCATCCAAGTCCAACGAGACCAACACCCTTTCCCCGATGATGTCCCTTATCTTGAGCTCGACGATTCTTTTGATCTCCGATTTTATCTGTTCCTTCCGGTGTCTTTGGAAGTAACCATTCTTCACTATGAATTCCCGGTGTTCGGTGATCTTGGAAAGCAGGACGTCGATTCCTTTGTTGTTGACCGCTTCGGTGGAGACCACCGGATACTCCCACTCTCCCTGCTTCCTGCGAATGTCCAAGATCATGTCCAGTTCGTTCACGATTCTCTGGGCCCCCTCCCGGTCGGACTTGTTCACCACGAAGACGTCCGCGATCTCCATCAGCCCGGCCTTCATGGCCTGAACCGAGTCGCCCGATTCCGGAACCAGCACCACCACCGTGGTATCACAGGCGTTGACCACGTCCAGCTCCACCTGCCCCACCCCCACCGTCTCGATCAGCACGTAGTCCTTGCCGAAGGCATCCATCACCAGCGACACATCCTTGGTGGTGGTGGCCAGCCCGCCGTACGATCCCCGGGTGGCCATGCTGCGAATGAAGACCTCCTCCCGGTTGGTCAGATCCTGCATGCGGATGCGGTCTCCCAGAAGCGCCCCGCCGGTGAAAGGGCTGGTGGGGTCGACGGCGATTATGCCCACTTTGTTTTTGTCCCGGACCAGAAGCGCGGTGAGCTTATCCACCAGGGTGCTCTTTCCTGCTCCGGGAGGCCCGGTGAAGCCCACCCGGTATGCCTTTCCGGTTCTGGGGTAAAGCCGGGCCAGGACCTTCCGGTAGTCGGCAGACTGGTTCTCCACAAAGGAGATAATCTTGGAGAGCGCCATTCTGTCGCCGCCGTAGAACCTCTCCAATATGCTCATAGAACGTGTATAGCTTCCGGTCGCCTTAGTCTCTCAAGTTTCGACTGCTCCCGTCACAAGCTCTCATCCGAGATTTTGATGTCTTTTATCCTCAACTGGATTTTGTAAGTACCGTTCCAGTAGTTGGATTCCAGCACGTAAGCCAAATCGATGCGTATCCCTTTCATGCAGAGCACCTTCACCATGTCTCCCATGCCGAAGCCGATGCAGTCGAAGACAGGTCCGGCCTTCTTTACCCTGAGGCGTAAGTGGTTGTTTCCCACCACGTAAGGCTCCCCCCACGCTTGCAGTTTCTCGGTCACAAACACCGGCCGCATGTTCTGGGGACCGAAAGGCGCAAAGAGTTCCAGCACCCTGAGAAACTCGGCATTGATCTGATCCAACTCCAGGCGAGCATTTATGTACAGAGTGGGGATCAAATCGTCCCTGGTAAGCTTAGCGCCGGTGACCCGGAGGAACTCTTCCCGGAAAGGCGGAATGTTCTCCGGAGGGATGGAGAGTCCTGCAGCGTACTTGTGCCCCCCATATTTGGAGAGATAGCCTTCGCATTCCCTTAAGGCCTCATACAGATGAAAGCCGGGTATGCTGCGTGCGGAACCCTTCCCCTCGTCTCCGTCTATGGCGATCATGATGGTAGGGCGATGGAATCTCTCCACCAACCGGGAGGCGACTATTCCGATCACGCCCTGGTGCCAGCCGGAAGAGGCCAGCACGATGGCCTTATCGTTGACCAAATCCACGTCCTGCTCGATCAGATCCAAAGCCTCCTTCAGAGTAGTCTCGTCGATGCTCTTCCTGCGCCGGTTCTCCTCGTTCAGCATCCTGGACATCTCGGCTGCCTTTGTCTCGTCCCTGGTGGTGAGCAGCTTTATGGCCAGTTCGGCATCGCCCAATCTCCCCACGGCGTTTATCCGGGGAGCCAAAATGAAGACCACCTGCCCGGTGCCAATTCGCTGCCCCAGTATCCCCGAAACGAAGATCAAGGATTTCAAACCGGGTTTGGTGGTTTTGGCTATCTGGGCCATGCCGAACTTGGTGAAAGTCCGGTTCTCTCCGACCAGCGGAACGATGTCGGCGGCGGTTCCCAAGGCCACCAGATCCAGATGGTCCTCCAGTTCACTCTCGTCCTGTCCCAACTTGATGTAGATGGCTCGAGTGAACTTGAAAGCCACCCCCACTCCGGAAAGCTCTCCCCCCGCATAACCTCCGGGGATGGTTTTGGGATTTATGATGGCGGAGGCTTCCGGCAGGACGTCCTTCGGTTCGTGATGATCGGTGATGATGGTATCTATGCCTTGTGTCTTGGCGAAGGCGATCTCCTCCACCGCCGTGATCCCGCAATCCACCGAGATTATCAGGGAGACGCCTCTTTTCTTGCCCTCCAGTATCCCCTCCTCGGAAAGACCGTAGCCCTCGATCAAACGATTGGGCAGGTAGTAAGTGACCTCCGCCCCCAGCTTGTTCAGAACCAAAAACAGAAGAGAGGTGGAGGTGATCCCGTCCACGTCGTAATCGCCGAAGATCATTATCTTCTCTTTATCTCTCAAAGCCCTCATCACCCTCTCCACGCCCCTGTCCATGTCCGGCAGCAGGAAGGGATCCAGCAGACTGTCCAACGAAGGATACAAAAACTCCTCGGCTTTGGCTTTGGTATCCAGACCGCGGCCCACCAGTATCTCCGCCGCCACGGCGGGCAGGGAGAGCTCGGAGGCCAGTTGGTTTACCAGCAGAGGGTCGGGCTGGGGAGCCAGCTCCCATTTCAGCTTCATCGATGTTTCACCTTTCCCGGTTCAACGGTCACGGAAGTTGTGGCCGGTGTCGCTCCTTCACCTCATCAAGCATCGAGGTTCGTTTACCTGCTACCCCGGAATCCGTACGATCGTTTGGCGCAGCAGGATTATTCTTTTTTTTCAAACTCGAACTCATAAAGTACCGCTCCCAATCCCGAGGGGGCCCGGTAAGTATCGACAAGTTTTACATTCGAATCCGAGGGCACCCTCGAACGGTCCTGAAGCGGCTCCATTAAGAATGCCAGATCCTCCCGCCAGGAGGCCTCCATGCTCACGCTCACCAGCAGATAGCCGATGCCGTTGGTTTGGGCGAACCGGACAATCTCCTTCCACCCAGCGAAAGGCACGGGGAAGGTCTGCCGGTTGCAGTAGAAAAGAAAGGTATCCCAGGAAAGGCACATCACGGATGCATCCTCCGGCAAAGTCCTGTCCGCCCACAGCCCCAACTTCCTGAACTCCGTGGCTCCGTATTTGGTGGCCTGAAAGACCCTCTGGTAGATTTTGGCCTTCTGACCGGCTTGTGCCACCGAGAAAACCGAAAGAAGTCCCACCACCAGAAGCACTGCCAAAAGTCCCACCAGGCTTTTCCCCTCCGGACTCCCGGCTCTCTTCGACCCGGCAGCCAGCTCCGTTAGATTAAGCAATCCCGCCACCGCCATCAGGATCACTATGGGCGCGTAAGGATCGATCAGCCTTCCCGCCACGGCGAAGAATATGGGCATGGTGAGCAGGGGAGCAAAACAGAACAAAAGAAAGAGTCTCTTTTTCAGTCTTTCTTTCTCCGTATTCCAGGAAAACAGATAGAAAAGCGAAAGCAACAAAAAGGGGAGGACGAAGATGTTTATCTTTTTCATGCCCAACCAGATTCGCCGGAAATAGCTGCCGAAAAATCCGGGGGTCTTAAGAAAGCTGAACATGCTTTGCTCGCCCAAAAGCACCTTCCCCTTGAGCTCCCCTTCCGGCGTCAAACCATCCAACACCCGGGCCAAAGCTTCTCTCTGTCCGGAATAGTCCACACCCTGGTCGTAGGCCTTCTCCTTTAGGGCGTTGTGGGCCGCCTTCCCGCTTAGAATCCAGTGTCCTGTCTGGGAATGCATGAAATTTATATAAGGAAGGGCTAAAATTAAAAACCCCAAAAGGGAGACCGCCGGCAGAAGCAGGGCTTTCCGCCCGCTGCCCTCCTTGGTCTTCAACTGTATTATGAGATAAAGCAGAAGAAGGGAGGCGAAGGCCGCCAAAAACTCCGGCCGGGTGAGATAGCACATTCCGCCCAAGACCCCGAAGAGAAAAGCCCACAGATAGGATCTTCGCACGAACAGACGCCAGCCGCAAAGCAGCGTGATCAAAAGAAAAAAGGTGTAGGTGGCCTCGGATAGGGGAACGTCTGAAATCATCACCAAACCGGGGAAGAAGACCACCAGGATGGAACCTAAGTAGGCGGCCCGGTGGTTGAAGATGTTTTTGGCTAAGAAGAAAAAGGCCACCACCACCAGACTTCCCAGAACCAGGGAGACCGTCGATGCGGCTGTTTCCAGGCTGCCAGCGAAGATAGAAAAGACGATTATCAAGTTCTATACGGATGCCGCCGAGCAATCAAGGC
>CAYMNI010000121.1:5150-7688 GCA_964391755.1 uncultured Ignavibacteria bacterium
TGATCAGTGGAAAGAACCAACCCGCGCACAGCAGACCACCGACCACCAGTGCAGCCCGTGCCCGTTTTTTATTCCCCAGGCAATCTTGGCATAAACCAGCGCGTCCCCGGTGAGTGGCGACTGGTAGTATTTCAGATAGGATAGTCGAACGATAAGGGCGATCAGAAACAGTGCCGCCAGAAAGGCCAGGCGGGTCCACCTTCTCTGCAGGATATCATCAACCCTTTGCCAGATGGAATTAGTCTCTGACTTTTTCTGCTGTGGAAAGGAATCTTCCTTTCGTCTCTTCTTACCCTTCACCATCTGTATTCTGTGTACCGCCTGTCAGTTGAGATCAAAAAAACAGATGTTCCAGAGAAACACCTGAGAACATAATCGAGGCTTTATGCCTCACCTGTAACAAAATAAGCCCTTTGTGCCTAAAAAGCAAAGAAATCTTTCAAACGGAAGTCGTAGTTGCTCGATTCCCGGAAGGAACCGTCTGGTTATCGAGCCTAAAGTCGCCATGGCGGGCGGTCCGGTCTGCCCTCCATAGGTGGGTAAACTTGTCAGACCGAGTATATTCTGCTTAGGCGGGGCATGTCCGACCTATAGATTGTCTCGAAAGAAGGAGAGTGGTGAGAGTAGGCTCTCCGGGAGAATCCATAGACCAGAACCTAACTTAAGTTAGGTTCTGGTGCCCGTCAGGTTGAAGCATGAAGAATCGGATAGCCCCCTTTACAAGGCACATATCCAGCCTGCGAGCTGGTACACGTCAGCGACTTACGTCTTTGAGCAGCTCCGCAGTCGGAGTTGAAATCCCAGCCACTATATAGAGAAATGCCGGAGCAGAAAATAAGCCGAGTTTTGTTCCCTTCGATTGATCTCAGGGCGATGATCATCTATCTGGACCTTCTGTCGCCAGAAGACTCAAGCGACCTACCCGGAAGTAACTCCCCCCGCCTGTGGCGGGGGGAAACGAGGCGGGCAGCCTCTCCTTCCCTACGCGGTCTTGCTCTCAGGTGGGGTTTACCCAGGCCCGTGTTACCACGGGAACGCGTGGTCTCTTACACCACGTTTTCACCCTTGCCCCTCGACAAGCTCGGGGCGGTTTGTTTTCTGTGGCACTTTCCGTCCCTTACGGGCCCACGAGTTACGTGGCACCTTGCCCTAAAGAGCTCGGACTTTCCTCCCCTCCCCGCCAAAGGCGGAGAGAAGCGATCATCTATTCTGCTCCGGCATCACTAACTGACTGTGATATAACCTTCACTTAGATTCTAAACAACCAATAAAAATACGTCCTCTTTTGCTAAAACGAAAGTGTGCTTCTCTGCCCCTTTTTATTGAAGCTGGGGTTGAAACCTCTGCCTTTTGTCGGGCAGAGGAACAACCCCTGTCCGAATGAAGTTCAATTGTTCCTCACCGATACCCTCGTCCGCTGCGCCTGATGGTGACGGAGCCTTCGTGAACGAACAGAGTGTCCGTTACCAAGGAGTTGGGCATGAATTAAATTGTCGTCTCGAAAGAGGCACTGGAAGCATTAAAACAAAACCAAATTAAAAGAATCATGGCATTCTGTATACCATCGAGTTTATGTTCATACCTGCCCCTACAGAGGCGAACACAACGACATCGCCTTTCTTCAGCCCGTGGTTATTGAGTTTTCCTTTAAGCAGCAGGTCAAGCAAGGTGGGCAAAGTTGCCACCGAACTGTTTCCCAGCCAGGATATAGTCATGGGCATGACGTACGGCGGCACTTCCTTCACTCCATATAACCTATACAAACGCTTTAATATTGCCTCGTCCATTTTTGCATTCGCTTGGTGTAAAAGGACCTTGTTTATGTCACCAAGGGATAATCCTGCTTTGGCAAGACTCTCCCTAACAACTTGCGGAACTGTCCTTAAAGCATACTCATAAAGCTTATGGCCATCCATCTTAAGGAACAACTCATTGCCCTGGTAATCAGGGTTATATGATTTATCCATCTGCAGCATATATGCATGCTCAAGGGTATCTGACCTGGCAGCATGAGAGAGTATTCCCATCCTGCTGTTATCGGGACTTATTATTGCCTCAACTATTGTAGCTCCTGCTCCATCCGCATATATCATACTGTCCCGGTCATGAGGATCTGAAATCCTGGAAAGAACTTCTGCTCCTATAACAAGGGCTCTCTTAGCATCACCTGACTTAAGATAATAATCGACCTGTATCATTCCCTGCAGCCAGCCGGGACAGCCGAAAGGAAGATCATAAGCTACTGTTTTTGGATTTTCTATACCTAATTTATGCTTTACCCTTGAAGCAAGGCCTGGAACAAAATCAGACCTTTTATTACCTGCTCTCACGTCACCGAAGTTGTGAGCAACAATTATGTAGTCAAGGCTCTCTTTGTCAATCTTGGATGATTCCAGAGCATCTTTTGCTGCGTGAAAGGAAATATCAGAGGTAACCAGGTCATCCGTGACATGTCTCCTTTCTGTAATACCCGTTATTTTTTTAAACTTCTCTATGATCTCTTCATTGGTCTTGTCTAATTTCTTCCCATCCGAATCA
>CAYMNI010000122.1:0-7684 GCA_964391755.1 uncultured Ignavibacteria bacterium
CTTATCTGCTTATCCCTCCAAATAGAAATTTACACAAAAGAATTTACACAATACCGGTGTAAGAGGAAGTCTGATGGCTCGCCAGAGTTCGGATTTCGGACGTCATTGAGCCCGGCATCATGGCTATTACAGGATCGGCCATAGAGGAGCATAATTTGTGTTTATTATCGGAACCTTTAATAGACCAAAGACAAAAAGCCTATGGTTTGAGATGAGGGCGTGGTGAGAATTCGGGGAGGTCGTCAATTCCGGGTGTGGTTAGAAGAAAACCGCTGCCGCCTGGTTGGCGAACCGGAGGAAGATGTTGGGATAGACGCCAAAGAGAAGCACGCCTATGACCGAAATAATCAGGGCAATCTTCAACATGCCGTCGGCCTTCACCGGGCTATCGTCGGTCGCAGGCTGGAAATACATCTGCCTGACCACCCCCACGTAGTAATACAGAGAGATCACACTGGTCAAGATGGCGACTATCACCAGCCAGATATAGCCCTGCTCGATGGCGGCGGAGAAGAGATAGTACTTGCCCACGAATCCGGCCAGAGGAGGGATTCCCACCAGCGACAGCATAAACACGGCCATCATGGCTGCCAAGGCGGGCGATCTTCTGGAAAGCCCGGCATAGTCCTTTATCTGGTCACTGCCGGTGGTGTTGGAAAAGGCGATGGCGATATTGAATGCTCCCATATTGGCGAAGAGATAAACAAAGACGTAGAAGGCGATGGATGCCGCCCCCCTATCGGTGGCGGCCACCGCTCCCAGCATTATGTATCCGATCTGGGCGATGGAAGAGTATGCCAGCATTCTTTTTATATTCGTCTGAACCAGGGCGATGATGTTTCCGATGATCATGGCCAAGCTGGCCAGAACCGCAATCAACAGAATCCAATCCACCAGATAGATCAAAAAAGAGCCGAAGAAGACCCGCACGAAAGCCGCCAGGCCGGCTGCCTTGGAGGCCACCGATAAAAACGCGGTTATGGGGGTGGGAGCGCCCTCGTAAACGTCCGGCACCCAGACGTGGAAAGGAACCAGAGCCAGCTTGAATCCGAAGCCGGCTATCATGAAGATGAAGCCTAAGACCAAGGCGGGATGGATATTGGCTCCGGCAAACTCTCTGACCAGAAGAGCGCTTTTCAGCTGTTCTAAGGAGGTGGTTCCGGCAAGGCCGTAGACTATGCTTATGCCGAACAGCAAAAGGGCGGATGAGATGGCGCCCAAGATTAGATATTTCAGCCCGGCCTCGCTGGATTTGAGATCGTCCTTGCGATAGGAGGCCAAAACGTAAAGCGGTATGGTGGTGAGCTCCAGCGAGACGTACAAGGTGAGAAGCTCTCCGGCGGAGGCCAAGAACATCATACCCACCATGGAGAGGAAGATCAGCCCGAAGTACTCGCCCTTGTGAGAGGGAAGCCTCCGGGTGAACTCCACCGACCCGGCTATGGTCAAAAACCCGGTCGAAAGGAACAGCAGGTTGAAGAAGGCCGAGAAGGAATCGGCCTTGAACATCCCGCCGAAAAGCTGGCCCTTCTGGGAGGTCAGAGCCAGGATGACGGCCACAGCTATTCCCAAAAGAGCTACGTATGACAGATTATGCTTTTTCTCCTTGGTGACGAAGTCCAGAAGGAACAGGAGAATCGCCCACAAGAACAGAAACACCTGAGGAATGAGTAGTTGATAATTCATATCGAATTCGAAATTAGTGTTTTCACCTCACGCTTTGAACTTTAAACTCTTTGACCCTTGAACCTTTGGACTTTTAGACTCTTATTATCCCGTCACCAGATGAACTATGTTCTCGATGGTGGCCTTGATCATGTTGGCCAAAGGAGAGGGATAGACTCCGATGGCGATCATCAGGATGGCCAAGGGGATCAAGGTGAATATCTCTCTTCCGGATATCTCGGTTAAGCCTTGCCACTTGGTGTTGAATTCACCCAAAAACATGGTCTGTATCATCCGCAGGAAGTAACCCGCGGTTATCACCACTCCGATTACGGCTAAGGGAACGATGATTTTGAACGCGGGATAGGCGCCCACGAAAACCATGAACTCGCTGACGAAACCGGATAAGCCGGGAAGTCCCAGCGAGCCCAAACAGAACATGATCATCAGACCGGAGTAGACCGGAAGCTTGGTCCACAGCCCGCCGAACGCCTGAATCTCTCTGGTGTGAGCTCGCTCGTAGAGGACTCCCACCAAAATGAACAGCGCGCCGGTGATAAGTCCGTGCGAGATCATCTGGAACATGCATCCGGACATTCCGGTGACCGTAATCGCGGCCAAACCCAGCATGCAGTATCCCATATGGCTGACCGAGGAGTAAGCGATCATCTTCTTTAGGTCCTTCTGGGCCATGCACACCAACGCGCCGTAGACTATGTTGATCAAGGCCAGAATGGCTATGGGCACGGCGAAGTATATGGCACCTTGGGGAAACATGGGATAGGAAATTCTCAAGAACCCGTAGGTTCCCATCTTAAGCAGAACGCCGGCCAGGATGACCGAAACCGCGGTGGGCGCGTCCACGTGGGCGTCCGGCAGCCAGGTGTGGAAGGGAAAGACCGGCACCTTGACGGCAAACGCTATGAAGAAGGCCACAAACGCCAGAAGCTGGAAGCCGTGGGTTAAAGCCGGAGCCTTCTGGATCAAGACCATCATGTCCAGGGTATGCGGCTGTACCGTGAAATAGAGGGCCAATATCCCCACCAGCATGAAGAGCGATCCGAACAAAGTGTACAAGAAGAACTTTATGGCGGAATACTCTTTTCTCCCGTGTCCCCAGATGCCGATCAAGAAGTACATGGGAACCAGAACGATCTCCCAGAAGATGTAAAACAGGAAGAAGTCCAACGAAGCAAAGACCCCCATCATGCCCACCTCCAAAAGAAGGAGGAAGGCGAAATACTGCTTGACCCGCTCCTTGATGTCCCCGAAGGAGTAAATGACTGACACAAAACACAAGAGTGCGGTCAGAAACAGCATGGGGACGGAAAGACCGTCTGCGCCCAGGTAGTAGGTTATCCCCAGAGTGGGAATCCATTCGTGCTTTTCCACGAATTGAAGCTGGGCCGTCGACCCGTTATATTGAGCCAGAAGAATAAACGATAAAACCAGAGGGATGAAAGAGAACAGGGCCGCCAAGAATCGCGCCGCGCCCTCCTGCTCTCTTCTGAGAAGCAGAATCAAAATCATCCCCAGAAACGGGGTGAAGATCAGAAGAGTCAAAATGGGAAAGTTCATGTGGTCTTTGCTCCTTTTTTATGGCCGTATTGGGAACGAATCAAAACTCAATCGACTCGATTTTAATTTCTCCAAAATGATCTTCTTTATTTTCACGCTCTAGTCAAATAAACCAGAGTTTACGCGATATTCCGCTTCATAAAACTACATCAGCTTGAAGATGATGATCAAGACCACGCCAAAGAATATGATGAAGGCGTAATTCTGCAATTGTCCGGTTTGAACCCTTCTCAGTCCCGATCCGACTCCCCTGGTCACATACGCCAGTCCGTTTACCGCTCCGTCCACGATATGGCTGTCGAACCATTCCTTGACGTCCGACAAGAAAACGGTGAAATTCCCCGTCCCGTTCACCAGCCGGTCCACCACCCCCACGTCCACCCGGGCGAACAGAAAATCGCACAGCTTCAGCAGGGGATTGATGATCACCGCATGATAAAGCTCGTCGAAGTAGTATTTGTTGTAGAGCACCTTGTATATGAAAGAGAACTTCTGCTTGAGCTTGTCCGCAGAGATGGACTTCTTGTAGTACATGGCATAGGCCAAATATATCCCGGTCAGCGCCACCAGGGTGGAGACGATCATCAAGACGTAGCTGGGCTCCGCATGGTGAGGATGGTGATGATACACAAAGGAAGAGTAACCATGCTTGAGCCAGGGTATGCCTACCCATCCGGCGAAGACGGCCAGAAAGGCCAAAACCATCAAAGGAATGGTCATTACCTTGGGCGATTCGTGGGCGTGATCGAACTTCTGCTGGTCGCGTGGTTTCCCAAAAAAGGTGACGAAACAGAGCCGGAACATGTAAAAGGAGGTCATCCCCGCCACCAGGGTGGCCACTATCAAAAATATGGGATTGTGATATTGGCTGGCCACGGCCAGAATCTCATCTTTGCTCCAGAATCCGGACAGAGGAAAGATCCCGGATATGGAGAGAGAGGCGATGATGAAAGTTATGGCGGTGATTTTCATCTTGGGATAGAGCCCTCCCATCTCCCAGATGTCGTTGGTGTGCATGGCATGGATCACGCTCCCCGCGCCCAAAAACAGAAGGGCTTTGAAGAAGGCGTGGGTATACAGATGGAAGGTGCCGGCGGTCAAACCGCCCAGCCCCAGCACCATGATCATATATCCCAACTGGCTGATGGTGGAATAGGCCAGCACTCTTTTGATGTCATTTTGGACCAGTCCGATGGTGGCCGCCAAGAAGGCGGTGAAACAGCCGATTATGGCCACCACCACCGCGGCATTCTCTGCCGCTAAGTAGATGGTCATGGTGCGGGCCACCAGATAGACGCCCGCCGCCACCATGGTGGCGGCATGTATCAGTGCGGAGACCGGGGTAGGGCCTTCCATGGCGTCTGGAAGCCATACGTGAAGCGGAAACTGGGCGGATTTGCCCACTGCCCCGGCGAAGAGGAATATCGCCCCCAAGGTCAGAAGACCTATGGGAATGTGTCCCATCTCCACCGCATGAAACATCTCCCGGAAATTGAAGGTCCCTGCGGCCAGGGTGAGAATGAGTATGCCGATGATGAATCCCAAATCCCCGGTGCGGGTGGTTATGAATGCCTTTTTCCCTGCGTCTGAAGCGATCTTCTTCTCGAACCAGAATCCGATCAAAAGATAAGACGTCAAACCCACCAGCTCCCAGAACACGAATATTCCCACGAAGTTGTTGGCCAGAACCAGGCCCAGCATGGAGAAGCTGAAAAGCGACAGAAACGAGAAGAACCGGGAGAATCGGGGATCGCCTTGCATGTATCCCACCGAATAGATGTGCACCAGAGAGGAAACGGTGCACACCACGAAGAGCATCACCGCGGTGAGTGGGTCGATGAGCATGCCCATCTCGATCTTGAAGCCCAACAGGTTGATCCAGGTGAACTTGAATTCCGAGGCAACCGGATTCTTCAGCACGCTGCCTATGACCAACAAGGACAGGACCCAAGACAGACAAATGGCTCCGATGGAGACGGAAGAGCTTAACCTCCGGTGCCGGTGGGTGAAGAACACGATTATCCCAAAGGCCAGCAGAGGCAAAAGCGGTATGATCCAGGCGTTAGCTAACATATCTTGGTTTCAGTTTCGAATTACGTTTCGGTGCTGACTTTTAGACTCCGACTCAAATCTCCTTTACCACTTCATCAGGTTTATGTTATCCACGTTGATGCCTTTGAAGTTCCTGTAAATCAGAAGCACGATGGCCAGACCCACGGTCGCTTCCGCCGCAGCGACGGTGATTACGAATATGGCGAATATCTGTCCGACGAACTCACCCGGAGTGACGAACTTGGAGAAGGCCACGAAGTTGATGTTGACCGCGTTGAACATCAGCTCGATGGACATCAGAATGGCGATGGCGTTCCTTCGGGTGAGAACCCCGAATATCCCGATGCAAAACAGGATGCTGCTTAAGACGACGTAGTGGGTCAATCCGACCAAGATTTACTCCTTTCGAGCGATCACAACGGCGCCGATCAAGGCGGACAGCAAGACCACGGAGACGATCTCAAAGGGCAGAGCGTATTTGGTCAACAGAGCTCTCCCGATGCCCACCGTGGATTGAACGTCGGCTGTCGCGTAAGAAAGCCTCCAGGCGGCCCGGCTGAGAATGGCCACGGTGCCGATTAGAAGGGTGGCCACCACTATTAATCCCAAGACCACCTGCTCATTGGACTGTCTGATTTGGGCGCTGTACAGCTTGGCGGTGAGCATGATGGCGAAAATCATCAGGATGGTGATGGCTCCCACGTATATCAAGACCTGAACCGCCGCCAAAAACTCGGCGGAGAGGAGTACGTAAATGCCGGCTACGCCGAAGAGCGCCAGCACCAGGAATAAGGCGCAGTGGAAGATGTTCTTAAGACTGACCACCATCACACCGGAGCCGAGCACGATCGCCGCCAGCACGTAAAAGATCGCAGCAGGTATTCCCGTTAGCAACTCAACTTTCCCTTTCTCTTACCACCGTTCTATAACCACTTCCAAACCGAATTCTCAAGTCAAGGCTGGAATTCAATCCCAGCCTCAACATCAATCACTCCGAAGTCGAACCGGAAAAGGGCTTGCCGATTTGAGCCAGCTTTTCCTTATCGTATACCAAATCCTTCTTATCATACACCGAGTACTCGTACAGCGGAACCAGCTTGATGGCTTTGCCCTTTACCGGACAGACCTCCTCGCACAACCCGCAGTAAATGCAGATGCCGGTATCCACCTGAAACACCTGGGCAAACCTCTTTCCTGCCTCATCCTTGGCCGAACTGAACCGGATGGCATTGTTGGGACAGGTTTTGTAGCAAAGCCCGCAGGCTATGCATTTCA
Source organism: uncultured Ignavibacteria bacterium (assembly GCA_964391755.1). Taxonomy (GTDB): domain Bacteria; phylum Zixibacteria; class MSB-5A5; order MSB-5A5; family SM1-73; genus SM23-73-3. The sequence goes on from CAYMNI010000122.1 coordinate 6,571, forward strand.
GCTTGCCGGTCTCCGGATCGGAAAGAAGCACCACGCAGCCGCGGGACCTCTCCGGCATGGTCCATCTCTCCTTGGGATACTGCAGGGTGACGGCATGCTTCCCCATGTGCTTGACCGTCACGGTCAGTCCCAGGATCAGGTTATACACTCCCGAATATATGGTCTTAATCAAAGCCATCTTATCGAGCGAAAAATCCGGTTAAAATCAGATTCAGAAACGCCAGCGGCAACAGAAACTTCCAGGCAAAGCCCATCAACTGGTCCACCCGGATGCGGGGATATGTCCACCTGAACCACATGATCACCAGGATGACGCCGAAGGTCTTTATGAGAAACCACATCCAGGAGGGCAGCCAGGGTCCGTGCCATCCGCCCAGAAACAGGGTGGTGGTTACGGCACTTATGGTCACCAGATTCGTGTATTCGGCGAAGAAGAACATGGCGAACTTCATTCCGCTGTACTCGGTGTTGTAGCCCGCCACCAGCTCCTGCTCGGCCTCCGGTATGTCGAAGGGAGTTCGGTTCACCTCCGCGATGGCGGCGGTCAGATACACCAAAAATCCGATGGGCTGCCTGACGATGTACCAGTCCCAGAATTTCACCTGGGATCCCACGATATCCACCATGGAGAGGGATTGCGCCAGAAGCACCACGCCCAAAACGGATAAGGTTAAAGGGACCTCATAGCTGACAATCTGAGCCGCCGATCTTAGTCCCCCCAGAAGGGACCACTTGTTGTTGGAGCCCCAGCCGGCCATTAAAAGTCCGATCACCGTGAAGGTCGTGATGGCCAGAATATAGAGTATGCCGATGTTTAAATCTCTGACTATCAGTCCTTTGCCGAAGGGGATGCAAACGTACACGGTGAGAGCCGCCACGAAGACCAACAACGGGGCAACCACGAACACCGGCTTATCCACCTTGACCGGAACTATATCCTCCTTTTGAATCAGCTTTATGGCATCGGCGAAGCTCTGCTTCCACCCGTGCCAGCCGGTTCGCATGGGACCGAAGCGGACCTGCATGTGGGCGGATACCTTCCTCTCCCACCAGACCAGAAAGAGTGCTGCCAACGAGATGAAGGCGATGATGACCACCAGAATGAGAAGCATGG
>CAYMNI010000123.1:0-7631 GCA_964391755.1 uncultured Ignavibacteria bacterium
CGTCCAGCTCGAAATTGGCGATGTTGACCAGAATGTAACGCTCCCCCAAGTCCTGGGGCAACCAGCGCCAGCGCTCCATGTTCACCCGAATCTGTCCCACCCGCTCCTGTGCCGAAACGTTGAGCGCCTCCAGGGTGGCTGGGCCTACCACCCCATCGGGATCCAATCCATACCGATTCTGGAATTTGCATACGGCCTGATCCAGCTCTTCGTCAAACAATGTCGTGTTCGGGGGCGGTTTGGAGATCAGATCGCCGGAGGCGACAAGACGAGCGCGGAGGAGCGCCACCCGCTCGCCCCGGTCGTCCTTCTGCATTTTGGGACCCTGGGGCACCACAGGCCAGCCTCCTTTGGCAGCGATCTCCTTATACCCGACCAGCGCCTGTTTCAGTCTGGCATATCCGGGCTGCGGGGGGAGAAGCTCCTTTAAGGTTTGCTCGATCCGGGCGGAGTCTAAAGCCGCCTGAAGCACGGACGCGAAATCGGCATTCCGCCGGTTGGCAATCCACTCCGGATCGATGGTTTCCGGATTGACCCGGCCGGCCAGTAGGTGGGAACCGTAGATCAGAAAAGCGTCGGTGAGCAGCAGATCCAAATCCACCAAACCGGCCGGATTCGGCGACATTCCCTCATCCTGACTCTGCTTCATCCGTTTGAGGGAATCTTGGATTCTGTCTAAATGATAATCCCCCGGAGTAAGACCTTCCCCGTCGGCCTCCCGGATCGCCCGAACAAGCGCCTCCGTTTGGGGAAGCGGACCCTGATCGTCACTCCAGGCCAAGCGAAAAGCTCGCCCTTCGTAAAAACGCGGCAGGGCAGTCGACGCGTAAATCAGCTCCTCTCCCACCGCGATCTGCGGCGGAGCCCCCGCAGCTTCAATCCGTGCTCTGAGCAGCTCATCAGCCTGATCTTGAAGGCTGTCGGCAGCAAGGCTGGAGAGCAAAGCCGCTGCGAGCGTAAATGATAGGGAAGCTGTAGCAATCAGACGTACGGCGTGGCACTTCATTAGAGACTTCACCTTCAGGACGATAACCTTGGAGTTCACGATCATGCTAAAACGCCTGTCCCATGTTGAAGTATAGCTTGGTCTCCGATTCTCCCTCTTTCGGCTTCAGATTCATGCTTAAGTCAAGACGCACCATTCCCACCGGAGTGTTTGCGCGAAGGCCCACTCCGGCCGAGGTTCGAATGTCGCCCAGGCGAAAAGCTTCGGGTTGCCCCCAGACGTTGCCGACATCGGCAAACAAAGCTAAGCCTATCATCTTGTAGACGGATTGACGGATCTCCACCAAGTTCCAAACCAGCTTCAGCCTTCCTCCGATGGGATCTCCGTCGTCGTCCAGCGGGCCCACCAGTTGATAGCCGAATCCCCTTAAAGAATTGGGACCGCCGGTGTAGAAGCGCTCATTTAAGGGAATGTCTTTGGAACTCCCGTAGGCGTCCATCCATCCGATTTCCAGAGCAGTGCCGACGATGGTGGAGCGTCTGAGGCGGTGGAAGAATTTGAACCGCCCCACCGAGCGCACGAAGGTGTCGGTGCCGCTTAAGAACGATCCGGCCAGCTCGTTTCTCCATTCGGCATAGACGCCCCGGGTGGAGTTGAACAGATTATCCCGGGTGTCGTATATCAACGACAGGGTGAGGCTTCTAAGATTGCTCTCCAGATCATCCGGAATGGGTGACACCTCTACATGGCTCAATTCCGCGCGCTCGTGTCGATAGGTGACGGAGAAGGTGGATCGTTTTCCGAAACCCCTTCCCACGACGAAACGTCCGCCTATTCTGTTGAGATTGTAGCCCGGCTCCTCCAGATACTCCACCAGCAGATTGACGTCGGTCCTCCAGGGCATCCCCAAGGTCCAGGGTTCGGTGAACGAACCTTCTATGCTGCGACTGATGAAACTAGCTTTAGCGGCCAGTCCGAATTTCCTGGCAGTCCCCTCCCAGTTGGTGTTGAAGAATTCGATTCTGCCTCGAGCCTTTTCCACCGAGCCGTATCCGGCAGCGACGTTAAACTCGATGGACTCGCTCTCCTCAAGCTCGATTAAAACGTCCTTCTTGGTCGAATCTTCGGAGGCCGAGGCCTGGGGCCGAACGAAGATGCTTGCGAACAAGCCGGTCAAGTAAAGCTGTCTCTGCGACTCCAAAAGGCGCGAGTATTTGATCACCTCGCCCGGATGGAAAAGCAGCTCGCGCCGGACCACTTTTGGCTGGGTCTTCTTCAGGCCATCGATGTTGATTTCGGCAATGGTAAACTGCTGCTTTTCCCGAATGACGATATCGATCAGAGCCCGGTGGTTCTCAGGGTTGACGCGTACGTCGGGAACGACCTCCGCCTCCAGATAGCCCTGGTTGGCATACAACGTGAGAAGGGACAAGCCGGCTTCCTGAAGTCTGGTGCGCCTGAACGGATCGTCGAGTTTGATTCCGATTTTCTGCAGCAACAGGCTGTCGGCAAAAACGGTATTGCCCAATACGGCCACGCCCTCCACCCGGGTCAGTTCACCCTCGGAGATAAAGATGCGGACGTCGACCACCTGTTTGGTGGTGTCCGTGCTGACCGTGGTGTCGGTGATTTGGGCCTCCAGGTAGCCGTTCTGTTGATAGAACAGGACCAGATTCTCCAAATCGTCATGGAGAACGTCGGAGTAGTAGTAGGAGCGGGAGAGAAACCGCGAGGGACGCGTAAGCATCACCTTTCTTAGCTGCCGGTCGCTGAAGCTTTGGTTGCCCTGGAAGGTGACCGAGCCGACCTTGAGCTTGGCGGGGGCTTGGGCAGCACGGGCGCCCGATCCGAGGGCAAGCCAACAAACGACCAGACATAAGATCAGCCTGACTTTTGTCATTTGGACCGCAGCCTATACTTCAGATTCATGCCTGCCCGACCCTGCTGGTCGGTTTGGCCTTCCAGCGAGAAGTGCCTGGAGAATCTGTAGTCCAGGCGAAAACTGTTTTCGTTGGAGTGGCCCACCGTGGTGATATAGGTGATCTCCACACGCGAAGAGATCTTCTTGGATGCAAGCAATTGCGGACCCCAGGAGCGGTCGAAGCGAAACAGATTTCCCTCTATGGTGAACTGCTCCAGGCCTAAAAAGGAACCTACTTTCCGGGAGGTGTAGCCAGCGACCTTCTGACTGGAGATGGACTGTGCTCTCTCCTTTAAGACGGAGGCGAGGGAGGCGTCTTTTCCCTCCGCATCCTGGCCCCCAAACTGCTCGCGAGTGGCGCCTATGGTGAGCAGAGACAAGATGTTGGACTTATCCAGAGGGGGATCGGAGGTAAGCTCCACCACCGCCTCATCCAGTGGGCCGGTTATGGCCAGGGTTATGACATAAGCGGTGGCTTCGGTCGCCTGGTAGCTGGTGACGGTGGCTTGGGCATTGAAGTCGATGACCGGGTTGAGACGATCGGGATCTATGAAATCGACAACACCCTGTTTGACTTGGAACTTTCGGTCAAGATAAAGCACGTACCCTTCCTCCACCACAACCCGACCCGTGATATTGGGCTGGGCCGGCGAGCCGATGAGGCCCAACTCCGTGTGCAGCCGCAGACGAGCCAGGTTGTTGTCCACCCAGAGATTCTCACTCTCCCGAAGTCGAACGTTCATTCGGGTGGCCTGCAGCAGGGAGGGCAACTCCCGAGCCGGTTTCTGTGCAGCCTGAGCGAAAGGGAGAATGGATTGTGGCCTGAAATTCATAAGCATCCGGGATTCCCCCAGGATGACGTCTCCATCCAGAAGATGGTAGCCGTTTTGGCTTTGGTAAACCAGCCGGGCCGATTTCACCGCTAGGATCAGCTCCTTGGGTCGGTTGATCTCCAGGTCGTCCACGGAGACGTTGAGATCGACCTTCGACAACGCTCCCCTATCGTGCACCAAGCTGCCGGATACGAAAACCGTTCCCTGGTTTTTCCGAACCAAAAGTGTATCCACCCGGATCTGGTCTTTGCTGAAGTCGATCTTAACCGTTCCCTGATTAAAAGGCGAATCGAACCAGGCCGGCTGAAAGCTCAGCTCCCGAATTTCCAGATGACCGTCGATTGAAGGGTCTGCGATCTGGCCGCTGGCCGAGAGTTCTGCGTTTAGGGTTCCGGACAGACCTCCAAGTTCAGGCAGAAACGGTTGCAGGGTCGCCAGGTTCATTTCTCTGATCCGGGCATTAAATCGAAGGGAGTCGGAGGATACGGTTCCTTCGCCGGTCATGGTCCCGAAGTCGGAGGCGGACAGGTCGAGCTGCACAGCAAATTCTCCGCGCGGTCGGACCGTGGCCTTTGCCTGAAGCCGAAAGGGCGTCTGCCTGACCACGCCGCTCAAGCTGTCTAAGCTGAAGGTGGAATCTTGGACCGAACAGACCAGGTTGATTTGCTCAAAGGGCGGCGCGCCAGGTTCTGTCTGAATCCTTCCGTCGTTTAGCCGGAGTGTTCCTACCGGATGGGGCTGGGACAACGTTCCGTTCCAGCTTAAATCGTACGAACCGCGTCCGGAGACCTGCACGTCATGCGGCAAAAAGGGTTGAAGCAAAGCGATATCCAGATCTTGCCCCTGGGCCTGGCCTTGCAGAAGTCCCCGGTCCGATAAGTAGTAGCTGCCGTCTTCTCTTCTCTCCAACTGCACCGCTCCTTTGGCCCAAGCATAATGGCTGCCGTAGTACAACTGCAACAATTGACAATTGAAGTTTCCATCGGCAAAAGCCAGATGTCCTTTCACCGAATCCATCTCTGCCGATCGGAAGCGGGGCCTGTGACAGCGAAAGTAAAGCTCGGCATGAGGCTGGTTGAGATTTCCGGAGAAGTCGAGATCAAATTGGATTAATCCTCCAATATCCGGAGGCTGGGGGAGCAACAAACGGACGGCTTCCAGGTCCAATTGCGTTCCCTGCAACTTCAACTCCATCACATCCGGATTTGACAAGTCAAATGTGCCCATCAGACTTCCGGCAGGGCTCAGGCTGTCGGCCAGCGGTCCGGTCAACTTGGTCAATGCAACTTCACCGTTCCCCTTGCTGGAGGAGATGTCGAATTCGCCAGTGCCCCTGATCAGAAGCGAATCGCCCCTCAGTTCAAGAGACGAGAGCTGCAGCCTTTGGTTCTCCAGCAGGGCGGTAATTGAGCCACTATCGAAGTCGATGCCCTGGTAGCTCGGTCGGAACAGGTTGACGGCCACATCCCCTTTGAGGCTATCCAACCGGCCACCGACGCCGCCGGCGTAGGTGATCTTACCGGTCAAGCCTGTAAGTCCAAATGGCGGCCTGAGCGTGTCGATGGGGTCCAGAATGCCGCCAAAGCGGCAATCCGAAACGTAAATCTTACCACCGCGATAAAGAGCGTTGACCGTGAGACTGTCGATCGGAAAGTCCCGGTATACGATTTTCTCTCCCCTGATTTCCGTGCCGATCTCGGGCGAATCCACCTCTCCCCGAACGACCCCCTGAATCTCCATCTCACCGGATAACTGGTGAACGTCAAAGAGGCCTGCTAAGGGTTCCAGTTGCCGTATCCTCCCGGAGAACTCTCCTTGGAGGTTCCTCCCATCCAACCTGATCGCCCCGGAGATCTCGGAGTCTCCCTGCCGCAGGCGGACGTCGGCCCGGCCGCCTCTGAAGGCCAAGCTGGTGGAGAAATCGGGAACCGATTTGGAGCCGTAACTTAGCCGGGTCAGCTTCAAATCCGAGGAGAGGTCCCAGCTCTTCGGATCTCGGCTCCGGCCCGAAGCCTCCAATGTGCCGCTGATTTTGCCCTGATAAGGAGAGACATCACCATAGGCCCGACGCCAAACCTGTGCCAGATCGATCCCCTCCATTCTTAAGGATGCTTTCGCAGACAAGAGGCTGTCTGTGGACAGGCTCGCTGTCCCGGAGACCGTTCCTCCCATGATCTGAACACTAAGCTGACTGAGTTCAATCAGACCGGGTTCCAGATCCGCCCGAATCAAACCTTGGTGTAATGGAATCTCCGCAAGCTCGAGCGCAGGGAAGTCCAGCGTAACCCCCAGCCTGGGATGGTTCAGGAATCCGCCCAGATCTGCGGAGAGGTTCACCTCACCCTGGATCGCAGGAAGCGTCAACAGGAAATGCTGACGGGCAAGCTGCGCCAATTCGGCCGGATCTCCTTTCAAGGACAATCGCCCGGTTACGGCAGTCGAATCTCCTTCTGCCGTCATCTGGACGTCGCCTGTCAACTTCAACCCGGGCAGGCGCATGGAGATGGAATCCAATCGCACCTCGTCGGCGCCGAATCGCCCATCCAGCCCGATTTCCCTTACCGTCAGCGGAATCTCCCGGTATCTGCCCTCAGCCGAATCTGCCCGAAAGTGAAACGCGTACGTCTGGTCACCCCCGTATTCGGCGGTCAAGCCTGCGCCATAGGCGGAGACAGCCAGAAGAGCGGTATCGTCTCGATACTGAAGCGTAGCGCCGCGCACTTCTGCTTTTTCCAAAACAAAAGGGACAGGCGCAGCGTATGAGACGCTGTCTTCTTTCCCGGTGGGCTCCAGTAGAGGGATGTTGTATACTCCGGAGGCGTCTTTGCTGATGGAGAGCAAAGGGTCTTCCAGATACAGAGACCGGATGGAAGGCGGTTTCTTGAGCAGATCGATCAGGCGATAATCTACTTCGGCCTGACCGAGATTCAGAAGCGAAACGGTGTCGCCCGGTATCTCCCGATAGATTCGGAGATTCCGAATCTCCAGACGGGAAAACAGATTAGTCTCCAGTCCCTCGATGCTGACCTCCTGGGACAACAGTTCGCCCAGTCTCCTTTCTGCCAGTCGCCTTATCATATTCTCACCCGGAGGCAGCATGAAGAAGACCAGCGAAGCTCCCAGCAGCGCCAGGAACACCGCCACCGCGGTTGCCACCCAGCGCAGTACCCGGTTTCTTTTTGAGTGAATTACTTTCATATAGAGATGCGAGAAACGGACCGGATCACCCGCCGCCGGCGATCAGACCCATCCAAGGTTTTTTAAGGATCGAAACACCTTTTCTTTTTGAGATGGAGCCGTCGCAGCCGCTGGTAACGGTTCTACATCTGCGATCTGTTGCCGGCATGGCTTATACGAGTTCAGCCATTCTTCGGCTTGCCGGTGCTCATTCCTGCTACCACATATCCGGCGGCAAAACCCACGATCAAGGTCAAAGCCAAGATTATGATCCGCGACATGCTGATTTTCCAGAAGAACAGCCTGAGGGTGACAACCTGGGTGTTCTGCACGATGATTATCAGAAGCAGAACCGCCAGGATGAGGATAACGATGGTCTTGATGTTCATGAGAAAGCCTCCCAAATGAGTTTTGCGTCCTTACCCGGCGCTGCCAGGTCAAGTAGCTTCACTGATAGACGGCGGGCCGGGGATTCGGTTTGAAGCTGCCGGTCGATTTTCGTCAACCTGCCGAACTTTCGCACTTGCGGAGCGATTTCATCTCTTGCGGTTGATTACTACCGTGTTGATGCTGTTGCCCTCCATGCTCTTGATTTTGATCTCGAACTTGGGCAGTCTGATGGTTTCTCCTTCCTGAGGTATCCTGCCCAGTTTGTCCAGTATGTAGCTGGAGATGGTGTAGGGCGCTTTTTCCTCCGGGAGGTTCAGGCGGCATTTCTCGTTGATCTCGTCGATGTCGGCTCTTCCCTGCACCA
>CAYMNI010000124.1:0-7625 GCA_964391755.1 uncultured Ignavibacteria bacterium
CGACAAGACCTACGGAGAGTGGTTCGCGTTTCTGCTTGGCCTTCGTGATCCAGTCGAGCGCTTCATCCAGGCTGTCGGTCATCTTCTCACAGTATCCGGTTTTCAGGCGCTTTTCGATTCTGGTTTTATCCACCTCCACGTCCAGGATGACTCCACCATTCATGGTGACGGCCAAAGGTTGAGCGCCTCCCATGCCTCCCATGCCTCCGGTGAGAACGAACCTGCCTGACAGATCTCCGTCGAAGTGCATTTTCGCCAGGCTGGATAAGGTTTCGTAGGTTCCCTGCAGAATTCCCTGTGTGCCGATGTAAATCCAGCTTCCGGCAGTCATCTGGCCGAACATGATAAGTCCCAGCCGCTCCAGTTCTCTGAATTTCTCCCAAGTGGCCCAGGCAGGCACCAGCATGGAATTGGCGATCAGCACTCTGGGGGCGTACTCGTGCGTTCTGAAGATGCCCACCGGCTTTCCCGATTGAACCAGAAGGGTTTCGTCGTTCTCCAGATTCCTCAAGCTTTTGACGATGGCATGATAACATTCCCAATTACGTGCTGCCTTTCCTGAGCCGCCGTAGATAATCAACTCCTGTGGCTTCTCCGCCACCTCCTCATCCAGATTGTTGTTGAGCATCCTCAAAGCAGCTTCCTGCTGCCATCCTTTGCAGGAGATCTTCTCGCCTTTGGGCGCTTTCACCGGTTTGTATTCCATTTCGAACCTCCGAAACTCTCGGATGTCGAGTTCTCGACTACACTCTACTACAAACAGACTGCAAACCATTACAAAGATCAACTGATGTTTGACAACGCGGTTTATGGGGCAGAATGACGTCCGGTCTAACTCACCGGCGATCCTGCCCGACCATTACCCTTCGAAGTTACGAAATTACCCAACAAAAAGCAATAGTCACCTGCTTTTCCAACATGAATGAGGTTTGAACCGATTGTGGTGCGGAGAATCCGGGTAAATCAAGAAGATCAGTACAACTCACTTCCTTTTTCAGAAAGGAGATGACCGCCCGGCCCAATTCGGGCAGACCGAAGAGGAAGATGCACCTCAGATGCCCTCGAACTGCTCGTACTTGCGTATGGTCAGTCTGGTCAGCGAACCTTCAAGATTTAATGTCAGCTTCTTACTGGCCTCGTCGTAACCTGAAGTCTGGTATCCGTCATCCTTCTCCTCCAGGGTGAACCAGGAGAAGCTGGTGGAACTCAAATTGGTATGGTTCACAATTCTCAGACCCATGCCCTCCGGGATGGAGAGGGAAACCTTTGACGATCTGGAACGGATTCCGAGGGCAATCTCATCCAACATCTCTCCGATCTTGATGTCCGTGTCGGAGTCCCTTACGTCCAGATCACACTCCTGCAGCTTCAGATTCGAGAAATCCAGTTCAGCCTTACCGGCCTTCAGGTAAAGTTTCATGGTAACCGGTATTTGGTCGGTCAGCTTTATGTCCCAATCCTTTTTATGGGATGACCGAACGAACCATCGTTTGCCCAGTCTGCCCGAAAACCATGTCCTGTCCTTATCGGTGATCTCAAAACTGACCTGTTGATTCTGTCCGTCCTGTTTAGAGACAAGAAGCGGTTTCTTGCTGCAGTATTCCAACTCGGCGGAAATCAGTTTGCTACCGGAAGATACGTTAAGATTCCCGGCATTCAACCGGATGGATGCGTTTATCCCGGTGAATGTCGAGTCAAAGTCCCGGCTCAAATGATAAGTCCCGTTGCCCCTACGCATTTCGCCGAAGTCGGGTCCAAAGAAGATACCAGGTCCCAGGATGGTGGCAAAGAAAAGAAGCGGTGATAGCAGGGCGATAAATGCCAGCCGGGATTTCTTGAACAGAAGCTCGATTCCGATGGCGATCAAGGCCACCGGCCACAGGGAGAATATCTTCAGCCAGACGGACCAGGCCAGGTATCCGGTGGTGTTCAGAAGCAGGACTACTCCGGCAGATAGAAGTATGGCCCCGTTTCGTATCCTTGCGATATTCATGCTCGGTTCTCCTCTGATTTCGATTCAGGAGGAAGATTGTGGCTTAACTGCTTTCACCAGCAGAGCCGCGCCCAAAACTATCAACAGCACAGGCCAGAGGTAGTCGAATCCGAACCAGGGGAACAGGTTGTTCAACAAGAAGACCAATCCCACCACGATCAGAAGAAGCCCCGGCAGAATTCGACTCATTTCGGATTTGGCAGGCGCAACCACCTCCGCCTCGGCTTCCGGTCGGCGGGGAACAATCACCCAAGCGACGACGTAAGCCAAAACCCCGATTCCTTTGGCAAAGATCAGTAGGACGGCCACGATGCGCAGAATGGCGGGATCTAAGTTGAGGTACTCACCCAAGCCCCCGCACACGCCGGCTATCATGGAGTTCGTTCGGGAACGATAAAGCTTTGTGTGCATCATAGTCTCCTGTTACCGGTGATCCATATTTGTATACGAGATGCACAGGCACTGAGATTCAGGAATGTGAGTTTGATCTCAGGTAACAGCTATGTAGTGTCCCCTCAGGTCAATCCTTGCAGGTTGAGGTCCTATCCCGATTCCGGCCGGTCAGAAGCCGGCCGATCTTCCGGACTCTCATTTTTCTGTCCGGTTTCCGTATGTTTGCTTCCCTGCTTTTCTTCACCCTGGCTTGAGTCGCCGGATGCCTTTTGTTCTTTCTCCCGCTGATCGCTCTTGGTCTCGTCTATGTAGTTCATTCTCAATTCGAAGAGCGTGTGCTCCAAGAATTTCTCTTCGTTTTCGGAGAGGTTGCCTTTGGTCCTGCTCTGAATCATCTCCAACATGTCGATTGAAAATCTGGCCTGCTCCAGGTTGCGTTCGATGGTCTTGGTAATGGGATTCTGGACCTTACCCATCTGCTGCATGGCGGCAGCCTGAAACATCAGTACCAACTGGATGAAAAGAGATTCGTTCTTTCTCTCGGATTCGCCTTGGGACATACCGACCTCTATGCTGATTGTGTCCACCCAACGACCAACAGGTATACGGTACCGGCAGCCGGTGGTCTGGTCAAGCTTATTTTAGTGTGGATTTCCTTTTCGCTTTCTTCCTTTTCGCCGGCTTTCGCTGCAGCCCTTCGGCCAATCTTCTGGCTATGGTGAGGTTGTGCTGCAGGTCTTTGAACTCGGCATCGATCTTCTTCAGAAGCCGCTCCAGGTCGTAATCGTCCACCTCCCGGATTACCTGTTTGACGAGCCTTTCCAATTGACCGGCGTTTTCCAGCGCCTCAGTCAGTTTCTCTCTGGCTATCATGCACTCCTCCGCCTTTGCTTTTGACGTTGACCACTAAACGATGAGGTTGCCTTTTTCTTTCGGCTTGAGCCCTGCTTCCTGCTACCGGAGGCTCCTGGTTTTGCAGAGCCTCTGGGCGATGAGCCGCATGTCCAACCGGTACTGGTCCATTACCGCCTGGGAGATATCGTCGGGGTCGATCCCATAGTCCTCTAACCCTTTGGTCTTCACCGGGGTGTTCTTGCTGGAGATATTTATCCCCAAATGGATTTTGGTGGAGACGGAGGTTCTCAGCGTGGCGGAGACGGTAAGCTTGAAGTCGGTGTCGAACAGATCGTTTCCCCATCTCTGGAGCACGTCCCCTTTCAGCCGATGGTTCAGCTTGTCCTTAAGTATGTCCACCAGAAGCTTCTGCCTCAAGACGGCCTTTTCTAAATCCAGGTCGAAGTGCTCCACCAGAAAATGAAGCATGCGCCTGCTTTTGATCTTGGTCTTTTTCTTGAAATGGTCGATCCCGACTATGTACTTCTCCTCCACCTCGCAGGGTCCGATGAAGGCCACTATGTTGTCCCCCAGGATGTCGTAGTTCTCATATGCCCAGAAGGATACCAGCTGTTCCCCGGTAAAGCGAATCTCGTCTCGAATGAAAAGCGATCTCATGGTTTGACCCTCTCAGCGAATTCTTGTGAATTGTTTTATTGCAAGATCAAATGTTTCGATTCCGTTTCTTTCGATAACCGTTTTCCGCCGACGTTCCCGGCGTCGACGCATCCTCCGTCCTAAAGGAGGCTTGCAGATCGACTTCTGCCTTTCGTTGCAGCGGGAACTTGTCTTAACGCGCGTCTTCGGTGCTCTGGATCACACCTCATCCTATGTCGACCAATGAAAATCTCTTTTTATGTTTTCGAAGGAAGGTGGATCTGATGTGCTGGTTGTCATTCTGCTTCAGCTTTGGATCTTCCTCTACCGTTCTAAAGGCCCAGTCCCTGGCGCTATAAAGCAGCCGGGCATCGGTGACTATATCGGCGATCTTCAGTTCCGGCAGGCCGTGTTGGCGGGTTCCGAAAAACTCACCCGGTCCCCTGAGCCTCAAGTCCGTCTCGGATATCTTGAATCCGTCATTGGTTGCCACCATAGTTTTCAGTCTCTTCTCCGCTTCCAAAGAAAGAGGGGGCTTGGCCATCAACAGGCAGAAGGATTGATCCCCTCCCCGGCCGATTCTGCCTCTCAACTGATGTAACTGAGACAGCCCGAATCTCTCCGCATGCTGGATCACCATCATCGTGGCATTGGGAACGTCCACTCCCACCTCGATAACGGTGGTGGCCACCAGGATGTCGTACTCCCGGTTGCGGAAGGCCTGCATTATGGCCTCCCTCTCCTTGCTTTTTATTCTTCCGTGAAGCAGCGCCAGTTTTCGTTTGGGAAAGACCTCAACTTTTAGATATTCATAGCTCTCGGTAGCCGCTTTCAGGTCGGCCTTCTCCGATTCTTCCACCAGGGGATACACTATATAGGCCTGATGCCCCTTCTTCAGTTCATCTTCCACGAACTGATGCATTTTCGCTCTGGAGTCCTCCATCCACATGGAGGTCTTAACCGGCTTTCTGCCGGGAGGTAGAGCATCTATCACCGAGACGTCCAGATCGCCATAGGCGGTCAGGGCCAAACTGCGGGGTATGGGCGTGGCGGTCATTACCAGAACGTCGGGGGAGGGACCCTTTTGCTGCAGTTTTGCCCTTTGCATCACCCCGAACCGGTGTTGCTCGTCTATCACCACCAATCCCAATTTCAAAAACTCGACTTCCTTTTGAATCAGAGCGTGAGTGCCGATCGCCACCCGGGCTTTTCCGTCCTTTATGCTCGACAGTATCTTCTGCCTGTCGGTTTTGGCCACGGAGCTGGTCAACAAGACCACCTTGATTCCTAAAGATTCCAGCATCTGATGAATGGTTATGAAGTGCTGCTCGGCCAGTATCTCGGTGGGCGCCATCAACGCCGCCTGATAACCGCTCTCCACCGCCATGAGCATGGCCACCAGAGCTACTATGGTCTTGCCTGAACCGACGTCTCCCTGGAGCAGTCGATGCATGCTGATTTTTGACATCATGTCGGAGGATATCTCCCGCAGAACCTTCCTTTGGGCGTCGGTCAGCTTAAAAGGCACCAACCTCAGAAGACCTCTCACCAGATCGCCGGGTTTCCCGAATTCAATCCCCTCTTCCAGACGAGTTTTTGTTTTCTTCAGGGCCAGCATCAGCTCCAGGTAGAAGAGCTCGTCAAAGGCCAACCGGTCTTTTGCCCTCTGGGCCGATTCGGTATCATCCGGGAAATGAATCTCCTTGATGGCCTCAGCCAAAGGGAGGAGCTTGAGATCGGAGACGATCCTTTCCGGCAGAGACTCGCTGATGAGTCCGGGTACCTTCTCAAGAAGCGGCTTTAAGACCCTTCTGAATCCCCTGCTGTCCAGCCAGACTTTTTTCAAATCGGCGGTAGAAGGATACAGCGGTATCACCCGGCCGGTGTGAATCAGCTCATCCTCCGAAACGTCCTCTTCGGATTTCTTGGAGAGAATCTCGAATTCGGGATGCACCATCTGCCGCCCGCGATAGAAGGTGACCTGCCCAGAGGCCACTACCAGATCGTTCTCCTCGAAGAGGTTTGCCATCCAAACCAGCTTGGAAAACCAGACCAGTCGCAAGAATCCGGTTTTGTCTCTCAGAATGACCTGATATTGGGGCCTTTTGGTTCTGGCCTTTCCGAAAGCCTCCACTCTGCCGATGACCGTCACCTCGGAACCCGGTTGAGCCTTGGCCATAGGGAGTATGGTGCTGCGGTCCAGGTACCTGCGGGGGATGTAGTAGAGCAGTTCCTCGATGGTCTCGACGCCCACCGTCTTGAGAGCCTTGGCCCTCTCCGGTCCAATCCCCTTGAGGTATTGAACCGAATCGTTCAAGCCCACCTGGTGTGACGTTGACGGCTTGGTTTTCGCAGTTGCCAAGGGGACTCCCGAGATGATAGAGGTTTAACCGATCACGAGGGTAATATAAGGGCCATTCAAAATTCATGTCAAGGACATTCGGAGCAGCATAGAAGAGCATAGCAGATTTTCCACTATTCATGTGGTGATCGGGATAGCAGCGGGGTTATTGAGAAACCACATGATCCCATATGCGAGGTAAGACACGATGTCCAGATATTCTTTGAGAAGGCTTCTGAAGAAGGCTATCTTCAGAAAAGACAACAATAAGCAGCACACCGGCAAGGGCGATGTGTCGCTGAGTCGGAAATCTCTTGTATCGAAGAACAAAAATCCGGAAGCTCGGGATTTGCCCACGTCACCGATATCCAAAAGAACAGCCCACGTGGATGAGGCCAACCTTCTTTTATCCCAATCCAGCTTCTACGACAACGCTTTTCGCATCAAGCTCTATCGATTCCTCAGAGACAACATCCCGGTGTTGAATTCCGCCGTCTGGACCTGGAGCAGAATATGCGCTTCCCCGGGTCACTTCGAGCTGACGGAAACAGAGGATCAATCCCTCTTAGATCAAGCCAACCAGGTGATAAAAGACCTGGATCGTCGGATCTACCAACACAGTTTCCAGAAATTCGGCGGCACAGACGCGTTGCTTTCTCAGTTCTTCGGATCACTCTTTACCGACGGAGCGGTTTGCGGTGAGTTGGTGTTGACCCCATCCCGAGATGCGGTTGACAAATTTTACTTCATCGATCCTTCCACCATCAAGTTCAAACTCAGGGAAGGGAAGGTCTGGGAAGTGGTTCAGGAGGTGGAAGACAACGTGGTGAGGCTGAACCCACATTCCACCTTCTATGCCGGCTTGGACCCTGACCCGGACGATCCCCGGGGCAAAAGCATATTCGGTTCGATTCCCTTCGTGGCCAGGGTGGAGCAGAGACTCTTAGAAGACATGCAGAAGACCATGCACAATTCCGGCTATCATCGCCTGCACGTGAAGATCAAACCGCCGGATAGATTCTCCGGTGAGTCGGAAGAGAACTATCTCTCTCGCGCGAACAGGTATTTCGAAGACACCGTGGACATGATGAAGGAGCTCGCTCCGGAGGACAATCCCATAACCTGGGAGGACGTCCAGATCGAATACATCGGCCCCGCCGGCCACGTCTCGTCATCACACTATTGGTACATAAATCACAAAGCTCTGATAGAAGACATCTGCGCCGGGGTACATTTAGATCCCTTCATCTTAGGTTACTCTTACGGCCCTGCCCAGAGCTGGGCTCAGTGCAAATATGAGCTGGTTCTGCGAAACGTCATCTCCATTCAGAGCTGTGCCAACAGATTTTTGGAATGGATACACAACATGGAAATGGCCCTGCACGGGCTGCCCTTAGACTGCGTTCA
>CAYMNI010000125.1:0-7454 GCA_964391755.1 uncultured Ignavibacteria bacterium
TCGTCCATGATCTCGCAAAGCACTCCGGCCGGATACAGACCGGCCAACCGGGCCAAATCCACCGTGGCCTCGGTGTGACCGGCTCGACTGAGTACTCCGCCGTCCTGAGCCTGAATGGGGAAGATATGGCCCGGCCTGGCCAGCTCGTCCGGCTTCGTCTTCTTATCGATCAGAGTGCTGATGGTCCGGGCCCGGTCATGAGCCGAGATGCCGGTGGTGGTGTTGTATACCGCATCCACCGAAACGGTGAAGCGTGTGCCCAGCTTGGCGGTGTTGACTTTCACCATGGGTCCCAGCTCCAGCTTTTCGATCCGCTCTCCGGTCATGGGGACGCAGACCAATCCCCGGCCGTGCTTGGAGATAAAATTGACATGTTCCGGAGTCACCTTCTCCGCGGCGAAGATCAAATCCCCCTCATTCTCCCGGTCTGCATCATCCACCACGATGACGATTTTGCCCTCTTTGATGTCCTGAATCGCTTCGTCAATGGTATTGAGCTTACACATCCTCGTTCTCCAGGTTTCCCATCATTGAGATGGGGTCTATCTCTGTCCTAAACTTAAACCCGAACAGCCAAGAAGACCGTTCCAACGCTTATCCAACTTCATGAACCTTACCATCCTTTTTCCCTCAACCATTCCTGGGTTATCTTGGATTGGACTTTCTTTAAGCTCAGAATCCTACCAACGTACTTCCCGATTAAGTCCGTTTCTATGTTGACCGGATCGCCGATCCGCCTGGCACCCAGGGTGGTGCTTTTCATGGTAAAGGGAATGACCGACACGGTGAACGAATCACTCAGAACCTGGACCAAGGTTAAGCTGATTCCCTCTACTGCCACCGATCCCTTTTCCACGAAATGGCTCTGATACTCTTCGGGATAGCTGAATTCAAATATGTAGCTTTCTGCCTTTTTATGAATGGACTTGATCCGTCCCACAAAGTCCACATGGCCGGTGACCATATGTCCTCCCAGTCGATCAGAGACCAAAAGAGCTCTTTCCAGGTTCACGCGGTCTCCGATTCTGAGCCGGCCGAGATTGGTCCGCTTCAGTGTCTCCTCGACAGCCTCGACCGCGAAGCATTCCGACTCTCTCTCAACCACCGTTTGACAAGCCCCGTTTATGTTGATGCTGTCTCCGACCTTCAGATCTGCCGATACTTTGAGAGCTTCGATCTTCAGAAGCAGATTCCCTCCGCTTGCCGAAGTCTGTTTGACTATTCCTATTTCTTCTAATAGGCCGGTGAACATGTCAGAAGACAGTACAAGGTTAACGGTTTATGGCCGGACGACGTGATTGCGTCTGCCGAATGAATTTAAGTCTCCGACCGCCAGAATGCCTTCTCTGAATTGCGTGAACTCACAGTTTTTGACGATCTTACACTGTGATACATCTCTGATGCTTAGATCACCAAAGGACTCTTCGCCCCTGACCAAGATATCCGGGGATATGAAATACCAAACCTTATCCACGAGTTCCCGCTTCAAAAGCGCGGTGGAAAATTCCGTTCCACCCTCTACCAGAATGCTGGAGATGCCGTGTTTTCCTGCCTTCTTCAAAAGGGAGAACGGATCGACACCACCGTTCTTGGTCTTTCGGACCGTCCACGTCGTAAGACCACTCGGAGTCTTGAGATTGACCGCTCCATCGTCGGTCGGAACGACCGTGGTTGTTTGGTAAGCGTCCTTGGGCAGCGCCTTTATCATATCGGCAATCTGTTTTCTCGTGCCGAGTAGAATCAGTTTGATTCTGTGGGAGTCTGCCCGCCGAAGTAAGCTCTTTGTCGAGCCGGCCTCCCATAATATGGCATCAGCCATCTGATTTCTCAACGATAGCAGTTTCGCGATTGCTTTCTTCGGCATGCTCCCGGCTGATGCATCCTGCAGCAGGATTCTTCCGTCCAGACTTTGAACCACCCCCAGCACCACGAACGGAAGTCCGGTGGTCATGTACTTGAAGTGGACTGCGTTGAGCTTCTTGGCCTCGTCCTCCAAAAGACCCAAGCTGACTTTGATGCCGTGCCTGGTCAGGCGTCTCAATCCTCTTCCGTTTACTCTCGGATTGGGATCGATTACGGCGCATACGACTTTTCCGATTCCGCTCTGGATGATCAACTCGGTGCAGGGAGGGGTCTTTCCGAAGTGACAGCAGGGTTCCAGAGTAGTGTAAAGTGTAGCGCCCTGGGCTTCTTCACCACATGCTTTGATGGCAATCGCCTCGGCATGAGGTCCGCCGAATTTCTTGTGATAACCCTTTGCTATAACCTGATCGTTTTTCACCACCACCGCGCCGACTAACGGGTTGGGAGAAGTCCTGCCGCGTCCTTTTCCGGCCAGTTTCAAAGCCAGCCGCATGAACTCTTGGTCTTTTTTTCTCCAGCGGATTCGACGAGTGCTCATAACAAAAATCCCCGGCTTCTTGCTTCCGGGGTGAGATGATACCTCGGAGGATCGAGCACATACAACTCGATCTTCCGTGTTTGGTCTTCTTTCATCCGGACTTTGACCCCCGCCAAAGGCGGGGGCGAACCGTCGGCACTGGAATCTCACCAGTTCTGCCCATACGGGCGCGTGGGCTGTTACCACCGATCGAGGAATTTCACCTCACCCCGAAGACTTAGATAATATACGATACTCAGCTCAGAAAGCAACAAGAAAATGGATGTGCCGGACGGATGTGAAAGGTAACGAACTGAATTCCTGTCGGGGCTGGATTCATCCAGCCGGTGCTCTTGTGTATCTCGGTTCGGACGAATCCAACCCTTACAATTACCACTTGTCCGCATCGGGAACTGCCGACCCGGAGAGCACTCTAGAAATAGATTGACAAGGTTTTGTGGGTGATTATAATGGATGATACCATGCACGATAGCTTTCACTCTGTTCTGCAGAAGAAAGGAGATAATCATGCCGGATTTTGGCACGTCGTTTTCCGGGTTGGCCAGTGATCGCAAACTGGCACATGAGGAGCTGGTTCGGGCCATCCGCTTCATGATTGCTGCAGAGTATGAGGCCGTTCAGCTTTATATGCAACTGGCGGAATCGACAGACAACAAGCTGGCTATCGAGGTTCTCAAGGACATAGCTGACGAGGAGAGGGTGCACGCCGGCGAGTTCCTCCGTCTGCTGCGAGAGCTGGCGCCGGACGAGGAGAAATTCTACGCCGAGGGGGCGAAAGAGGTGGAGGAGGAGATAAAGAAGAACAAGCGATAGGCTGGAAATCCGGTCTTGGTCGGTGAGCCGTAAGGTGCTGTGCATGCCAAAAGAGTAGTTGAAGCTACCTTGGCGGATTACGAACACGAGTTCAGCAGTAGCAGGTGGGGAGCAAGAGGTAAGAAGCTTTTTGTCCACCACGGCATTTGTTTGTCATGTGCCCGAACGATTCGGTTAAGTGCGAAACACGCAGGCCGCGAAACCGCTAAAAAGAATCCGTATTTTTCTTCACACGTTCTTTCAGAGGAACAGTCGGGGAAAAAGAGGTGAACATGGAATTCGCCAATGTGTATGAAGACTCAAAGCGTGCAGAAGCTTATGCGAAACTGGAGTTTCCCGGCACGTACTACCTGGCGTATCGAGACCTGCCTGAAATCATCTTTAAATACGTCAAAGGAAGAAAGGCGATCGATTTCGGCTGCGGTACGGGACGCTCCACGAGATTTCTGCAGAAGCTCGGATTCGATGTGGTCGGAGTAGACATCGCAGAGGACATGATTAAGCAGGCGGGGCAAATCGACCCCCGGGGAGATTATCATCTTATCAAGGACGGCGATTTTACACAAATGAAGCAGGGTGACTACGATCTCATACTGTCGGCCTTCACCTTTGACAACATACCCACAGAACAAAGGAAGGTGAAGCTGTTCGTGGAGTTGGGACGCTTGCTCAGAAGTGAAGGAATAATAGTGAACTTGGTCTCGTCTCCGGAGATATACGTGAACGAATGGGAGTCATTTTCTACCAAAGACTTCCCGGAAAACAGAAATGCCAAGTGCGGAGACAAAGTCAAGATAATCGTCACGGCTATAGATGACAAGAGACCTGTAGAGGATATTATCTGGCCTGACGAGGATTATCAAGAGATTTATAAGAAGGCTGGTCTGGAGGTAGTTGAAACTCGCAAGCCACTGGCAACAAAAGATGAGCAATTCCAGTGGGTCAACGAGACAAGGATCGCACCCTGGGTTATCTATGTATTGGGCCAGTCGTAAGTGGGGAGAGCCGAGTTCCTGACTCTATTCTGTATAGGAAAAGGCAGATTGCTCGATTCTGCGGCATCCCTCGTTTCGAACCGGCTTTAACGTGATAACTTGTCTAGATTATGAAGCTCGTTGCCGAGATCAGGTCTGAGAACGACCTTTCGCCGGAGAGTAAGGTCGCGCTTGATGAGATGTTCGACAGGGAATTCTGTCGTGATCCCTTGATTTATGCCGATGCCCACTGGTACGCAATGGGCATCCTCGAGGGGAGACTGGTCGGTCGGGTCGGCATTCTAGAACGCAGGATCTCGGTGGGTCAGGAGTTGCTTCGGGTGGGTGGAATCTGCGGCGTGGTGACAGTTCCCGAGTACAGGGATCGTGGCATTGCCAGTGCTCTCCTTAATGAATCTGTTGCCTTCATCAAGAATAGGCTGAGTCTTCCTTTCGCGCTGCTGACATACAACTTGCGACTGGAGGTTTTCTATGAAAGGCTTGGGTGGAGGATGGTTGATGGCCCCACCGTCTTCACTCAACCTGACGGTGCTCGCACTTGTAAAGGGCTAACCATGGTGGTGGAGTGTGGGTCAAGACCCTGGCCTGAAGGTCCTATCGATCTGCGCGGTCTACCCTGGTGACATCCTGGTCGCTCAGAGGCCTGCGCAATCCTCAAGCCCGTAGATACCACTGATTTGTCGGCTGCGCAGGTTGCCCGAGCCGTGAGGCCTCGTTTGGCAACAAGGAAGGCAAAGGTTCGTACACAGAACTGTAAAAGAACAGTTGGGCGGACTGACAAGAAAGCGGGGAACAGATGAGGGATTTGCTTTTCATATTGGCGATCATAAGTGCTGCCTGGGGGATTGTATCCTCCATCGTAATATCTTCATTTCTGTCCAGGCACGATGTCAAGATCAATCTGTTGTTCTTCAGAATCCTGGTGTTGAAATACATACATCAATACCACAGTATTACCGTGCAGGAGAGTGGAAAGCCGGGGCCGTGGTTCTATTCGTACATCATATCCATGTGTCTTGCCCTGGCTTTCGTGATTATTGCGATGTTGCTCGGATGAATTCGAATCGCACGAGACTTCTTTGTCGGCATGGTCGTGGCCAAGGATGGCTCCACTCTGATGAGCAGGCCCAATCAGAGGGCACCATCTGCGTGTATATTGAATGAATTGTGAATCCCTTGGCCTTCCCTTTCAGGGAAGAGATAATTCTTTCCATCTCTGGCAGGGGATCAAATGAGTTTATCCCCCTGACAAGGGGGAGACAAGGGGTTTGAGAGCTGTTACTAAATTCCTATCACATGTTCGTGCGAGCCACCTACAGGTCCGTAGGAAATCTGGGTGCAGAGCACCTGTCCTTCGAGGCGGTCATTCGGAGTGCAGAAGCTTGCTGCTGCAAATCTAGTTAAGATCGCTCCAGCAAGCTGGAGCACTCCAGTTGGTGTCTCTCAGCAAGTGCTTCAAAAAGAGACTTATGAAAGACCTTCGAAAATACGGAAAGCCTCCGTTTAAGGTAGCCGTTATCCATGGCGGTCCGGGTGCGGCAGGAGAGATGGCTCCGGTAGCCCGTGAGCTTCAATCCGGCTGGGGTGTCTTGGAGCCACTGCAAACAGAAGCTTCCGTCGAAGGACAAATTCAAGAACTAAGAAATGTGCTGGAAAAGGACGCCGACCTTCCCGCGTTCCTGATCGGCTTCTCCTGGGGGGCGTGGCTCAGCTTCCTGGTTGCCGCTTACTATCCGAATCTGGTCAGAAAACTGATACTCGTCGGAAGTGGGCCGTTCGAAGAGAAGTATGCTGAGGGAATTGAAGAGACCAGACTGAGTCGTCTCAGCGATGAGGAGAGAGCCGAGGTTGAATCTCTATTTGAAATACTGGATGATGATAAGGCTCAAGACAAAAAAGAAGCCTTTGCCCGGTTCGGAGCACTCTTTTCGAAAGTCGATGCATTCGATCCGATAGAATCGGAATCGGAAATAGTACGATACGAACCGGACATATTCCGAGCCGTGTGGTCGGAGGCCGCAGAGTTGAGAAGAAGCGGGGAACTTCTGGCGTTGGTAAAACGTATCAAATGTCCGGTGGTTGCGATTCATGGCGACTACGATCCCCATCCGGCTGACGGGGTACAAGAACCCCTCTCGGCAATTCTTCCGAGCTTCAGGTTTGTCTTGCTCCCCAATTGCGGTCATAAGCCCTGGATCGAACGAGAAGCCAAAGAGAAGTTTTACCAAATCCTCAGAGAAGAATTGCGCTAATGGAAATTACCACCAACACTGAAGAGTGGAGAGCGGGGACTTGATTCGAAGACAGGGAGAGCACAAGCCCCCAGACGTGTCCGTCTTTGGTGTGAATGCAACCGCTACGTTATCTGTGGATACCTGCCCTGAGTCGAACGACAAGCTTGCCGATTATTCCCAACCCTCAAGGAAGAACCGCAAGAACAAAACCATTGCCGTGAAAGCCAGCCGGTTATATGTGATCGGCCCCTTACTATCACATGCCCCGCCCGCAGGTGAAACAATTCAGATACTAGTTGTTTAGAGTGCACGAATGATTATATTGGATGATATTGGCACACAGGAAGACAAAAATCTCTATCACCGACGATGAATCGGAAGCTATAATCCTGATTTCGATTGAGAGGAGGAAAATCATGAGACAGCAAAGACTGGTTATTGCAGCCGCTATCGTCTTGCTGACGGCGGTACTGTCAATCGTGTACTTCTTAAGATCAGCCCCGCCCACCCATGATGCCAAAGACACAGCTCTGTCCGAGGCCTCGGAGGGCACGGAAGAAGACCCGCATGCCCGGGCAAGATACAAATGGCTTCTTTTGCGGGATCCGGCCACGAACGAGATTCCTAAAGGTATCGGAACGCGGGAGCTGGAATTCGTCAGGAACCTGGCGGGCAAGACGAGTGGGCGACAGATTACCGCGGATATAGAATGGGATGCCAGAGGTCCCTGCAATATCGGCGGTCGTACCAAAGCGTTGGCTATAGACGTGAACGACGAAAGCACGATACTTGCCGGTTGCGTTTCCAGCGGGATGTACAAATCGACCGACGGAGGCGCTTCCTGGACCAAAACCACAGCGCCGGATCAGCTTCACAGTGTGTCGTGTATCGCGCAAAACACATACCCGGGCAAGGAGCACATCTGGTATTACGGGACGGGCGAATGGGGGGGCGGGAGTGCATCCGTCCCTCTCTCAGCGGGTGCCACTTATAGAGGAGACGGCATATTCA
>CAYMNI010000126.1:0-7451 GCA_964391755.1 uncultured Ignavibacteria bacterium
AATCGCTTGTAGGCGGATCGACAGAGCTGGTGTGGTTTTTCTTCTCCCCTGCGGCTAGAGGATTGAGCACCGGG
Organism: uncultured Ignavibacteria bacterium; assembly: GCA_964391755.1. Taxonomy (GTDB): domain Bacteria; phylum Zixibacteria; class MSB-5A5; order MSB-5A5; family SM1-73; genus SM23-73-3. The sequence goes on from CAYMNI010000126.1 coordinate 75, forward strand.
GGCAATTGTGGTCGGCCAACTGTGTCCGAATTTCTCCTTTACATCCTTGGCAAACCGATATATAATTATGACTCAAGTAGAAACGATAGTGCATGGTTCGACATGTTGTCTGTCGTCCCGACGAAAATTCATTGGTGGTAACAAGAAAGGAATCGTTGAAAATGGGCATCACTGATCTGGATTCAGTCTTAAAACAGGCCAAGAGCGGAGTTGGAGAATTTCTTGAAACCTCAAAAGAAGCAGGGCGAATAGACGAGCAGCTTTACAATGACGCCTTGGCCAACACCATACCCAATTTGGAGAAGTGGCTTAGAGACGACGAAATAGACCAGATTTCGTCCAAACTAAAGAAGGGAATCGTCGATGCCATCGAGCAGAAGAACTGGGAACAGATCGTCAATGCCTTTCGCCAGGGCCTCAGATTCGGCACCGGTGGCATCCGGGGTCTGATGGGACAGGACAAGGCTTCGATCGTCAAGCTGAAAGAGGAGGGACTGAACACGGATATCCTGAAAGGTCCCAACACTATGAATGACCTGGTGATTCTTCTCACCTCGGCAGGCGTGGCCAAGTTCGGAAGAAATCAACTCCAACCCTTAGAGAAGGTGGTAATCGGCTATGACAGTCGCGTGCGTGGTCAGGATTTCGCCATGCTGGTCGCAGAGCTTTTCTTGGCGTACGATTACACGGTCTACTTTTTCGACGCTCCTTGCGCCTATCCGGAGGTGACCTTTGCCATACCAAACGAAGCTATCAAGGCGGACATAGGCGTACTGATCTCCGCCAGCCACAATGACTATAGGTACAACGGATACAAGCTGTCCTGCTCCAACGGATCGCAATTCGATCCAAAGGACAGGGATACGATGTACAATGAATATATCAAAAACGCCACAACCAAAGACATCCTGCTCCGCCCATTCAAAGACTCAGCGGAGGGAAAATTGTGGTTTCTGGGGGGAGACGAGCCGGTCCCAGGCTTCGACTATGCCGGAAAAGAGAAGTTCATCATCGACATCCACGGGAAGCTTTGTAAGCACATAGAAAGCTTCCTGCTTACTGAAGACCTCCCAAAGCGACAACGATCTGCATCGGATCCTTTGCACATAGCCTATTGCGCGTTTCACGGAGCGGGCTACGTAATCGTCCCCAGACTGCTGCGCGAGGTGGGATTCGTGGACGTCAAATCGATCAACGGAAACAAGAGTAAGATGGGATTGAACGAGCCCAATGGGCTGTTCCCTGCTTTCTGCAGCGAGCCGGGAAAAGAACAACAGCCTGATCCGGGAGACCCCAGAGCCGCCGAGATCGCTGTTGAAGCTTTCAAAGAGGATTATCCGGGTGAATTCGACAAAATGGACGTTTTGATCGGCACCGATCCTGATGCGGATCGATGTGGTTTGGTGGTCAAGGTGCCCAGGCAGCAACGGCGCATTTACGATAACAAAGACTACTACCTGCTTCCGGCCGACGACATGTGGACCTTAGTAATATGGTACAGGCTGCACAGAGAAATCGAAAAATATGGCCAGGTCAAGGATGTTGAGAAGAAATTCCTGACGCTCTCGCATACCACCTCCGACAGCATCACCTTCTTGGCGCGTAAATATGGCCTGGGAGTGGTCAAAGGCTGGGTTGGATTTGCCGCACTGGCCGCCGCCACGCGAGACGTTTGGGAGGGGAAAACCGATCAGTTCTTGAGGCTGGTTGAAGGGCGCGATGAGAAATATACGGAATTGTGCCATCCCTTCGCCTGCACCAGCCTGGGAATGGACAACGGGAAACGCTCGATCAACGTGGCAACCTTGGAACAGAGTAATGGATTCTCCCTTTTGGGAGGTCCGCCTCCCGATTCCAGGTCGCTGGGAACCGAAGGTCACGTCCGGGACAAGGACGGGACTTTCGCATCTCTGCTCCTGGCGGAGATAGCCGCCTGGGCCAAGGAGCAAGGCCTATCTTTGATCGAGCTATTGGATAAGCATGTCTATCTTGATCCTGACATTGGCCTGTTTGCCACCTTCTATGAGCCTGATCCTCTGGACGGGGAATACCCGGGCATCGAAGGCGACCGTCTGAAGAAGACCATTCTCCGAAGAGCCTTGGGATATTATCAGCTGGCTCTCAGCGGGGATTTAAAGATAGCCGGACGCCGGGTGAAATCGGCGGCCATTTATCGTACCGGAAAGTACGACCGGATCTATCCCCCCTCTTACGATTTCCTTTTCCCGGACGAAGGCGTGAGGTTCTTCTTCGATGACGAAAAGCTCCAACACATGACCATCCGGCCCTCCGGTACCACCAATTCCCTTCGCTTCCACATTCAGCTTCACGCCAAACCAACGAAGAAGGATCTGTTGGCGACCAAAGAGAAAATAAGAAGCGAAGGCCGGGAAATAATGGACGAGCTGCGTCAGATGCTGCGGGCGCCCAGACAGTAGACGTCACTTCTCTGCAGCGCTTGGGATTGGTCTGAAAATCATTCGACAGGTGGACGTAGTTGGCGATAATCGCAAGCGGTGGGGAGGTGCGATCGAAAAATCTCCTCTCTGAGAATGCTGTTACTCTTGGGCTTTTCTCAACGTGAAGCTGAAGGTGCTTCCTTTCCCCGGTTCGCTCTTCACTCCCACCTCTCCACCATAAGCCTCAACGGTGTGTTTGACTATGGACAGGCCCAGTCCGGTTCCTCCCAACTCCCGAGATCGACCCTTGTTCACCGTGTAGAACCTCTCGAATATCCGGGGCAGTTCATTCCGGGGAATTCCCGTTCCGTTATCCATGACGGCTATCTCCACGAAATTCCCCTTATCCTGCGTTGAGACTACGATTCTCCCTCTCTCCGGGGTATATTTGATGGCATTGTCCACCAGGTTGACCAGGGCCTGACTGACGCGATATTTGTCCCCCAAGACCTTCTGGTCGGGTGAAGAAGGATGAGATTCTAAGCTCTGCGACTTCTCCTCTGCGGAACGTTTGAGAGCATAGACCACCTCCTCCATCAGATCGTTGACGGAGAATGGCTCCATCTTCAATTCGAACTCTTTGGACTCCATTCGGGAGAGTTCCAGAAGATCTGAGATGATCTTATTCATTCGATCCGTATGTTGAGAGATGATAGATAAAAACCTTCGGGAGCTCTCGGCATCGTCTATGGCTCCATCCTGCAGTGCCTCTACGAAACCCTTGATGGAGGTCAAAGGTGTTCTCAATTCGTGAGAGACGTTGGCCACAAAGTCCTTTCGGATTCTCTCCAGCCTCTTCAGCTCGGTGATATCGTGGAATACGAAGACTGCGAAGATGACGTCAGACTTTCTCTGTCCCACAACGGCGGTCTCTATCATCACGTCTCTCTCCTGGGGGTGGATGAAGGAGATTTCTTTGCTCTTTTCTTTGCCGCTTGAGAGTATCTCCCGGATGAACTGGTTCAGACCGTGATCCCGGATGATCTCATAATGCGGTCTTCCGCGGAAGCTTTCGCCCAGATCGAACATGCTGCGCAGCGCGTTGTTGACCAGCAACACCCGGCCCTCAAAATCCACTGCCAAAATGCCCTCGACCATCCCGAAGAGAATGGAATTCAACTGTGCCTTGTCTTCGCTTATCTGGGCAATTTTCTGTGAGAGGTCGACCGACATCTGATTCAATATCTCAGCCAGCTTTTGTATCTCGTCTTTGGTACCCACTCTGATCTTCCTGGTGAAATCACCCTCTGAGATCCCTTTGGCAACGAGCATCATCTCCCGCAGGGATTTCGTCACGGTTTTGGACAAGCCGAAGCTGAGAAACAGTGAAAGGGTGAAGGCTAAGAGAACTCCGAGCAGAATGATGGAAATGATCCTTCTCTGGAGCTGCCCCAGCTCGGTCAGAGGATATGCCAGGCGCGCCACACCGACCACCTGACCGTCTGCTGTTATGGGTGAGGCGACGTACAGCATGTCCGTCCTTATGGTCCGGCTGAAGCGCACATCCGAGCAGGATTCGCCTTCCAGAGCAGAGGCCACCTCCGGTCTGTTCCTGTGGTTGTCCATCTTAAGAAGCTCGTCTCCACTCTGGTAGGAATCTGCAATAACTGTTCCGTTTACAAGTATGATGGTGATCCGACCCGGTATTTCCAGACCAAGGACGTCTGATAGGCTGTCCGTCCGTTCGAGACCCCAATCGTTGGCAACCGGCTGGGCGAAGATTTCGGACAGGAGTCGGCTCTGTGCCACCATGCTGTTCTCAAGCTGATTTAGGGATCGTTTTTTCTCTGAAGAGAAAATCAAAACGCCGGCCACGGCCAGGCCCAAAACGCTTATCAGCAGGTAGGTGATGAACAACTTGGGTTGCATCCGCATGTTAGCCACCTCCTCTTACGCAAGATCATAGCGGGATCACAGCCGCGTGTCCAAACTTGCGGGTTTGATTTGAATCTTCACCCCAACCAATTATAACATTCGGGGGATCAACAATCAAGGCAAACATGTGAGAATCCGTCGGAGGGGATGAGAAGGGGTGGTTACTCTCTCGCTGCGAACTGCATAGGGCTGCTTCGCCGCTCCACCCAACCCGGGACACCGAACCTCCACGTCCGTAGTCTCTGTATTCTGTCTGCTATCATGACAAGCAGGTGATTTTTGGAGATTGTCTTCAAAAAGTTTTTGACTTCTTCCGGCAATTGTGTATAATAGTGCCCGATCGGGATGGGTTTCGTTCGGCACGAAAATCCCCTGTCGAGTCTGGTTTCAAACCGGAGGAAGAAATGGCCCTGAAGATGCCCCGGCTGATGCCCAAGCAGGAGAAATTCTTCGATCTGCTGGAGATGTCGGCCAAGAATCTGTTGAGGGGAGCTCAAGCTTTGAAGGATTTGGTGCACACCTATGAGGATGTGGAGGAGAAGGTAAGAAAGATAAAAGAGATTGAGCACGAAGGTGACGGCATCATTCACGGCATTATGGATAAGCTGGACAAAACCTTCATAACCCCCATAGACCGAGAGGACATACACATTCTGGCTTCTGAGTTGGACGACGTGCTGGATGCGATCGAAGGAATCGCCAGTCGATTATACAATTTCAAGATTCCCCAGCCCACACCCGAGTGCATCCGGCTGGTGGACATCGTCTATCTGGCAGTCGTCCAAATAGAAAAAGCCGTGTCGGATCTCGAGCATTTCGACAACCTTCGGCCGTTTTGCATCGAGATAAACAGTCTGGAGAATGAGGCCGACCAGATCTCCCAACAGATGGTGGGACACCTGCTCGACGAGGAGCCGGATTGGCGGGTGGCCATTAAATGGAAGGAGATTTACGGTCGGCTGGAAACAGCGGCCGATCATTGTGAAAACATAGCCGATGCAATAGAGAGCATAGTGGTTAAAGGTGTCTGATCTACTACTTCTACTGGCTATAATCCTGGCGGCTCTGGTTTACGATTTTTTCAACGGCTTTAACGATTGCGCCAACGCCATAGCTACCACCGTATCCACCAGAGCCCTCACCCCCCGTGCAGCCATCATCATGGCCTGGGTGCTCAATTTCTTTGGGGCGTTGAGTCATACTGCCGTCGCTGCGACGGTGGGAAAGGGAGTCATCGACCCCCAGCAGGTCAGTCTGACTCTGGTTCTGGCGGCCTTGATCGGGGCAAGTGCCTGGACAGGTTTGGCCAGCTTCTCCGGAATACCGGTCAGCGTGACTCACTCTCTGATAGGGGGGCTTTTAGGAGCCGGCATTGTCGCTTCCGGTCCGCAGATAATCGTTCTAAAAGGAATCAAGAAAATCGTCCTGGCCATGATTCTCTCTCCCATCCTCGGTTTTCTGGGAGGGGTGTTTCTGATCGTTGTAGTTTCATGGATCTTCAAAAATTCTTCGTTCCGCAGGGTGAACCACAGTTTCCGGCGATGGCAGATACTCTCCGCCGCCTGGATGGCCTTTTCTCATGGAATGAATGACGCGCAAAACGCCATGGGCATCATTGCCATGGCTCTGGTCAGCTACGGTACTTTAGCCACCTTCAGGGTGCCCTTGTGGGTGATGTTGCTCTGTGCCAGTGCCATGGCCCTGGGAACAAGCATCGGAGGTTGGAAGGTCATCAAAACCATGGGGAGCAAGGTATTCAAACTGCAGCCAGTGCATGGATTCGCCGCAGAAACCTCTGCGGCGACTGTGATCGCTGGAATGTCGCTGATAGGAGCCCCCATCAGCACCACTCACGTCATCTCCACGGCGATAATGGGCGCGGGATCATCCCGCAGACTTTCTGCCGTGAGATGGGGAATAGTGCGGAACATCATCATCGCCTGGATCGTCACCATCCCCGCCTCGGCCGCTGCAGCAGGCCTGCTTTACTTCCTCTTTAAGCTCTTCTAAGACGCTTCTTCCTCGACTTCGAATCACACCCTTGCACATTAAGGCAAGCTCATATTATCGAGGATGCCGGGAGAATTGCGGATCGAGGACGGAACCTTGAAGAGAGTTTGAGTCGCTACAACCGCCGACCAAAGGCCCGATGAAGACGAGAGAATCTCACTGGTGAAAAAGGGATTATCTAGAAGGAGGAGTGAAACATTATCCAAGCTCTTATTTTATGACCACAACCGGAGAACTTATGGATTCTGCTTCAACTTGTAGCCGACGTTCTTCACGGTTTGTATGGCTTTGGACAGATAGGAGATTTTTTCTCTTAGTCTTCTTATGTGTACATCCACGGTTCGCATTCCTCCGTAGTAATCGTATCCCCAGACTTCGTCCATCAAAAAATCCCTGGTCAGGACTCTGCCCTTGGCCCTCAGGAGGCACTCCAGAAGATCGAATTCCTTGGACGTCAATTCGACCGGCTTGTCATCAACCATAACTTCGTGTGTCGACATGTTCAGAACGAGCCTGCCGTAGCGATAGACCTTCTGTTTTTCGGGTTTGGCCTCGACCCGGCGCAGGACCGCTTTCACTCTGGCCACCAGCTCTTTGGGGCTGAAGGGCTTGGTCACATAATCGTCCGCCCCCAGTTCCAAACCAACGATCTTGTCCGTCTCCTCGGTCTTGGCGGTCAACATTATTATAGGAACGGAAGATGTTTTCGAATCGGTCCTCAATTCCCTGCAGACCTCCAGCCCGTCCATCTCCGGCAGCATGATGTCCAAGATGATCAAATCGAAGTTCTCCGCCTTGGCCTTCTCCAAACCGATGTAACCGTCCGGCGCATGTTGCAGAACGAAACCTTCCTTTTCCAGGTAATGTCTGAGAAGTTCGACTATGTCCTTATCGTCTTCTATTATCAGTACCTTCTTACTCATGCGGCATTTTCCGATCGGGATAGTCTGGGAGACGAGTATCCGTGAATGCCAATCTGGCTGGAGATTTCTGAACGAGGATGGAACACATCAGCAAAGAATAAAAAAGCGGG
>CAYMNI010000127.1:0-7451 GCA_964391755.1 uncultured Ignavibacteria bacterium
AAGAATCTTCAGGCGCTGACTTTCTGTAACCATGAAAACCATCTATATACTCTGGCTGCGACAAATCAAGAGGTATTATCGCTCTAGAGCGAGAATAGTGGGATCTTTGGGTCAACCCTTGCTGTTCTTGCTCGCGCTGGGATTCGGTTTTGGGCCGATATATCAAAAAGCGGGAGGGGGAGATTACCTTCAGTTTTTGGCTCCGGGTGTCATCTCCATGGGAATCCTCTTCACTGCGATGTTCTCCGGCGTGGAGATAATCTGGGACAGACAATTCGGGTTCTTAAAGGAAACCTTGGTCGCGCCCGTTTCCCGCTTCAAGATCATGATAGGCAGGACGCTGGGTGGTGGAACCGTTGCCATGTTGCAAGGTCTGATTGTCTTTGCAATTTCCCTGATCATAGGATTCAGACCCGTAAGCTTGCACTTAATGTTAGTTTCTTTCGTTTTCATGGCTCTGATTGCACTTTTATTTACGGCACTGGGAACGGCTATTGCTTCACGTCTGGATGACATGCAGGGTTTCCAGTTGATCATGAACTTCTTGGTGATGCCGCTATTTTTTCTTTCGGGGGCTTTGTTTCCGCTTAAAGGACTGCCCAAAGCACTGGTTTTGGTTGCGACGATCGATCCGCTTTCTTATGGTGTTGACGGACTGCGGGGAACGCTGGTAAATGGAGCTCATTTCGGATTGTTAATCGACTTTTTCGTTTTGAGCGCCATCACCTTGATAGTTCTGGCCATAGGCAGCTACCTTTTCTCCAAAATACAAATATAAGCTTTTGACAACCGTCCGCAGTCCGTAGCTAAAGCGGAAAGCGGTCAACGGATTGAACGGATGCATGAAATGTCCGTAGACGGTAGTCGGTGGTCCGCCCGGAGGGGCGGGATTTCCAACAAGCTTTTGCACTCCGCATTTCCTCTGCTTATTCTCTGTTTTGATCTTGATTTTCGAAACCGAATTCTGTATCTATTACTTATCGATCAACTTGATTGGGGAATCCTTAGAACAGTTTTTTCTTTTCGGATGGGCGGGAGGCAGCATGTGTATGCAAGGGGAACCCGGGTATGTGCAGTCGGCGATCTGCGCTTGGTTGCCGGATGGGCAAGCATGTTCCATCAAAGCCTGTCGAGTCACGTATATAAAAGGAATAAACAAGACAGATATTGTCGCATATAACAGAAATAACCGAGGCTATTCAGCTTGAAGGCATGAACCATGAGGTTCATGCCACGGCAGGGAGGAATTACCGTGGCAATACTCAACGCAAAACGCAGATCATGGCTTACAGAGAAGTTCGGCAGTCGGGTTAACTTCCGCAGGACCGAGCGAAAACTCTACGGGCACGACATCGCCGCCATGCCAAGCCTGTTCAAACCGCTGGTGGGCGATACCACGCCCGAGGCCGTTGTCCAACCTCAGAGCGAACAGGACGTGGTGGACCTGGTTCGGTGGGCGTCTGCCAATCACATCCCTTTGACGCCGCGAGCAAAGGCGTCGTCCGGCTATGGCGGGGTGGTTCCGGTCAAGCAGGGGATAGTGGTCGATTTCTATCGACTGAAGAAGGCGGTGAAGATCGACCCCAAAGCGCAGACGGCCACGGTTGAGGCGGGGATGGTATGGGAATCCTTAGACAGGGAACTGGCCAAGCAGAAATTGACCCTGCGGCTCTATCCGAGCAGCTATCCGGCATCCACTGCCGGCGGATGGCTGGCTCAGGGCGGCACCGGATTCGGCTCGTTCGAAGCCGGGTGGTACAAAGACAACGTGGTCAGCGCCCGGGTGGTCTTGCCCAGCGGTGACGTGCGCGAGTTTGCCGGCGACGAGCTGGATTTGATCGCCGACGCGGAGGGCATCACCGGCCTGATAACTCAAGTCACCATAAAGGTCCAGCCCCTGGAAGAGTTGGAGGTGATTTCGGTCGGCTGTGCGGATGCTTTCGGGCTTCAGAAAATGGTGGAGTCCATCATCTCGGAGAAATTGCCCATCTGGTCGCTGGTGTTTATCAATCCCACCATGGCAGAGATGAAAAACCGGGCGCCCCTGATGGAGCACCTGGGTCATCCGGCAGAGGAGAGGGTGCTGCTTCCGGCGGCCTACATCTCCACGTTGGCCTTCCGCAAGAAAGATCACGAAACGGTTATGGGCAAGCTGCCGGAGCTTCTAGAACCATGCCAGGGAGAAATCTTAAGCGAGCGCATCGCTGGGCATGAATGGAAGAACCGGTTCAAGCTGATGGTGGTGAAACGACTGGGGCCGTCCCTGGTGCCTGCCGAAGTGGTGATTCCACTTTCGTCTCTGGGAGAGTTCATGGCCCAAGTGGAGCAGAAGGTCAACCAGCCGGTGGTGAAAGAGGGAGTAATCATCCGCCAGGGACTGGACGGGAAACCCGAGGTAGTGATTTTGGGATTCATTCCCAGCGACCAGCGGCGGTTCAAGTACAACTTCGTTTTCAGCCTGGTCTTGACCATAATGAAGCTGGCCGAAAAGCACGGCGGCAGACCTTACTCCACCGGCATGTACTTCACCACGAAGGCGGATCAGATCATGGGTCGGGAGCGGGTCAGTCGTTTGCGAAAATTTAAAAGAGAGGTCGATCCCAAAGGGATATTCAATCCGGGCAAGGTGATAAACGGCGGATTGGCGGCTGCTGCGCTGAGCGTGGCCAAAGTTTTCGAACCGCTGGCCCGGCCGCTGGGCAATCGGGTGATTTCCCGTGTGGGGGAACATCCCACCAAGCCGGTGCGGGGGATTCCCGCGGACGTGGCCTGGTACGCCTATGGTTGTTCCCAATGCGGCTACTGCATTGACGAATGCGATCAATTCTACGGCCGCGGCTGGGAAAGCCAAAGCCCAAGAGGAAAATGGTACTGGCTGAGGGAGTACATGGAGGGACGGGAGGAGTGGGACCAGTTCATGGTCGACACTATGATAGTTTGCACCACTTGCGAGCTGTGCAACCTGCGCTGCTCGGCGGCACTTCCCATCGAGCCCTCCTGGATGAAGCTCCGGGGCAAATTGGTGGATCAGGACAAGAAGATGACCTTTCCGCCGTTCGAGATGATGGCGGCTGCTTTGCGCTCTCAGGGCGATATCTGGGCCGGATACCGCAAGGATCGCCTGGAATGGTTTCCAGAAGATCTGAAAGCCAAACATGGTCCCGGAGTGAAGGCGAAGAACGTCTACTTCGGCGGATGCACGGTGAGCTATGTGGAGCACGACATCGGCATGGCCAGCGTTCGCTTGTTGGATGCGGCCGGCGTGGATTTCACTCACGTGGGAAACAGGGAGAACTGCTGCGGAACCCCCATGCTGGTGGCAGGCTTGTGGGACACGTTCGAGCAGATAATGAGGGCCAACATAGAATCGGTCAGGGCGGCCGGAGCCGATACCGTGATCACCTCCTGCCCGGCCTGCGACATGATGTGGCGGCATTACTATCCCCGCTGGGCCAAGAAGCTGGGAATCGACTACGACATAAAGGCCAGACATTACAGCGAGATTTTGGCGGACAAGATCAAGAAGGGAGAATTCAAATTCCCTGACGACGGAGTGGATCGGGGCACCGTGGCCTGGCACGACTCGTGTCACATCGGTCGGGTCTCCGGCGTGTACGACGCGCCGCGTGAGCTTATCAAGGCAGTCCCGGGAGCCAAGATGGTGGAGATGAGCCATAATCGTGAAAACGCCCACTGCTGCGGCTCGGTATTGAATCTGCTCAAGGAGCCGGAGGTGGCCGCAGACATCGGCAAGATCAGGCTAAACGAGGCTATCGAAGCCGGTGCCAATAAGGTAATAGCTTTGTGTCCCTGCTGCGAATTCCAGTTTCGCGTGGCCGCCGACAAGAGAAATTTACCGGTCGAGACCGTGGATCTGGCTCGTTTTGCTGCATCCGCTCTGGGACATGACTTCCCCGATCCCAACCCGGAGGTACAGAAACAGTGGGCGGTGTTCGAGGCCATGATAGAGCTGATGACTCCGCAGGGCTTCGCCGATCTGATGGGCACCATGTGGCCGGAACTGCTGGATGCCATGCCTCTGGGCATGGGGAAGATGATGCAGATCATGGGCAAGATACCTGGTCCGCTGACTTTGATGAAGCCTCTGTTTCCGATACTCTTTCCCGTGCTCTTGCCCGGGATGATGCCCAAGGTGATGCCGGTGATGCTGAAAAGAGTGTCCGAACGAATCCCCATGCCGGATTACATGGCGGAACAGATGCCGGATCTGATGCCCCAGGTGATGGATAGGCTTATGCCGCATATGATCGGCGATCTGGTGCCGCTGATGACGCAACCTATGATCGATTATTTGAGGGGCAAGAGTCAGAAGTAGAGAGTGGAGAGTTAAGAGTGAAGAGTCAAAGAGTGTATTTATTCTATGAAGGGTTGGGTTTAAAGTAATAGTAGCAGCACGTGAGAAGTCAAGGTGGGTATTCGATTGCCAAAGGAGGAGGGAGAAGCGATGAAAGTGCTCATCGTGTTTTATTCGGTTTACGGCCATATCTATCGCATGGCTGAGGCGGTTGCCCGGGGTGCGCGAGAAGTCAAGGGGGCAGAGGCGGAACTGCGCCGCGTTCCCGAGACTCTTCCGGAAGAAATCCTAAGACAGATCGGAGCCATCGAGTTTCAGAAGAAGTTCGCCCACATCTCTGTGTGCACCGTGGACGAGCTGACTTCTGCAGACGCCATCATTATCGGTACTCCCACTCGATTCGGAAACATGTGTGCGCAGATGCGCGCGTTTCTGGACGCAACCGGACCTCTGTGGGCCAAGGGCGCACTGGTGGGAAAGGTGGGAAGCGTATTCACCAGCTCCAACACTCAACACGGGGGACAAGAAACCACCATCGTCAGCACCCACTTCACGTTGTTGCATCAAGGCATGGTGCTGGTTGGCTTGCCTTACACTTTCGAAGGTCAGAGCCGCACAGACGAGATCACCGGCTGTTCTCCTTACGGAGCCTCGACCATCGCCGGACCCGACGGCAAGAGGATGCCCAGCGAAAACGAACTGGCAGGCGGGCGCTTTCAGGGCAGATATGTGGCCACCATAGCTTCAAAGCTTGCCAAAAGCTGATCCCCACCATCTTATCGAGCGACGGCTATAGTCATCTGATGTGGAAATGTGAGTCGGACAAATGAAAGGAGACTTTCGTGCAGCCGGAGTTCCCGGAATTCAAGCCAATCGAATTGGGTGATCGCGTAGTCATCCAGAGTATCCTGGACACTTACCGACCGGAAACCTCTGAATGGACTTTTACCAATCTATTCATATGGCGGTCACATTACGGATTTCAGTGGTCCACTTACGGAGACTCGCTGGTGGTGCGATCCAAGGCTGCGGATCAGGATTCCTTTTTCCTCCAACCGATCGGGCCTTCGCCGCGGCTTGAAGCCGTACGCAGATTACTACACTGGCTAAGAGAAGAGGAGGTACCCGGAGATGCCAGAATCGAGCGTGCGGATCAACGGCTGATCTCGGAGCTGCAAGGGGCACCGGACCTGCTCATCCAGCCGACCAGGGATCACTTCGATTATGTCTACCGGACGGAAGATCTGATCCGGCTTTCGGGCAACAAGTATCACTCCAAGAAGAATCATATCAATAAATTCCTGCGCAGGTATTCCTTCGCCTACGAGGCTTTGGAAGAAAAACATCTCGAGGCATGCTCCGATTTGGCGGAAACATGGTGCCAGTGGCGCCGCTGCGAGGAGGACATGAACCTGCTGGACGAATGGGAGGCGGTGGAGCAAGCGCTGAAAAACTTCCGTGCTCTCAAGCTGGAAGGAGGGGTCATTTCTATTGACGGCAAGGTGGAAGCCTTTGCTTTGGGAGAGCAATTGAACCTCCAAACCGCCGTAGTTCACGCGGAAAAAGCCAACCCGGAGATCCCGGAGCTGTATGCAGCGATAAACCAGCAGTGCTGCGAGAAAACCTGGCCACAGGCCACCTGGGTGAATCGAGAGCAAGACCTGGGGGAGCCGGGATTGAGAAAGGCAAAACTCTCCTATAATCCCCACCGTCTAATGGAGAAATTCAGCATCCGGAGAGCGGGAGATAAATAAGTGCGAGCCAATTAATTCAAATGGTACGCCGCAACGGCAAACTTAAACCACGACATGATATAAGACAGCAAAAATGCTGATATACAATAGATAACAGATTCCAAGAAATGGTTCTATCCGAGTTTGAAACAGTTCCTCGAAGAAAAGGCTTGTCTGATCCGCCTGGATTAACCATATTAGGAAACATGCGTCGGCAAACGAGTTATTCCTCCAGGGGAGGATGGTCTAACAGAATTCGCCCGCACTGCTCCTGAACGCCTTGTATGATAAGATGTTGTATGGCCGGGTGGATCGGACAGGAGCTTTTTTGAAATAGGCTAAGCTCCGAATACGCTCTATGCGCATGGGATGCGCGTCTTATAAACTACAATCCTCCTGAGTGGTAAACTATGAATAGATTGCTGATCGTCTCGAACAGAATGCCGGTGAGTGTGGTGAAGAAGAAGGGGGAGCTTCATTTCGAGCCGAGCGCCGGCGGCGTGGCCACAGGTTTGAATTCTTTCTATAAGACCTACGACAGCGTTTGGATAGGATGGCCTGGAATCACCAGGGAGAAAGTAAGGGAGAAGGAGAAAGATCAGATCAGGGAGGAACTGGCGCGCGAGAATTGCCATCCTGTTTTCTTCTCGGCTAAGGACGCCGAAAACTACTATCAGGGCTTCTGTAACAAAACCATCTGGCCGCTCTTTCACCACTTCCCTTTGTACACCTCGTACAGCAAGAGCTTTTGGGAGTCTTATCGGAGGGTGAACCAGTCCTTCCGGGACGTGGTGGTCGACGTGGCACGGCCCGGAGATACCATCTGGGTGCACGACTATCAGTTGATGCTGCTTCCGGGGCTGGTACGGGAGCAATTGCCCCATATAAGCATAGGATTCTTCCTGCACATACCTTTTCCGTCCTTTGAGGTATTCCGGCTTCTGCCCTGGAGGAAGGAGATCATCTCGGGAATCCTGGGAGCGGATTTGATCGGGTTTCATATCAACGACTATGCGCTTCACTTCTTAGACAGCGTCCATCGTCTGCTGGGATACGAGCACTCGTTTGGTCAAATCACAGCGGCCAACCGTGTCGTAAAGACGGATGTGTTTCCCATGGGCATTGACTACAAGCACTTTGCCTCCGCCGCAGAGGACCCGCAAGTGCAAAAGGCCGCAACCAGAATCAGAAGGAAGCTGGGGGATCGAAAGATAGTGCTTTCCATAGATCGACTGGACTACACCAAGGGCATTTCCCAGCGCCTGGAGGCCTTTGATCTTTTCCTGGAGAACAATCCGCAGTACAAGGAGAACGTAACCTTAGTTCTGGTGGTGGTCCCTTCCCGTACCGGGGTGGAGCATTATGCCCAGATGAAAAACCGGGTGGATGAATTGGTGGGCAAG
>CAYMNI010000128.1:0-7380 GCA_964391755.1 uncultured Ignavibacteria bacterium
GTCTCCCGGGAGTTCTTCCAATGCATCATCTAATGAGCGTCAAAAACAGGGGTGGAACCGAAAGGAAGCCATAGTCACCGTCAGAGCACAGGGAGGAATCTCAAATGCATAACCTCCAGGAATTCTTACTTACCACAAAATCCAACGAGTACCTGATAGCCGTTGTCTTCATGATCATCTTCATCCTCTTTTGGCAAGTGCTTAATGCCCCCCGCCGTCATCCTGTGACCGAAGCGGTTACCCAGTCACTGGAATACCTCCGGGGAGTCTTCGCCCATCCCAGTCACACCTGGGCGGAAGTGGTTCAACCGAATCTGGTTAGTGTGGGCATGGATAAGTTTACCTCCTCGGTCTTCGGCACCATTCAACAGATCGAGCTCCCCCGACAGGGAGACAGAATCTACCAGGGCGATAAAGCTTGGAAGATCAAGAGGGGAGAGAGAGAATTGGTTCAGGCATCACCGGTCAGCGGCAGAGTAGTGCAGGTAAACCAAGAGTTGGTTGAGAATCCAAGATTGCTGAATGAAGGAAATCCGGAAAAGAAATGGATTGTGAAAATCGCCCCCATACGCCTTGCGCGGGAAGCAAGGAACCTTCTAACCGGAGAGATGTTGGGATGGTGGAGTCAGGCAGCCAAAGAGCAATTGGTATCGGCCCTGGTCCCCAGCAGCTTTCCGGTGCTGCAGGAAGGAGGAGAGATCAAGCCCAATTTGGGAGATGAGTTGACCTCGGAGCAATGGGAGAAAGTGGCCCGACATTTCTTCAATACGCTTTGATGTTCTGGCGCGGCCCTCTGAGCGAACCACTTGGAAACTCAAGATAAGGAGATATGGTGATCACCAGAACAACGATACATGGCATTCTGACATTGGCCTTCGGGCTTATGGTTATCTCATACGCCGGCAGGCATGGGGAGGCAGAGACCTCCTCCCCGGCACAACCTCCTGAGACGTTGAAGTTGGGTCATGTGGAGGATGTATACGAGCCCGTTACCTTCGCACACCAGACGCACTCCCTAATTGCTGAAGATTGTGGGGTCTGCCATCACCATAGTCAGGCAGGACAGACTCCTGCTTGCGGTAAGTGCCACCCGGCTTCGGCAGCTTCGAAAGAATCCGACGCTCCGGGACTCAAAGATGCCTACCACGGGCAGTGCATAGGTTGCCACAAGGAAATCGAAATGGGACCCAGAAGCTGTATGGAGTGTCACGTTAAAAAGCCTGTTACGACAATGAGGGACGCCCCGGCTAAGAAACCGGCTAAATTGAAGACGGAAGAGGCGCCCCAGACTTTCACCATGAAGAGCCTGGAGAACATATACCAGCCGGTGGTTTTCTCCCACAGCCTGCACGCCGAGATGGGCGGCGATTGTGCTGCCTGCCACCATCACAGCCCGGCTGGCCAAACGCCCGCCTGCGGCGAATGTCACGGAGAGCCGTTCAATCCCGAAAATCTGAACATGCCGGGCCTAAAGGGTGCATATCATCTGCAGTGCCTAAGCTGTCACCGGGAGATGGGCTCTGGGCCGGTGGGATGCACTGAGTGTCACGCAAAGAAAGCCGGTGCAAGCTCGGAGGGGGAGAAAATGTAAACCAGTTGGTGGTTGCCCCCAGGTGACCACCGGCTCGATGGTCGAAGATAAAAAAGTGACCAGATGAAACCAGACGGAGGACTTCTCATGGGAATCAGTAGACGAAAATTCCTAAAAAGCATCGCAGCCGCCTCGGGTGCGGGCCTGATGGGCAAATCCCAACTGGCCAAAGGGGCGGACGAACTCGGCGGTTACCCGGATCGGTTGGGGGTGCTGACCGATCTTACCCGCTGCGTGGGCTGTCGCACCTGCGAAGCCGCCTGCAACCAGGTAAACAATCTGCCTCCGCCGGAAACTCCTTTCGATGACCAATCGGTCTTCGAAAAGACCAGGAGAACCACCGAGAATGCATATACCGTGGTTAACCGTTATCCCAACCCGGACCCGGATAAGCCGTCGGTATACGTGAAACACCAATGTCGGCACTGCGACGAGCCGGCCTGCGCTTCCGCCTGTCTGGTGAAGGCCTTCACCAAGACTCCGGAGGGGCCGGTGACCTACAACAAGGGGGTATGCGTGGGCTGCCGCTACTGTATGACCGCCTGCCCCTTTTACGTTCCGGCGTATGAGTACCATGATCCATTCTCCCCGGAGGTCAGGAAATGCACCATGTGTTACGACACCCGGGTTTCCAAAGGCGGCATTCCGGCATGTGTCGAGGCCTGCCCCATGGAGGCCATGACCTTCGGCAAGCGAAGTGAATTGATCCGGGTAGCCCGGAAAAGAATCATGGAGAATCCGGATAAATATGTGGACCACATTTATGGCGAATACGAAGCAGGAGGAACCTGCTGGTTGTACATATCGGGAGTTCCCTTTGAGCAGCTGGGTTTCCCTGTGGATTTGGGCACCAAGCCCTATCCGGAGCTGACCCGGGGGTTTCTGTCTATGGTTCCCGCCGTGCTGGTAATCTGGCCGGCTCTCCTGGGCGGCTTTTACATGTTCACCCAACATCGGGAACAGGCGAGTGAAGAGGAAGAAGAGCCAACTTACCAAGGGAAGGAGAGTTGAAGATGGCCGACTACGCGGAAACAACTGCTGTCGTTGGATCCTGGGTGCGAGAGAGGATCTTTCTCGGCCTCAGCATCAGAGAATACATCCGGGGGCTGATCAAGCCCTTCAACATCGTCGCCGGCATCATACTGCTGATCGGGCTTCCTTTCGTGGTCATGCGGTTCACCCAAGGGCTGGGAGCGGTCACGCACGCTTCGCAGGACCAACCCTGGGGCCTCTTTTTAGGCTGGGGCCTTTTCACCGGCGTGCCGTTGGCTGCCACCGGATATATCATGGCGTCTGCGGTTTATCTGTTCGGGCTGAAAGACTATCATTCCCTGGTCCGACCTGCGGTTCTCACCGGATTCATTGGATATGCTTTCGCCGTGGTATTTCTGCTGTTCGATTTGGGTCGGCCCTGGCGACTGCCCTATCCCATGCTGGTTTCATATGGCACGACCTCCGTTTTGTTTCTGGTGGGCTGGCATGTGGCCTTGTACTTATCCACCCAGTTTGTGGAGTTCTGCCCGGCAGTTTTCGAGTGGATCGGTGCAAAAAGATGGCGTAAATGGGCTTTGGGAGTGACCATCGCAGCAACCATCTTCGGCGTTGCCCTCTCGACTCTCCACCAGTCTGCACTGGGTGCGTTATTCCTTCTGGCACCGGGGAAACTTCATCCCCTGTGGTATTCTGAGTTTCTGCCTTTGTTTTTCTTTGTCTCCAGCATATTCGCGGGGCTTTCCATGGTGATCGCCGAAAGCACGGTGTCTCAACGGTTCTTGAAGAGTCCCGCCAATGCCATTGACCCCCGCACCTTGGATAGACTCACCATCGGTTTGGGTCGAGCTGCAGCCCTGGTGCTGATGACCTATTTCTGCCTCAAATGGGTGGGGGTGGCGCATGGGAATCACTGGGATCTTCTTAACACCTCCTGGGGCCACTGGTTCTTAGTGGAGGTTTTGGTTTTCGTGCTTCTGCCCTGTTTCGCCTTCGCCTATGGTGTGCGAAGCAGGAATCCGAGGCTAATTCGCTTCATGGCATTCTTCACCATTCTGGGTGTGGTGGTTAACCGTCTTAACGTCTCCATGATCGCTTTGAACTGGAAGCTGCCGCATCGGGAGTTCGTGTGCTGGAAGGAGCTGATTCTGGTGGTAACCATCATCACCTTCGAGATTCTGGTCTACCGGTGGGTCGTCAACCGGCTGCCCGTCCACCGGGATCATCCGGATTACGTAGGAGCATATTGACAGGCGGCCGGCATGACTGAGGCCGATTTTATGGCCATTGGGGAACATTGGGGAAACCTGATAGATGCTTAAAAAGTGAATAGGCGATGAGATAAACCGTCAAATGGGTTGCTCTCATGAAAAACAAAGCTCCCGGAAAACATGCATCGCAGTCTGAAACGACACAAGACCGCTGCATTTGGATGAGTGCCGGAGTTATTTCTTTCAAACTCTGTCCTCTCCACTTCGATTGCGATAACTGCGACTTCGATGAAGCCATGCGATCCCAGGTGCAGTCGAAGAAAGGAAAATCTAAGGCATCAAGCCTACCTTCCCAGACACCGACTCGCCCGGAAAGCTCGTCTGCTTTGGGCATCTCTTCGGAAAAGTCTCTCTTCTTTACATTCTCCCCTACCCAGGCGGATAAAAAACTGCATCTTCATCCTGCTCATTTGTGGATTCGTCAAGTTGAGGGGAGAAAGTGGAGGATGGGAATCGACAGGCTCTTAGCTTATACCCTGCCACCTCCACAGAGGGTGGAGTTGCCCGAGCTGAACCAAAAAGTGATTGGGGATCATGTGTTTGCCAAAGTGTTTTCCGAGCCGGGAGAGGTTCCGCTGACCGCTCCGCTATCAGGGCGTCTGGTAGAGGTCAATGCTGCGCTGGCCCGACACCCGGAGTTGCTGCAACAAGATCCCTGCGGCGAAGGCTGGTTAGCGGCAGTCGACTCCTCCTCTAACCCATCGGAGATGAAGAAGTTCTTTACCGGTCCCGCAGGGAGCAAGTTCCTGGAGGAAGAAGCCCAGCACCTGAGATTTCTTCTTAAGCACAAGGGCATCGGAGTTGACCAGATAGGAGACACCCTCCCCGACGGTGGACTCCATATCAAGTATCTTCATCAAGTTCTGCCCGGCCAGGTGTGCCTGAGACTGGCACTTGAGCTGACCGCCTCGGGGAAGCAGGCCTGGTGATCTTCGGTAGATGACTGAGCCGGGCAGGGGGGGCAATTTTAGCCTGCATCATCTTGTCCCACAAAATGACCTTCACTGTTAACTTATGCCCCAACGAAAAAAAAGCTTCTCATTGATCGGGGAATTGAATATATTGTTTCGGATACAGGCGTGAGATAAAAAGGGTTGATGCCGGGTGGGGGCTGGCCGATCGCCGAGGTAACTATGGCTCTGGGTTGGAAATTCTTCATCGCATTGTTTCTGGTGATGTCTGTGGGTCTGGCCACATTTACCTACATCAACGTCAAAAGCGAGGCCAACGACCTTTTGGAGCAGGTGGAGCTGGCGGCGCTTCGCACCACCGATCTGATCAAGGAGTCGATTCATTACAGCATGCTGATCAACCGCAAGGAGGACATTCATCAGATATTCGAGAACTTCCGTGAGATGCCGGGATTCGAGGTCATTCGCATCTACGATAAGAACGGGGAGGTTATCTTTACCACCCGGCCGGAAGAGACATCCACCAAAGTTTCCATTTCCTCGGAAGCATGTCAGGTTTGTCACCGCTATCCCGAGCCGCTCAAGGCACTGGCCACCAAACAGCGCCACAGGATAATAACCGCGAGCGGCGGCTACCGGGTGCTGGCGCTGATAAATCCCATCGAGAACGAACCGGCTTGTTACGGCTCGGGCTGTCACCTGAACCCGGACGAGAAATTCATCCTGGGGGTCCTGGACGTACAGATGTCTTTGTCTACGGTGGACGCTGACATTGCCCGCAGCCGCCGCCAGACGGTGTGGGCTTCGGTTATATTGGTGCTGAGCGTTCTTTTTGTGACGGGTCTTCTGATATGGACCTTGATCCGGGCTCCGGTTCGCAGGTTGACCGCCGGGACCAGAGCCATTGCTCGCGGCGACTTAGACTACACCATTCCTCTACAGCGAAGGGATGAAATCGGGGAGTTGGCCAATTCCTTCAACACCATGACCAACCAGTTGAAGAAGGCGCGTCAGGAGCTGGGACAGATTCAGACGCATTTGATTCAGGTGGAGAAGATGATTTCCTTGGGCAAGCTCTGCGCCACGGTGGCGCACGAACTGAATAACCCCCTGGGCGGAATCTTAACCTACGCGCGGCTCTCGCAGAAGAAGCTGTCATCCGATGGCTTGACTCCCGAGCGGATAGCTTCCATCCGCGATGATCTCTCCATAGTGGCCGACGAGACCAGTCGCTGCGGAAACATCGTAAAAAACCTTTTGCTTTTTTCCAAAAGACAAATGGGGGAATTCGCCGTGGTGGATCTGCACGAGATTCTGGATCGCTGCACGCAGCTGGTGGAACATCATCTTAAGCTAAACAAGGTGGAGTTGATTACGGCCTACCAGCGGAATGGATCTGAGATCATCTGCGACAAGGAGCAGATTCAGCAGGCGCTTTTTGCCATTTTGGATAACGCGGTGGAGGCCATGCCCCACGGGGGAACCTTGACCATAGTGACCAACACCAACCCGCGAAAAAAGAGAGTGCAGATTCAAATTCAAGATACCGGCTCGGGCATCTCTCCGGCAGATCTTCCCCACGTCTTCGAGCCGTTCTATACCACCAAAAGAGAGGGCAAAGGGGTGGGGCTGGGGCTCTCGGTGTGCTACGGCATCATCGAAAGGCACGACGGGAAAATCGAGGCCACTTCGGCGGTGGGAGAGGGATCCACCTTCATCATCGAGCTGCCCCTGCATTCGGTCGGAAACAAGAAGGACAAACATGCGGATCAAAAATCGCAAAGTTCCGGAAAGGAGCACCACAGGAGGCCAGAGTAATGAATCTCAACAAAAACGATAGACCGGCAAGCATTTTGGTTGTGGATGACGAGCTCAGCGTGCGGGATTCGCTGACCAAATGGTTCATCGAAGATGGGTATAAAACGGATGCGGCGGTGGACGCCAACGAGGCTTTGCAAAAGCTCAAACCCGGGTTGTGGGACATCATCTTCCTGGACATAAAGCTGCCGGGCATGGACGGAATGGAGCTGCAGCAGAGGATCAAAAGCATCGATCCTAATGCCACCATCATCATGATTACCGCATACGCCACCGTGGACACGGCGGTCAAGTCTTTGAGAGAGGGTGCTTACGACTACGTCACCAAGCCGGTGGATCCGGATTATCTGTCCCATCTGGTTACCAACGTGATGAAACAAAGACAGCTGGCATCCGAAAACGTGCAGCTCAAGGAGAGGATACAGGAGCTCTACGAGATAGATCAGATCGTCGGGGAAAGCTCGGCCATGATGAAGGTCTTCGAGTTGATCAAGACCGTGGCCCCCACGGATACCGCGGTGGTGATAAGAGGGGAAAGCGGAACCGGCAAAGAGCTGATAGCCCGGGCCATTCACTCCAACAGCCGCAGGAGGTTTTTCCCCATCATCACGGTCAACTGCGGCGGGTTAACCGAGGGCTTGACCGAAAGCGAGTTCTTCGGCCACGAGAAGGGGGCCTTCACCGGTGCGCATCGGCGGCGACGCGGCTACTTCGAGGAGGCGAGCGGGGGCACCCTCTTCCTGGACGAGATCACCGAGATGCCGATCGAGCTCCAGGTGAAGCTCCTCCGCGTGCTCGA
>CAYMNI010000129.1:0-7373 GCA_964391755.1 uncultured Ignavibacteria bacterium
TGGAATGCCCATTATCGTTAGGCGTGTCAGAAGCTTCAACGTTTGTCGGAGGCGCAGGAGGTTGAGCAACTTCCTCTTCCAGAACCTCCTTCTCCTCTCCCGCCTCCTGTGCCCAGGAGGCACAGACTCCGAATAGCAGCAAGACGAATGAAGCCAACGTGAGAGCCAATACTCCATTCCACCGAACACGTTTGCTTTGCATGTCTACTCCTTGAGGAAAGCCGTCAACGAATGAAACGGATTCAACGGATGTCCGCTCCATCCGTCCAATCCGTTGACCGTTCTGCCACACTCATCCTATCAAACCCAGCCAGTTGCTGAAGAGATAGTCCAACCGGCCGATCAAAAGCGACATGCGGCTCATCACGGTATATCCGAACAACGCTCCGAAGGTGATCATCAGAAACCAGACGCCCACTCGAGCCGCGCCCCCAAAAGCCCCCTTATGTTCCTTAGAGAAGAAGAAGTATATCAGGCCACAGAAGGTCCCCACCACAATCACTATATTTCCTATGGTGGTATTAAGACTCCCGCCTACAATCAAAGGCAAGATGGTTGCTTGCACCTGTTTTATCCCGTTGCTCTCCAGATAACGGGTAAACTGCAGGCCAGCCGTGGTTCCCACGATGAAGGCCAGAGACCATCTGGACAACCACCCCACGGTGGGCAGAAGCCTCAGCAACATCAGAATACCCAAACCTCCTCCCAGAAGGTAAACCCAGTGGTAGTCTATCTTTCCTTCAACCGTCAGCAAGGTGTAGGCCAAGACCAAATTATCAATCAGTTTTGGCAGAAAGTACTGCCAGAAGGTGACCACGAACCAGTAGCCGGCCGAAACGCCGACGAAAAGAGCTTCGGAGAATTTATAGAAGGGATTGTCTTTGTACAGAAAACTGAAGATACCCAATGTGAGGATTGCCCCGATCCACACTCCTATAACTTCCGAGCTCATCCTTGGACCTCCATCTACGATTTCTGCCTTCTCCTCAAGGAGAAGTATGCCAGATTGCCTATTATGATGAACAGACAGATCACCGCATGGGCTACGGCCTGAGAGAACATGTATCTCACCGCTCTTCCCGGAATTCCCAGGAGTGTCTCATATTCAGCCCCTCCCTTCATTCCACCCAGCACTCCGGTGAGCTGCCCGGCCTGAACGTAGGGATACATACTCGGAGCTTGAACCGCGGTGTTGCCTGCCGCCAGCTTGACGTGAAAAACATCCACCCCGTATTGCACCCATTCCTGCGTTCCCGGATAGCCGGCGGAAAGATTGAATATCAGATCGACGTTATCATAGTTTCTGACTCCCCTCATAAGGGGTATTTCGGAAAGAGGAGTCCCCTGACCATCCTTGGGATAAGACTCCTCAAAGCTGTGTCCCATCCGGTCGATCACCACCTCGTTCCCCGCGGTGAAACCCAAATTGACGTAGTCTGTTCCGTACTGTAGATTCTTGGCCTTTATGTCCTCATCCTGGAAGACCTCTTCCAATGCCATGTTCGCCTGAAGGGGTCCCTGGGGCCACAGGCCCATGATGATCACCTTTAAGTCGTTTCTGAAAGCATGCCTGAAGAACGCCTCAGCCATGGGTTGAAGCTCGGGCATGGACCCGGGATCATAATCAAAAGAAGCCAAAACCTTCGACCCAGCTGGTAGGCTTTCAATTGCCTGGTAAGTCCCCTGCGCCACCGGAGTCACCGGTATGTGCATGGATAGCTTGAAAAATAAGGGCACAGCAACCGCCACAGCGATGAAGAGGAAAATGATCCTCCGATCGATGCTTAGTAGCTTCTCCCAGAAGCTCTTCTCTTCCTGCTTGTTCTCTTGACCCATCCTCGGTTACTCTCCTCCCATGGCCCTTTCCAGTCCCAATATCACCCGCAGCGCCGAAGAGACTACCCCCAGAGCAATACCTATCATGATGGCTCTTTGTCCCGCGGTCTGGGGAAAATCCATGATCCAGTCAGCTGCGTTCCCCATCCTGTACCCTTCCGGAAGCCAGACGGTGATCCAGTCTCCGATGGGAACCCGGCCCAGCATCAAGATGAAGGCTGCCGCCAAAAGCATGGTGGCCTCCACGTTTCGCGCCCGGAAGGCCCGGTATGAAGCCGAGGCCACAAAGAAAGCCAGAAGAGCGAACATGGTGGCGGAAAGCGGGTAATAGACGTGATCGTACAGATAATAGAAAGGCGTGCCCAAATCGGAAAACGACCTGCCTCCGGAGAAGAACAAGCCGGGTATGGTGATCACCAGGAATCCCAGAATCACCACCACTCCGAAGGGCCAATCACTTCGTTTTTTGTAGACTTTGTCCGCATTGATTCTGATCAGATTCAGAATCCCCAAATAGATGGCGAATGCAGCGATGATGAAGAACCAATCTTCGAAAAGGTTTTTGAGAATATTCAGGGGGGGAATGAAGTGCGAGATTATCATGGTTAGCCCCACAATGGCAGTCAAGACCAAAGGAACTTCTCTTCGCATTTTACTCTCCCCTAACCGTTCCTAAAATATCTTCGCCAGATCCGGGAGGTTTAATCCCGCCAGCAAATTGAGCGTGACGAACAGCACCCCCACCAGGATCACCAGAAGAAAGATGAACTTGCCTACGTCCTGTCCTTTAAGACTTCCTAGAAGCTTGGGATCCTTGGAAAGATAGGCGGAGGCGGCAAAAAGCTCCTCGCCGATCAAGGTGTAATCACAGGCGGCCACGAAAAACGGAAGCTGTGAAGGCATGGCCGTCCCGGCGATCTGAATGGAGCCCACCGAGTTGGCCGTTTCCGCCAATATCAGCGACTCCGCATAGAACTGCCCCTGGAGGAAGACCGCCGCCGGCCTCTCCCTTAGGAAAAGTCCGTCCAACGCGGCTGCGTAGCCAAACTGATCATCGGTCAGATAGTAGACCATGTTGTCATTATAAGCGTCCGGTCTTCCGGCGTTGAGGTATGCTTCTTTGACCACTTCCCGACAGGTGACCATAACCAGCGATCGTGACACCGGCACTTCCAGCTTGGCCTCGTACTCGGCCGCCAGCTTGGCTACCCTGCCCAGTATGGTAACGCCGGCTATAGTCTGCATGCTGTCCATGTCCATGATGCCGGGTATGAAGAAGATCTTGCGTCCCATCTCGGTGGCCCGGCCTACCGCGTCGTCCACCGCTTCCAGCCCCGCGATCCTCCTGATGTAAAGCTGTTGGCCGCCTTTGGCCTTGCTTATGAAGTAGAAGATAGCGGAAGCTATAATCCCCGACAGCAAGAAAAGGGTTAGTCGGGAGAAGTTGAACCACTGCACCCTGGAGAAAGCTGCGATAGACGGCAGCGATTCGGAGGTCCCCAAAGGCGAAAGAACCCTCACCTTGTAAAAGTAAATTACCTTGTTCTTGACGTTGCTGTCGGAGAAGAAGGTCGCGCCTGCTGCGGTGCCTCCGATATGCTCATACACCCCATCTCTCTCTGTGGACTTGAGTATCTCGTAACCAGTCACGTTGTTGGCACCGGCGCCATCGTCGGCCGATCTCTCCCAACTTATGTTGATGATGCCCCCTTTGTCGTTGGGGTTGTCTTTGGCCGCCACGTTGGTGGGAACAGCGGGAGCAGGTTCTGTTTGTTCTAAAACCTCACCCTCTTCTTGGGAGGTCTCTTGTGCCGTCAGACGCAAAGGAGCGAAAAGCACCAGCGCAACAGAAGCAAACAAGAACATCCAAAAGACCGCTTTCGTTCTGGAAAATATCTGTTCTTCTCTTCGTTCCATCTCTCCGCTCAAACAAGAAAAAACCTTCAAAGATTGCTATCCTTCGAAGGCTCAATTACAATTGTTCCCACAATGGGCAACGGAAGTGATCGCGTCCTTAGTCCCCAACTCGCCGGGTAAGCCAAACGTGAATTTTAGAATCATAAACTTCCCGAATCAAGCGTCAATAGCTTCTCCCCAGCTTCACTCGCCCCCTGAGTTTGTTTAATCTACCACAACCCGCAAACTAAGTCAAGAAAAAAATGCCCCTCCTTCCCTAAAAACACGCTCCCCCTGCGCAGGCGCGAAAAAAGCCGAATCTCCTTTGTGGAGAATCGGCTCAATTGCTGATCGAGCACCATCTTAAATCAAGGGCAGGATAACGGCACCCCGTTCTTGAAAAGAAAGTTCAGAAGCAGTATCACATCTTCGATGTCCACCTGGCCGTCGCAATCGGTATCCCCCAATTCCAAGGGATCGGAGGCCGGACCTGATCTATAAATGTAATTAACGGCGAAAACCACGTCGCCTAAGTCGATCAAGCCGTCCATGTTGAAGTCGCCTAAGGAAGAATGCGGAATCCCCGTCACCATCAGCCTGCGTATCTGGCTGGACCAGGTTTCCCCTCCCCGCCTGTCCTTGGCTTTCACTTTCCAGAAGTAAGCTCCATCGTCCAACCGCCACGTGCACTCGCTTTCGGTCAGATACGGGCGTATCCAAGTCGATCCGAATGGAAAATGATAGGAGGTGCTCAAATATAAGTCGTATTCTACCGAATCGCCTACATCGGGATCGATTGCATCCTCCCAATCAAAACGAATCCGACGCGGCGAAAAAGTTTTATTCGGAGGAAATATCAGGCAGAAGTCGCCGGGTGCACGGTTGAACACCTCGTTGTAATAAAGACTCTCCGCCACCAGGGCATTGCGGACCAAATCGCTGAAGTCAAGATTAGAGTAAAATCTATCAGGGTCTGTCATGTTCGGGTCGACGAGGAGGTTGCTTGGATCCACGTGGAGATTCTCACCCATGATATACGCCACTGCGAAAGTCAAGCTGTCTCCAGGAACGATCTGGTCGAAGGGTCCGAAGGACAGAAGAAAGCGAACGTCATAGCCGTTTGCTAGATCGGGGCAGAATGGGCTGGGGGGCAGCCATCCCTCGTCAGGATGGTCTTCCGACCAGAAGCAAGCGTATATCTGGTCATAGTCACACTCTCCGTTGGACATAACGAAGTACTTTGAAACATCACCACCAGGCGTACCAAGAACTCCATCAGGGAAGACATTTCCGGAGCCGTAGGGATTCATGGCCGCCCATACCTCCTGGCTGGAAGATTTCCAGGGTCCCCAGTCTCTGGGATACCCTGAGCTATTGGAAATCCACCAGTTATAAGAAATCTGAAGGTCTGGGTTAGGCGTATGTAACACCGTCATCCCCAAAGCACCTAGAGGGCTTTGCTCACTGAATATCTGCTGCATATTCGATCCGTCGTTGTCTGCTGCCCAAGCAATATTAACCTCCTGTGTGCCCAGGCCCGGAATATTATATAATCTCAGGAATCCGGTTATGTCGTCCTGGGCGCCATAATATCCATACGGGTTTTCATCGATGTGCATAATGTCGGCATCAATATAGAAACCGACATAAACATCAGACAAAAGTTGAACGCCTATATTGCTAATAGTATATTCGACGATAACGAACTTATCCAATCCCTCGGTATCCCAGGAGTAACTTTTCTGCGAGATCTTCAGACCAGGGGATAGTGTCTACGGTTATCCCACTCATCCCAGTTCTGCGGGGAAAGAGGAATATCGGCTGAAGTATCACTGTAGGCCGCCAAGACATCCTGCCGAGATACGGCATCTGGCGAAAAACAGGAGACATCTGTTCTGGTGCTTCTCTCATTGATCTCGCCCACTTCGCCAGCATCGGGCCATAACTCGTAGTTCCAAAACCATCCGTCGCATCCAACTGACGTATAGATGTTGTCGTTGACCACGGCACCGATCCACATACCCCCCTGGAACAAATACTCGATTCCTGAGCCGGGTGGGTACTCAAAGGAAGGTGCCGCAACTTCCTGCCCCGGGTTGGGATTAAAACAGCCACCCCGTGACTCGTGCAGATCTCTCACTTGACTACCCAAAAACCCCCAGTTGGTCATACACATTTGCACGCCCGACATCCGGTGAACCCGCTGTTGTGCATTGGGCAGAGGGGGAGTTGGACTTTCGATCGGCTGAGCTTCTGTCTCTTCCATCGTGGTCTGTTTCATTCTGGCTGCAGCATCTGGGACAAATGAGACAAGTAAAAGAACCAGAATCGAGAACAGTGCTACAGCAATAAATGCTCTTGGATTGATTTGTTTCATTGTGGGACCTCCAGTTCCAAATTCTTCTTCCCTAACACTCTCTTATATATCCTTCCGGGAAAGCCAAACCTCAATTCCGTGTGGGTTCCCTCGTCCCCAAGAAGTTCTCTCGTTTAATGATTGTTGTCTAATCACTAATATAGCATTCCTCCTCTTTGTGGCAAGGGTTTTTGGGCTAAAACACAAGCCCGTTTGTGAGGTCTCGAACCAGTTGCACGCGTTTAGGTGTAAAGTCCTTTGACTGCATTAAGGTACCTTGTAGCCTATCTTACTCGATCCGACGCATGTTTTGACGCAAAAAAACCAGCACCTAACTTAAGTCAGGTGCTGGCTTGATATCAGATCGCTGCTTGAGCGAAATATGCTAACTGGTCGCTCCTTGGCTATTCCTCCAGCATCTCCACGTTAGCCCTGGGGATAATGGCTTTGGTGCCGTCATCGAACACCACCTCCAGGACTCTGGCCGAGGACTCGGATTCGAGCTTTTGCAATTCCGGAGGCAGGGCGCTGACCTTTCCCAACCTGCCGAAATGGGGCTGCCGAATCACTCGAACGGGATAGCCCGCGGTTAGTCCAATCGTTTCTGCGGCTGTGACTTTCTCCTTCAGTTGCACGTCTCCCCCGAACGGAATCACCACCTCCGGCCGGATCACACCGGCCCGGATTTGGGTGGCACCGTTGATGCAAGCCATCTGCCCCTCTTTCGACTTGAGCAGCGAAAAGGTTTTCTCCGCCATATTGATCTGTCCGAACCCCTCGGTGACCACCAGCGTAATGCCCAACTCTTCCGAACCGGTGATGGCCACCCCCAGATCGTATCCCAGAAAACCTCT
This sequence comes from uncultured Ignavibacteria bacterium, assembly GCA_964391755.1. GTDB lineage: Bacteria > Zixibacteria > MSB-5A5 > MSB-5A5 > SM1-73 > SM23-73-3. The sequence goes on from CAYMNI010000129.1 coordinate 6,943, forward strand.
CAAGTCCTTATCATCGAATCCTCCAACCACGATTCCCTTGGCTTTCAAACTGATGGCCTTCTTCAGGGCGTCTGCCGTAACCAGACTCCCTCCGACGACCACCTTCCCCTCGCACTCTTTGTCGATCAGTTTGTCGGTCAACACTTCGGCATTGTCCTTGACCACCACTTTGATCTCCCCGTGGGTCTCACCGCCGATTCCGAAGATACCTTGAATGAACGAGCCCCAGGTGGAGACTGCCACCCCCTCTTTTTCAAACACCTCAACCACCTCGCCTTCTAAGTATGCTTTGATCTCCACCGGGATGGGGTTCCCTCTGATCAGAACCTGGCCGGTGATTGAAGATATGCTCTCCATCGATCCTTCGTTCTTGCTTTTGCATTCTGAGGTGAAGAGTCCGAAAAAGCTTTTGCTCTTGGCGATGACCTCCC
>CAYMNI010000130.1:0-7335 GCA_964391755.1 uncultured Ignavibacteria bacterium
CCAGGGTTTCCCGGGGAACCAATCCCGCCAGAAGAGGCCGGGACGCGGTCCAGGTCGAGCCCAGACAGATTCCTATCAGCGGCCCCATGATCCAGAAGACCGTTTGGTTCGCGGTGAGAGCAATCACCGACAAAGACACGATCCACCCCCAGACCACGAACACCAAGGTCTTCTTGGGACCGATCAGGTCGGTGACATAGCCACAGACGAACGAACCCAGCACGGCAAAGGTTGTGGCCACCACGAAGAACCATATCTTGACCGAATCCGCAAAACCCATGACCACCTGGGCATACACCGCCATGAAAATGGTGGCCGTGGCTATGGCGTCCGAGAAGAAATAGTATGCCAAAAGGAACCTCCGAACTCCCGGGAACTTTCTGGTGTTGGATATCCCCTCCCAAACTCTCCTGAAGGCCTCGCCGAGTTTGATTTTGCGCTTAATTTCCGGAACCCTTTCTTTGACCCAAAAGAAAGTCGGCAGGCTGAACAGAAGGAAAAACAATGCCGTGGGGATGAAGGCATTCTCCCTTCCCCCTTGTGAAAACGGAAGCTTCAGCCCAAAAAGTTGTCCCTCCACGAAGGGCTTGACTAAAAGCAGACCCAAAATCGATCCTAAGTATCCCGAAGCCACTCCCCAACCGGACACCTTCCCGATATTAGAAGGCGTGCTGACTTCGGGCAGCAGTGCGTTATAGAAGACCAACCCCCCCTCGAAACAGTAATTGGCCAGGGCAAACAATATCAGGGCCACCACGATTCTGGTGGCCACGTCTCCCATCGTATTTCCCGTGATGCCCAAGAAGATCGTCGCTAAAATGCAAAGCAAAGTGAGGGTTAGCAGAAACGGCAGCCTCTTTGCCTTGGCATCGGATATCGCGCCCAATGCCGGCATGGTGAGGGCCACCAGAAGCATCGAGGCAGAGTAACTTATGCTATAGTAGACGTCTTCGACTTGGTTGTCAATCACCACCCACTGGGCGAAATACATGGTGACGATGTTCATGGAGAAGATGGTGTTGGCGAAATCATAAATGGCCCAGCCAGCGACCGATCTTCTACTTCTGGGAGAAAACTTATCCATTGTGATTCGTGATTTCTACAAAACGAAAAGTCACCTGGTTGCGATCAACAAACCCAGGCCTATTCCGACCAAGTCCGCAGCCAGATCCTTGAAACTGAACCGACCAGGAGGAGTCTTGAGGTCAAGAAACTCCTTTCCCAACCCTGCGCCCAAGCTGAGGGAGACGGAGAAGCCGACTGACGATCCCCGGTCGTTTCTATAGAATTCATGAAAGACGCTGTAGGAGACGCCTGAAAGAAAAGCGCTGACTCCCAAATGTTCCAGCTTGTCTTTAGCCAGCCATTTGTCGGATATCTTCAAGGTGTCGGAGCGTTCGCGAACAATCGACGAATCGTCCAGATCGGTTGAATCCGCCCAAGAGAATCCAATCAACAGGAACAAACAGGCCACCAAAAAGGCGGTTGTTCTGAGTAATCTGAACGTTTTTCTCATGCTCAAATTGCGCAGAGAGTTCAAATCTAACTGCAGCGAATGGCAGCCGCATTCTTTGGAGTGTGCCTCAAGAACATCTCTGGTAGTGCAAGCGTCCATCAAACCTGGAAGGGCAGGACATCACAACCCCAACTCCCGATCGATGCTCTGCATCCCCTCCAGCGCCAGCTTGACGAACTCCTCCAACGAAAGGCCGATCTTCTCACAAGATTGGATGTCTTCTCTTTTGGCTCCGGCTGCGAATCTCTTTTCTTTGAACCTGTTCAGCACGAAATCGACCGTAACCTCTTTCAGCTTTTTGGTGGGATGCATCAGCGCAGCGGCCACGATCAGTCCGCTCAGCGGATCGGCGGCAAACAGGGTCCAGTCCATTTGGGACTGCGGTTCCACTTTTCCGGGATGAGCCTTGATGGCATAGAGTATCCTCTCGTCCAGATGGTACTCCATCAGCCACTCGCAGGTCAAAAGAGAATGCCGATCGAAGTCTTGCGCAGTCTCATCGTAATCCAGATCGTGCAGCAACCCGGTCAGGCACCACAGCTCCACATCTTCGTTAAAGTGCTCTGCCACCCTCTTCATGATGGCCTCAACCGCCAGCATGTGTTTGATCAGATTTTTGGTCTTCACCTTCGATTTAACCAGCTCCAACGCTTCTTCTCTTTTCATTGCTCACCTCTGGTTTTCTCAAAACGCTTTTGATTATGATCGACAATCCCGTCTCCGGGCAACCGATCAGCCAGGGCTAAATGCCCTGGCCTATGAAGATGACTCCGATCTTTCATGGCCGCAGGAATTTATTCTCGGCGACTTCAGTCATAAAATTCCCAATAGAATCCCCACCATTGGGTCCTTCCCGGCATGGTATACGCATCGAGCAGCCGGTAGCTTTCATCCGTGACGTTGCGAACGGTATAGTGAAAGTGAAAGTCCAAAAACCGGATGGTCAGCTTCACGTTCAATACGGCTGCGGCCGGCTCTCTGTCTTGTTCGTACTCATCCATGAATCGCTCGGACCACAGCTTTCCTTCCAGCCTTAGCTTCAAATCGATTTCCCTCTTGAGGTACTCATTCTCGAATTGAACGTAACCAAATAGTGAATGCTCCGGAGAGCAGGGCAGCCGCAGATTTCTATCTGAATCCTCTCCCCTCTTGTATCCGTATGAAAGGTAGGAGCTGAGATAATTTAAGAACCTAAGCCTGCAATTCAAACTTGCCCCCCAGACTTCGGCCTGAGTATTTATGGGTTTGAAGTGCCCGTAACGAAGGGTGGTGTCGACATCAGACCAAAGCAGCATGTCGTCGATCACCGACCCAAATACGTAACCTGACGTTTGAAAGTCTTTGCCTTTCAGATTCACCCCCAAATCTGCTATGTACGATCTCTGCGATTTCAGCAGATCGTCTCCCTCCTCCAGGTAATCAGCCGGGTTGTCCTGGGAGCCGAACGAGAACGCAGGCAAGTATAAATCTGTAGTATTAGGGCAGCCGGCGAAAGTTCCCAACGTGCCGAACAAAACCAAACGCCTTGATGGCAAATAGGATATTCCAGTTAACGCAGAAATACCGGCGTTTTGTCCCTCCTCTTTGGCTATTTTGGAGGATAGAAGCAGCTTAAGAGCAGGGCCCAATTGGTATACATCTGCGACGGAAAGATGACCACCATGAACTGTTTCCTTCGTGGTGAGAGTTGAAAAAACCTCCCTCGCCGTGTAGCCTTCGACTTCTATTCGGCTTCTCTGCCTTTCGAAGGTCTGAGTTGCGGTCAGGGCAAGTCGCTCATCGTTATATCGTACCTCAAAACCATAGCCTTCGCTTTTGACCTCCTGGTTTTGCTTTTCGTATCGCAGGTTCAGATTTAGATGAGCGTGAAGGTTCTCCCTGATAAGCAAGGAGCTGCCTATTCCCCAGTTGTCGATCTTCTTTCTGCTGTCCTGGTAATCCGCATCCTGAAGAAAGGGGATTCCCATCTTCGTCCTGTATCGGTAACCGGATAACTTAAGGTCCGCTTTGCTGGTCAAATCATAAGCGACTTTGCCCCAAAGAGACGTGCCGTCATAGTCGGAGTTGGCTTCATAACCGTCCGATTCCTCGAACTCTGCGGTGAAATAGAAGTTTCCCTTGGAAGTAAGTCTTCTCCCAAGCTCGACCTGAGTGCGATGGGATCCGTACGGACCCCTGCCGGCGGTGGCTCTGGAGTATGGCTCATCGCCGCGCAAATTCTTGGTGTCGACACCCAGTCCCAGTATTCCCCCGCCCGTCCCCCACATGCCGGCCAGCCCTGCGGGCAGAAGTCTCATAGAGGAAACATTCGAGAGAAACACTGAGTTTAGATCCAGATTCCCTTTTTGAGGGAAGAATATGTCCTGCTGCCGGAAAGGAACTCCGTCAACGAATATCTCCAAACTCTGCGGATATCCGGCGACGGTGGCTGCCTCCCGCTGGCCCATTGATCCTACGCGGGCTATATCCGTCAGGCTCCACATGTCGAGAAGATCTCCTACGCTTTCGGAGATAGAATTGTCGATGTCCTCTGATGAAATCTCACCGATCACAGCAAAACGACCGATAACCGAAGTCCTCATCTGATCGGTTCTAAATGGACTTCTTATGTCGCTTGAGGATAACGAATCTGACGACTCTGAACTGTCGAACGGTTGCAGAGAATCGGAGTCGGAGGTATAGGCAGAATCTTGTACTGAAGGGAACGCGCTGGAAGAGAAAAGCAGAATAATCAGAAGCAATGCCGATGTCGTTCTCAATCAGATCTCCTCGGAATTGGATTTCTTCTCTTTGCTCAGTTGCTCCACGGCCTGCACTACCCTATCCGGATCGATCAAATCCATGCAGAATCTCGACTTCTGTTTGCACTTCTTCTCGCCGTGCAGACTACAGGGGCTGCACTTGACCTCGGCACAAAGCACCACGTTCTTGGAGCCGACAGGCGCAAAGCCCAGTTTGGGATGAGTAGGACCGAATATCGCCACCACCGGCACGCCTAAGGCCGAAGCCAAGTGCATGGGACCCGAATCGTTGCTGATAAGACAGTTACATCTTCTTATCAGAGCAGCCAGCTTGCCCAACGGCAGGTTCAGAACCTCAAAAGCCCGATCGACCGGCAAACCCGATCCCACCTCGCGAATTATTGCCTCTTCCCTCTCTTCGCCCAGCAGCATGAGCTTGGCAGTCAGCCTATCGACCAAAGTCCGACAAACCTCTGCGAATTTCTCCTGGTCCCATCTTTTGGTATCCCATTTCGCACCCGGGTGCACCGCGATCACAATATCACCCTTTTTCACGTCGTGTTCAAGCAGAAAGTTCTCCGCAAATTCCAGATCATCTGCAGCAGGGAAAATCCTGGGATTCCTATCCGCATGGTCTATCTGCAATTTACTCAAGGCACCCAGATAGGAATCGACGGTGCAAATGGGTTCGGTCTTGAGGAATTTGCAGTGAACCATGAGAAACCGGGTCAACCACCTTTTGTTGTATTTGAGCTTTATCTGGGATTTAACCAAGTGGCGGATAAAAAAGCTGCGTAGGTTGGAATGGAGATCGACCAACAGATCGAAATCCTGCGACCGAAGCTCAGAGGCCAATCGCAGCAGACCGGTTATCCCCTTGTGTTTTCCATCGGGATCGAATTCCACCAGTTCGGAAATCCTTGGATCTGCTCTAAGAAGATCGCGATACCCGGTTTTGGTCAGGAAGAATATCTTCGATTCCGGAAAAGCGGATTTCAGAGCGCCGACGACCGGAGTGGTGAGGACAACGTCCCCCAGAGAACTGAAGCGGACGATCAGGATTTTTTTAACTTTTCTGTCCATGGTGATGGAAGCTGCAAGACCGGGCGCGAAACCTGACCTCTCCCCAGAGGATTACCTGGAAAACACCAAGAAGAAAATCCCCAGCGCGAAGCAGTAGTAGGCGAAGAACTGGAATTTCCCCTTTCTTATCACCTTCAGAAGAAGCCTTATGGCCGCATACCCCACGCCGAAAGCGGTGATCGCACCGGCCAGATATATGGTCAGATTCTCCTGCAAAAGCGGATCGCCCAGCACCTCACGCAACTCGATCAGACCGGCTCCCAATATGGCCGGCAGGGAGAGAAGAAAGGAGAACTCGGCCGCCCTCGACCTTTCCACTCCTCTGAAGATCCCTGCGCTGATGGTCATTCCGGAACGGGAGATGCCGGGAAGCATGGCCAAAGCTTGAGCTATTCCGATCACCACCGCGTCGGGGAAACTCATGCTGACCCGGGGAGTCTGGAAGAAGGCGGTGAAGAACAAAACCGCACCCGTGATCAGCAACATCACCGCCACCATTGTGGGGGAAGCAAAGCTTCTCTCGATCTGAGTTTTGAAGAGCAAACCGACAATCCCCGCGGGGATGGATCCGACCACGATCAACCACAACAAACTGACGTCCTTCTTAACCTGATCTGAACTTAGGCCGGACAAGCGCGAAGCGATCCGTAGCCACACCGCCTGTAGCAGGGACCGGATGGTATGCCTGAAAACAATCACCACGGAGAAGAAGGTGCCGAGATGGACGAACACTTCGAAACTGACGTCGTCCAGTTTGATCTTGAGAAGAAATTCGCCTAAAACCAGGTGTCCGGAGCTGGAGATGGGGAGGAACTCTGTCAGACCCTGAACGATTCCCAAAACCACTGCTTCCAGCAGGCTCAAAGCTCCTCTCTTCTTGAAAACGGGGACGGTGGGAATTCAGGGTTAATCCTTATTCCTCTGTGCCGCAGCCTCAGAATATGGAGTAGTTGAATCCTGCCACGAATCCCACATTATCATCAATCTGCAATTCACCCACCAGATTCAAATCCGAGGCAAGCTTCAGCTCCGCTCCCATGGTCAGCGCCACGTCCAGCTCGTCGTCGCTCCAGGAGCCCTCCTCGCCCGCCACCGGCGACCGGGTGAACTTCTGTCGTTCCCATCTCGTATTCAAACGACCGTAAGGGGTAACGCTCTTTCCTTCGGCATAATCGATCTGGTAGGATGCAATGATGTTTCCGCCCAACGAGAAGATGCTGAAATCCGAGACACCCAGGTGCTCGGTTGCCACGGCAAAGGAGACGTCCAGCGGATCGCCGGAAGCCTGGTCCATGAACCAGTATTTGACGTCTCCGCCTACGGTGAGACCGGTTTGGCCCTCACCGTATCCCGGACTCCAATTGATCATGCCCATTTTCAGTCCCACGTCGAAGTACTTGGCTATCCCGTAACGGAACTGTCCGAAGAGCGAAAAAGCGTCCTCATACACTCCCAGATATGCTCCCACCAATGCCTCCCCCTGATTAACCGTAGGCGCCGGGGTGAGCTGACCCAGAAATTGAGCCCGGGCACAAGGGATCAGACACAGAATTATCATCGTTGCGAATACCATCGTTTTCCACATAATCATCCTCCTGCTGCAGTATCAATCGACCAGAGATGATAACACAAGGCTTGTTGTTTGTCAACTCCTCATGAGATTTGCCTCTCCTTGGCCGCACGGCTCACGACAATTCTCGCATCATTGCCATACCTGTTTATCCCGGCTGCTCGATTCGTCCCGGCAGATAAAAGGCTGGGCTGCGGCGTTATCCGCACTCAGGGGAATTCGGATGAGCCTGGGCTTGCCGCCTCTCATGGAAGCTTGTAGGTAAGTCCCGCCAGCAAAGTGGTGTATCGAGCCCGGGCTCCTTCAGTCTGCACCGTGGTGTATCTCGCCTCCACCAAAAGCTCCAGCGGAAAAACGGGAGGGGACAAGAGGATTCCCCCGACTGCATGAAATCCCATTTTGCTCTCATCTTCGGGTATGTACAC
>CAYMNI010000131.1:0-7296 GCA_964391755.1 uncultured Ignavibacteria bacterium
TGGATCGGGCCATCATCACCATCGACACGGACGGCAGGATCACGTTCTACAGCAAGAGCTCCGAATTGATTTTCGGCTACGAGGTGGCGGAGGTGATGGAGAAGATGTGGCTCCAGGATTTCTTCGCGTCCGAGAGCGATTTCATATATATCCTGCTGGAGCACACCCGGGAGGCCGGGATATACAAGGGGGAAGTGGATCTGGTGAGACGAGGGAAGCAGAGCTTCCCTGCCGTAGTCACCATTACCCCGTTGAAAGGAGAAGAAGGAAACTTAGTCGGCTACACCTTGATTGTGGAAGACATCACCCAGAAGAAAAGGACGGAGGAGAACATTCGTTTGCTTTCCTTCGCCGTGGAGTCGGCGACCGACGGTGCCGTGGTGATCGACCTTGCCGGAAAAATCCTGTTTGTGAACCGGTCGCATGCTCACATGCATGGTTACGAGCCATATGAGATGACAGGCCGGCAACAGAAGGAGTTTTATCCGGAACACTACTGGCCGACTTTGGATCAATCATTGCAGCAGATCTTCGCCGAGGGATACTGGAACGCGGAGACCGAGGAGCCCAAGAAGGACGGAAGCACGTTTCCGGCTCAAATATCCTCGTCTTTGATCAAAGACCGTGAGGGAAGGCCGGTGGGAATACTGAGCATCTGCCAGGACATCAGCGAGAAGAAGAGCCTGGAACGGGAGATACTGCGTAGCAATAGAGAGCTCTCGGCACTTAACACCATTGCCTCCACCGTGGGCCAATCGCTGAATTTGCAGGAGATAATTGACAGAAGCTTATCTGCTATTCTGGATTTGAGCCATCGCGAAGTGGGCTGGGTGATGTTGGTAGACCGGGAGCTCCAGAACAGGATGAACTTAGTCGCGCGACAAGGGCTGTCCCAGGACATGGCGGAAAGGGAAGCTGCGGGGGCGGGCGAGGATTGTTTGTACTGGGAGGTGGTGAGATCCAAACAGCCCCGGTTGATAGGAATGAGGAACTGCATCAGTCTCGGACAGGACGGGGGTGATGAACACAGGATGCGTTCGCACATATGCATACCCTTAAGATCCAAAGATCAGGTGCTGGGAGTAATGAACATGGACTGGGAGCCTGAAAGGCGCTTTACGGATAGGCAAAAAGAGTTTTTCTCCTCGGTGGGGAACGAAATCGGAATAGCCATCGACAACGCCCTGCTGTTCGAAGATGTCCAGAAGACCAAAGAGAAGCTTCAGAGGCTTAACCGAAAGCTGGAGGAGGCCAGTCAGATAAAAAGTGAATTTTTGGCCAATACCTCTCACGAGCTTCGCACCCCTTTAAATTCAATCATTGGGTTCCTGGGGTTGGCCCTGGACGGATACTGCGCCAACCAGGAGGAAGAAAGGGAGTTTCTGCGGAACGCCCAGCAAAGCGCCAAACACCTTTTGGCCATTATAAACGACGTGCTTGATCTGGCCAAGATCGAGGCCGGCAGAATGGAGCTGGAGTTGGGAGAGGTCGATCTGAATATCCTGTTTGAGGAGGTGCGGCTGCTGGCTGAGGTTCAGGCCCAGCAGAAGAAGCTGAAACTGGATTTCAGTTGCCAGGATGATCCGTCTCCTATGGTCTATGCGGATTCCGGGAAGTTGAGACAAGTGATGGTAAACCTGGTGGGCAACGCCGTCAAGTTCACCGACCAGGGGAAGATAATGGTGAGGTCCTCGGTACGGGAGGAGAAGGGCAATGTCCTGATCCAGGTGGAAGACACCGGGATTGGCATTCCACCTGAGATGAAGGACAAGCTCTTTCAGAAATTCAGACAGGTGGACGGTTCCTCCACCAGAAAACACGGAGGAACCGGTCTGGGACTGACCATTACCAAAAACCTGGTGGAGATGATGGGGGGGTTGATAAGAATGGACAGTCCGGGAGAAAGCCAAGGCACCACCGTCTCCTTTACGGTCCCCATCTTCCGAGATGCCCCAAAAGGGAAATCCGCCTACCTGGAGGAGGACGTAGACCGGGTTGGAGGCGACGGACAAGGCCCGCTGGCTTTGATCGTGGAGGACGATCCCGTCTTCGGGCGTTACCTGGAGGAGTTGCTGCAGAGCAAAGGTCTCACCACCATCCGAGCTCGCAATGCAGATGATGCCGTGAACCTGAGCAAAGATCATCACCCGGATCTGGTTCTGCTGGATTTCTCTCTACCTCAGAAGGCGGGAGGCGAACTGAAGAACGCGGAGCAGGTAATCAGGATATTGCGGAAGGATTCGAGTACCCGAGACGCTCATATGATCATAGTAACCGGACAGGACAGAACCTTAGTGGAGAGAAGGTTATCGGAAAGCGATCTGGACCCGACACCCCCGATTCTCACCAAGCCGGTTGATCAGAAGGCGTTGCTGGACGTTTTAAGCAAGGTTTACTCCGGGAGGGAAGGGGGGACTCTGGTAAGCCAGACAGGGGGTTGATCCGCGGGTTTTACCAGCCGTCGTCTCCCGGTTGGATAATCAAACCGTGTGAGAGAGAGGATTCGCGGCGGATGCCGCCCCAAAAAGACCGTGATGGATGCAACAAAATTGGAAAGTAATCCCTGCCGGTGCCGATAAGCGCTATAGAGAAGTCCGGTCATGTCGAATGAAACGCATCCTGGGGGGGAGATGGTGCACTCAAGAGGAAGCCGACATCCGCTTCCTCCACCAGCGCCACCCCAAGTGAAAGGGAGAGACAATGGACACTATACTCCTGGTCGACGACGAGAAAGTGAATCTCAAAATCCTGAGGACCATATTGCGCCCGGGAGGATATGAGTTTCTGGAAGCAGGCAGAGGAGAGGAGGCATTGACGCTCTTGAAGCAAGGGAGCGCCGATCTGATCATTCTGGACCTCATGATGCCGGGAATGGACGGTTTTCAGACTCTGGAGAAGATAAAGGATAATCCATCGACCGCTTTCGTTCCGGTAATCATCGCCTCGGCCCTCAAGGACTCTTCCGCTATAGAGAGAGGACTGGAGCTGGGAGCCAACGATTATTTCACCAAGCCGCTGAGTGACGACGATCGCAGATTCCAGCTTCCGCTGAAATGCAGGAACTTAATCAAGATGAAGAAGATGCAGGATCAATTGGTGAGGTTGAATCAGGAGTTAAAGGAGACCCAGGACAAGCTGATTCAGAAGGAAAAGGAGGCCGCGGTGGTGGAAATGGCGGGAGCTGCCAGCCATGAGCTGAATCAGCCTCTAACCGCCATCATGGGAAATCTACAGCTGGTGATGGCCAGGCTGCCCCAGGGGGATCCTTTGGTGGAAAGACTGGAAAAGGTGATGGGGCAGGTGGAAAGGATGGTGGAATTGGTCAAGAAGATCGGGCGGATCACCCGATACAGAACGAAAAGATATGCCGAGAACATAAAGATAGTGGACATAGATCAAGCCTCCGGTTCCAGCCACAACCAGAGGGTGGAGACGGCCAAGGCAGAGTAGGATCATAGGACACTTTTCTTCCCCTTGAAGATCAGGGGGAGAATATTGGCTTATCCTCAGCTATCCCCGCACCAGGTGCACGAAATCTTCCCAAATCACTATACACTTCGACCTGAAAAGCATATTGCAGTATGCGCCTCACACGATAACCTTTAGGGATTTCTCCCAGATCTCCAGTGTAGCCGGTCACACTGCGGGAAGACCTTCCGAATAGTCACCTGTAACGCCGGCGACAAAAGGTTTGACAAAGGTGCTGCCATGCCTTACCATTCCGGGGCTATGAAGCGCATGCTTTGTTTTATTACAGCCTCCTGGGTCACCTTTGTCGTCGGTTTCTCCCCAACCGGAGCGATGGATTCAGAATACCTATGGCCCCTGAACGGGTTCAAAGGCCTCTCCTCGATTTTCGCCGATTATCGTCATTTCCACTTTCATTCCGGCATTGACATACCCACGGGGGGGAAAACCGGATACGAGGTATCGGCCTGCCAATCCGGGTATGTCTACAGAGTTTTTGCATCCTGGAAGGGATACGGAAAAGCAGTATACTTAAAGTTGGATGACGGCGGATTCGCCGTGTACGGACATCTTTCGGCATTCTCAGAGAAAATAGCGGAAGTGGTGGAGAAAGAGCAACTGGAGAACAGAAGATATCGTACGGATCTGTTCCTGCCGGAGAGAGAAATCCGGGTGGAGAGGGGGGAGGTGATAGGCTACTCCGGAGAAAGCGGGTGGGGAGGCCCGCATCTTCATTTCGAACTCAGGGATTCGGCCAATAACCCGCTTAATCCACTCACTTGGGGCCTGTCCGTCGAGGACCGGATTCCGCCGGTTATGCAGTACGTGGCCTTCCGGCCATTGGAGGTGGGAGCTAAAGTCGACGGCTCCACCCAACCGACAATACTCCCGCTTTCGTTCAACTCGGCGCAAGGTACTTACAGACCCGATCACGCGCCGGTGGCTGAGGGGGAGATGGGTCTGGAGGTTTCGGTCTACGACAAGATGGATAACTCCCGATTCAAGTTTGGTGTCTATAGGCTGGAACTTTATCTGGACGATAGCCTGCTTTTTGCCTCCCGGTACGATCGAATCTCATTTGAGACCACGCACAAGATCGAGTTGGATCGCGATTTTGAACTTAGGAAAACTCGGGGAACAGACTTTTATAAGCTTTACGCGGAAGAGGGCAATGATCTCACCTTGTACAATCCGACAGGAGGTAAGGTTGCGGCCAGAAGCGTCCGCCCCGACAGTCATCAGGTGACGATCAAGGCGGTCGACGCTTTGGGAAACGTTTCACTGGCGGTATTTCCGATCATCTTCGATCGAGCGCCGGTGATTCTCTCCTGTTCGATTGAGAATGGAGACGGAGAGCCTAAAATCAATCTGCTCTTTGAGGATCCGGATGATAGAGTCAAAGAGATCGTGGTGCAGGGTCGATCACTACCGAGTATGACATGGCAAGACCTCAAAATAGTAGTCATAGACAAGCAGCAGGGGGAGGAGACTATCAGATTTAAAGAAGACTGGGACCAACCAGCCTTGCTCAGGGTGAAACTGAAAGACGGATTTCAGGCCGTCTCAGAAGAGAGATATCTGTCGGTCGACGTCGACCCGGGGCATACCCCGGAACATGCAAACACCCTCGGCTGGAGCTTTGGGCACGTTTTCAAGGATAATACGTTCGCTTTCGATCTTGAGTTCGACCAGGTCCTTACCGGTTTGTCCTTGCTCTCACTCGAATCCGGAGCATTCAGCTTCGATCCCCTTTTCTGCGAGCAAACCGACCCCGAACACTACCGGGTGATATTCCCGTTTTACCTGAGGGATCAGAAGGAAATGACCCTCTTGGGGGAAGCAGCGACTGTGCACGGCGACACCGTGATGCTGAAAACGGTCGTTCCTGTGGCCATTATAACCAACTCATACGGAGGTTCAGCCGTCAGCTCGGATGGCCGGGCCAGGCTGGAGGCGAAGCCGAACGTGGTTTACGGCGACATCAACGTGAATATCACCGCCACGGATCCGGAGTCCGAGCCGGCGAGGCGACCCGTGGGCAAAATCTACTCGTTTGAACCGTCAACCATCCCCTTAAACGGTTGGGCCGATATCCGCTTGAGCTATCCTCGGGGAAGCTGCGATCCCGGCAGGTTGGGTGTGTACGAACTGGCAGGAGAGAACACATGGAGTTACGTCGGTCATGATTTGGACACCGCTGGTGGTACGGTGGGTGGAAGAGTACGATATCTCTCTACTTATGCCCTGCTGGAGGACACCCTTCCGCCCGTAGTGTCGAGAATCTCGATCAAGCCGGGAGCCAGGATAAAGAGCAGGAGACCCGGAATTACCGCCTTGATAACGGACGATCTCTCCGGCACGGGAGAAGATGATTATATGAGCATGGAGATTGATGGTGAATGGATGATCTCGGAATACGACGTGGACAACAAAATCCTCTCGACCCGTCCGACTCTACCCTTGTCCCTCGGCAAGCATATTTTGAGCGTATGGGCGCGCGACCGGGCTGGAAACGAAACTAAGAAAGAAAGAGAATTCTCAGTGGTAAGCAAGTAGAAGAGCAAAGGAGTGAATCGCACGGCAGTTCGGAGGGTCACGGCATATCCTGGAGCCGAAGTTGGTTAAAATCAGAGTGCTTGCAGTAGGTAAGACCAAGGAAGATTGGATCAAGCAGGGAATGCATCATTACAGCAAACTCCTGGGGAAGCATGCACACATCGAGTTAGTGGAAGTCAAAGATGAGAAAATCACACGATCCAGAAAGAGCGAAGCCGTTCTGGAAGCGGAAGCTGATAGAATCATCCGTTACTTGAAGAAAGATGACTCAGCGGGATCATCCCATCTACGCGTAGCGCTGGACAAGGGGGGCAAGCAGCTCAGTTCGGAGGGCTTAGCTCGTTTATTGAAAGAGAACCTGAATCGGGGGTACAGCCAGTTCACCTTTATCCTGGGAGGAGCATTGGGTTTGTCCCCAGGGGTTGCGGATACATGCCAGTTAAAGCTTTCCCTTTCTGCAATGACTTTCACTCACGAGATGACAAGAGTTATCCTTCTGGAGCAAATCTATCGAGCCTTTTCCATCCTTGAAGGCACAGACTACCACAAATGATCGCTCTACATGGCAGAAATTCTTCTCTGCGGGCTTGGCCTTAAGCCATAATGCCCGGCTTTCCCTTTCGGGAGGTTCATCTAGAGAAGGGAGGCCATGAGAGAGTACCAAACCTAACTCCTGGTCTTCAACAGAATAAACTGACCAGGATTAGCGGTCGGGATTACCAGCCCCGCTTGGTAGGAAGGGCATGGGTGTTCATCCTGCATAATATTGCGTCGTGCTGACTCGTCGCAATGATGTATCGATGATTATAAGTTGAATTCCGGTTGCATCAGAATACGAATCTTCAGGGCTTGTCTGGAGAGGAGAGACTTCCGGTGTGGTGCCAGCACCTAACTTAAGTTAGGTGCTGGCTACTATATGATAATAAAATGAGGGCCATCAGGTTCGGTTCGGTTTGTGGGGAACTCGTTGGGAAAAAGCTTTGCATGCCCAAAAGTCTTATCTTTCGAGCCTCCGAAAGCCTCTCCTTGTCCTGTACTTCGAACCGGTATTGAGAGTTCGAAAACAAAGGAAAGGAGACTTCAACCTTCTTACGGCCTCCCCGTCCCGGCTTAAGTCCGAACCAGGACTCCGACGACCCTCCTTGGATCACCGTATTACAAGCAACTTTGGCTGGGCACTAGGTCCTGACCATTGTCTGTTTTCTCAGACACCGTCGAAATGGTCGATTTCACCCGAAGCCTGGTCGCCTTCATTCCGGTGCAATATCATCC
>CAYMNI010000132.1:0-3146 GCA_964391755.1 uncultured Ignavibacteria bacterium
CGAGATCAAGGAAATGACCAAGGAAAAGGCAAAGCAGAAATCCAGATCTGCAGCTCTTTCCGGGAAGACCATCCGTGGTGCGGAAGAGAAGCAGAAGGCGGCGGCCAACAAGCCGGAACCTTCCGACAAACAAGAGGATCGGCAAAAAGCATCGGAGCGATACGACTACTTCATGGATGCCAACGATAACGGAGTAGACGACAGGCTGGAGAAGAAGACAAAGCCGGCCAAAGAGAAACAACAGGCGGAGAAAAGACCTATACAGCAGGAAAAGAAATCCGCGGCGAAAGTTGCTCCAGCCACCCCCAAGCCTACCGAAGCCAAGCCGGAGAAGAGCAAGGAGCCGACCGCGAAAGAGGCCAAGAAAGAGACCAAACCGAAGAAAATCGACGACGGAAAAGCCAAGGACAATAGATAAATTTTGATTACCCAATAACCCAGGTCAGGACCCGAGGATCCAATAAACAAAATCAAAGCCAGCGTCCATCTGAGAGGAGCGCTGGCTTTTATTGGGTTTGAGGACGACAAACAGAACGATGCTCTTTGATCTCACCCCCCCCGACGCACTGTTTCTCAACAACAATTTGAGCCACTGATCTCCTCTCTGCTGAAATCCGAAACACAATGCCCATCGCGGTCCTAAAAGCGGCAGATGTTGGTTTAGTCAGGGTACACACAGCAGGTCCAACTGCCTTCCTCCACCTGGCTGCAGGCTGGGAGATGTTCATTCTTGCAGCCGGGATCGCCGCCCGTCAATCCGGGCAAATCTTTTTTGGTTAGGCGGTTAAGAAGGAGAGGTTTCCTCCCGATTATTATTGGTGGATGAAACTAGGTGCATCTGAAAAGCTGTGGACAGCGATGCATCTCGGTTTCCGATTCTAACTCCTATCATGGAAGCTCAGATAAAAGAAACGGCGGGGCTGTCAGGGAATCTGAAGACGGTACCTTTATCCGACCTTCTGCAGCTGATCAGCACTTCCGGGAAGACCGGTATGCTATCCATCTCCCGGGAGGATCAGAACAGGAGCATATATTTCGTGAAGGGGAACATCGTTCATGCTTCTTCCTCGGGAAGCGAGGAGGAGCTTCTGGGAAACATCATCCTCAACCGAAAGAGGATTCAGAAAGCGGACTTAGAGAGAGCCCTGAGCTTGCAGAAGGTAACGCGCAAGAAGCTGGGAACCATACTCTCCGAGATGGGGTTGATCAGTAAAGAGGAACTGGTGGAATTTCTACGGTTCCAGATAGAGGAGATAGTCTATCGTCTGTTCGGTTGGAAATCGGGTGAGTTCGTATTCTACGAAGGGAAGCTGTCCTCCGCGGACCGGAACAATATTCAGCTCAACACCATGAATGTGATCATGGAAGGGACCAGGAGGATAGACGAGTGGATTCACATCCAGGAAACGCTCCCCCCGGACAACGTGCGACTCCGGGTGGTGAAGAATCCCAAGATGAAGTCGAGCAAAGTGACCATGAAGGTGGAGGAGCTGCAGGTGCTTTCTCTGGTGGACGGCGAGAGGACCATTCCGGATTTCCTGAAGGTGAGCCCCCTGAGCGAATTCAGCACACGGAAAGCCCTTTACAATCTGATCAACTCCGGTTTGATCGAACCCGGAGAGAAAATACAAGCCAAACGGCATAAGGTCGACGAGGAGAGACTTCTGCTGGGGATGATAGTCAAACTGTACTCTCAATCCTACCTGAGGGTGGAGAGAGTGGCCTCCGCCAAACTGGGAGAAGGGGCCAAGACGATTCTCAAACGATGCTTGGACAGACAGAAAGCTCTCAATCCCCTTTTAGTCAAGCTGGAAAGCCCTGAGAATTTTCTGGACTTCCGCCACCTGGAAGCTTGGCTGGAGAGAATTCCCGAGGCGATAAGGTTCCACAAGATGATGGTGGGACTGAACGATCTGCTTCTGGAATTCTTAAGGGGCATCTTGAGGAGTCTGGGCACCAATGTAACCCGGCAGGTCGTTTCCGAGATCAAAAGGGAGGTGGCACAGGTAGTGGCCGAGCGCAGGTCAATGGTCAAAGAATATGATTTGGAGGAAGAACTTCTGAAAACCCTAAAGCAGAGTGAGCCATGTGGTTAGATAAAATTCGCACATCTGGCGGCATAGTGGCCGGCAAAAGAGTGGCGTTCCTACTTAGCGTTTGTATGGTTTTGCTTTTGACACCAGGAGTCCCAGGTCAGCAGGATGCGGATTCGTACCATGCCGCCATCCGGGGGTCGAGTGATCCTCAATTGTTACCGGCACTTTTGGACTTTTTACTCCTGGCGGGGATATTGGCCTGCTTTGTCATCTCGGTGAAGGTCAAATCCTTTCTCCGGGACGGCGAGCTGGCCTCCGGTTGGAGTCTTTTTTCACTCTCTTTTATTCTGCTTTTCGCGGCACAGGTCCTCAGTTTATCCACCAACATGGGACTTATGAGCGTCTCTGTCAGCATCGTCTCCGTCCTGCGTCTTCTCTTCGTGGTCTCTTTAGCCTCAGGCATTCACTTTATGAAGAAGGTCTTGAGTTGACAGCCGGGGCCGGGGGCTATGTCGGGAAACTCGCATCTTTCTCAACTCCAGAGGCTAACAATACTTAGCAGGGTTTTTTCAATGCCCGAAGTTAAGTAACAGAATTCGGTTGTCGATAAACTAATTAGCCAGATTCCGAGTACTTCTCTGATTGGTCTCATAAGAGGCATCTTGGCCTTGCGGCGCTCGCTTCGGTGATGGGCTTTTGCGTCCGGGGCCAGTATGGCATCAGTTGAAAGGGCTTATGCAGCTAACCGCACAGGTGGATGAGAGGATCTCCAAGTGCGAGGAGATACTCTCTCAGAATCCAGAATCTTTGGTCTTCGCGGCACTGGCAGATGCATACCGCAAGAAGGGAGACTTAAGCAAGGCGTTTCACACCTGCAGCCAAGGGTTGAAGCTTCATCCGAACTATGGTCCCGGACATTTGGTTATGGCCAGAATCAACCTGGAGCGGGGGATGTGCACCGAGGCGGAGAAGGAGTTGGCTTCAGCCGAACAGGCAGACGGAAGAACCAGAGCTACGGAACTGCTTTTGGCACAGATATTGATCAAGAAGGATCAGCCCAAGGAAGCCAGGAAAGTTCTGGAGAGACTCAGGGTTGCAGATCCAGAGAAC
>CAYMNI010000132.1:3156-7285 GCA_964391755.1 uncultured Ignavibacteria bacterium
AGATGGTGGTGGACCTGCTCAACTCCATGAAGGAGGAGACCGAGGCAGGCAGGATGGGCCTGGATTTGATGACGGTTAAAGAACGAGTTCGCATCTCCAAGGTGGTCGATCTGAAGGACGGGGTGCACTACCTGAAATCTCTACCCGGGGTGCTGGGGGCTTTGGTAGTGGGAGAGGATGGAGTGGTGATAGAAAGCAAACTCAATCCCAATATGGCTGCGGATCTCATCGGAGCCGTCACCGCCAGGATAATCGGATGTGTAAGCCCCGGGATGTCGGGCATTAATTTCGGCCAGTACCGGCACATATGGATAGACTCCACCAAGTTCAGCTTCTGGATAGCTATCTTCGGAGAGCGGGCTCTGGTATTGTTCTACGCTCCAGAGGCAAATGTGGGAGCCCTGAGGTTGAGGGCCAATGAGCTTTTGGATCACCTTTCTGCAAATCTTCTAGTAAAAGGGGGTCAGAGGTGAGTTCCGATTACCGAAGCGAAACGAGGGGATTCCTGCTGATCACCTGCTTCATTCTGGTGGTCCCGTTGATTCTGTTCCCCAAAGACTTCGGCATGACACTGAATCTGTCTGCGTTTTTGCTCCTTCCGTTGGAGCTGGCTTGGTATACTATAGCGTTCTTTGTCATGTTCCCCAGGGAGTCGGCATCCAGGATTTTCCCCTTCGCGGTGGTTACCTTAGGCTATCGAATCGGCTTGGGCATCGGTTTCGGGATGCTCCTTTTGGTGATGTTTTCCGTCCCGTTAGGTTCCGCCGTCCGACAGGGGATTCACCAGTATGCTCCGGCTCTTCTGCTTCAAGCGATCATGTGTCCCTTTGTGCTCAAACCACCCATTCAGGTTTTCCTGAGGAATCGGGGGACCTCCGCGAGGTTGAAAGTGGTGGGATTCGAGCAACAGACCGGAGGACTTCCGCCTTCAGCTCCGGCCGAAATTGCGGAAAGCCGCGCGGAATCCAAAAGATCGGTCTTTGGGGAAAAGGAGTCCAAGATGGCAGCCAAACCGGGCTTTGATGGCATACTGCATTATCTGAGAGAATATGCCGGGGTGAGGGCGGCACTTCTGGTGGACCCGGAGGGACTGGTGGTGGCGTGCGATTCTTCACCCGATCTGGATGCCGAGAGGATGGCTTCTTATTCTCGACATCTGAAGGAGAGCAATGACGCGGTGCTCCGCGTCATGGGAGAAGGAATCTCGGAGAAAATCGCAATCTATACCCAGGACATATGGATATGTTTCCATCAGATAGAAGAATTCACCTTGGTGGTGCTGTCGGAGCGCCGCACGGATGAACTGCTCTCAGTTCGAATAACCCAATCCATCACGATGATAGAGAAATTCCTGGCCGAGAAGTACCGGCTGAATGCGGCAAAAGCAGTGGAGGCCTGATATGTATGAGATACTGAACGAGTTGAACAAAACCGCCGGGATCAACGGGAGCATGGTGGTGGGACAGGACGGCATTGTGATTGCAGCCGATATGAACACCGAACTCCAGGACGATACCGTGGGAGCCTTGGCATCTTCCATCGTCAGCACGGTCAAGAGCTCACTGGAACGACTCTCCAATGAGGGCCTCAAACAGATAACCGTAGAGGCCGACAAAGGTAAGCTTTTCTTGACCGACGTGGGAATCGGCATACTGGCCGTAACCACCGAGTCTCAGGTGAACGTAGGAATGGTCCGTTTGGAGATCAAGAGTGCGGCGGAGAAGATAAGGCTGGTAGGGAAATCCGTTTAGTGGGACATCGAAGTCAGGAAACGGAGAGGTGCGATGGCGTCTATAAATTATGCCTCCAAGGAGATATCGTGCAAGATCGTGTTCTACGGTCCTGGTCTTTCCGGAAAGACCACCAATCTTCAGTATGTGCACAAGAAGATCCCACCTCATAGCAAAGGTGATCTGATTTCCTTGGCCACGGATCAGGACAGAACTCTTTTCTTCGATTTCCTTCCGGTGGACATCGGCAGGATACATGGATTTGCCACCAAGTTTCAGCTTTACACCGTCCCCGGGCAGGTCTATTACAACGCCACCAGAAAGCTGGTTCTGCGGGGAGTAGACGGTTTGGTCTTCGTGGCCGATTCGCAGAGAAGCAAAATGGACGAAAACCTGGAGAGCTTAGAGAACCTCGCCGAGAATCTATCGGAATACGGCTACCGGATCGAGAGAATACCCCTGGTGCTGCAATACAACAAAAGGGACCTCAATTTCATATGCCCGGTGGAGGAGTTGGAGAGGAACTTAAATCCCAGAGGACTTCCCCACTTCGAGGCGGTCGCCACCAAAGGCCCCGGCGTTTTCGACACGCTCAAGTGTATCAGCAAACTGGTCTTGGACCAGGCCAAACGAAAGCAGCTTTTCCCGGAAAGAGATGTCAAAGTGGCGGAGGCTCCAAAGGTACCAGTCGAAGTGGACCTTTCGCAGGTGCCGGAAGTTGAGCAGGTGGCTGCGGTCGTCGATGTAGACACCCCTCCCCAGTCATCCAGGTCGGTGGAGACATCGGCGGTTACGGCGGTTTTAGAGCAGGCCGAATCTGAGGCAGGGGTCGTAGTCGAGGATCCGGGGCAGATGGAACCGCAGGAGGTTGACCGGCCCGAGCCGACTGGAGGCGGTGGAGCGGATGGAGAAGCACAAGTGCAAAACCAAGATACGGCAAGTGACAATTCAACCATAATAAGCTGGTCGGCGGGAAGATCTCACAGGAAGGACAGATCCAAAGGCTTCTTCTTGCTGCGCTGGCTGGGCAAACTCTTCAAATAGATAGAGCGGAGGTGCTACATTGAGAGAGGAGGACCTGGTAATCTATGAAGAGCAGATCGAGAAGATTGAGAGATCTCTGGATAGGCT
Source organism: uncultured Ignavibacteria bacterium (assembly GCA_964391755.1). Classification (GTDB taxonomy): domain Bacteria; phylum Zixibacteria; class MSB-5A5; order MSB-5A5; family SM1-73; genus SM23-73-3. The sequence goes on from CAYMNI010000132.1 coordinate 6,018, forward strand.
GATCAAAAACGCACAAGCCAAATGCGTTCTTCTGGTGGACAAGGACGGCCACCTGATCACCCGCCAGGGCTTCACCCAGTCTCTGGACACCACCGCATTGGCCGCGCTTCTTGCGGGAAGCTTTGCCTCCACCCGGGAGATCGCCCGGCTGTTGGGCGAACCGGAGTTCTCGGTTCTGTTTCACCAGGGGAAGAAGGACCACATTCACATCACTCTGGTGGGGGAAAGGACCATCCTGGCAGTCATCTTCGATGATCGGACCACCATCGGCATGGTTCGGCTTTATGCCAAGGAAGCCACCCAGGATCTGGCTCGGATATTGTTATCCAGCCACGGTCCGACTCAGGGGGTTGAGGACCAGAAGAGTCCGGAGCAGGAGGCGGAGTTCTCCAGTTCCCTGGAGAGCAGGCTGGACGATATATTCTCCGATCAGTCTTAATAACCTCACCCTCGCGCTTGCCAGTGCACCGAAGAGAGCCGTTGTTGGATACGGCGGGTTTCTCTGTGAAGGAAAGACAAGGTGCCTGGCTGGTGAAGGGAAACGCAGTCAGCTTGGGCAAGGGCTATGTCACGCGAATTGGGAAACATGTTGGTCAGGGCGGGCAAGATAACCCCAGAGCAGCTCGCCAAGGCCTTGGACCTGCAGAAGGGCAGCAAGGAAAACTTAGGGAACATACTGGTCAGGATGGGGGCGGTTCCCAACGAAGAAGAACTGGCGGAGTTCACCGGGAAGCAACTGAACATCGGAGCTTTGAGGCTATCCGACATTGAACTCAATCCGGAGGTAGTGAAGATGATCCCTCTGGATATCGCCAGGAAGTTCAACGTCATCGCCGTCAGCAAGTTGGGAAAAACCCTGATAGTGGCCATCTCCGATCCCAACAACATTTACGTTCTGGATGCCATCAAGTTCATCACCCGGCACGCGGTTCAACCGGTGATAAGCCCGGAGAAAGCCATCCAGAAAGCCATCGACACCTACTACCAGGATACGTCGGCCATAGACCAGATACTGGAGGGCATGAAGGAAAGTGACCTGGAGCTGATTGAGCAGTCTGACGACGTGCCCACGGAGCAGGACATAAGATCCCAGGTGCAAGACAAGCCTCTGGTCAAGCTGGTGGATTCTATAATCGCGGAGGCCATAAGAAGGGGCTGTTCGGACATTCACATCGAGACCTACGAAAAGAGGGTAAGGGTGAGATACCGACTTGACGGTGTCCTGCAGGAAACGGCGCCCATACCGTTCAAGTATCGAGCGGCCGTGG
>CAYMNI010000133.1:0-7099 GCA_964391755.1 uncultured Ignavibacteria bacterium
GGGTCGACTATTTCTCACCGTTGCGGTCTTTGCTTCGGCCCAAAGCCTCGATGGGGACGGAGGATCGAATGTGTAGATCCCGCTGGGGAAAAGGTATCTGTATTTCATTATTCCTGAAGATCTCGTCAATCCCTCTGTTCAGGTCACTGAGGACATCGGGTCGCCTCTTGGGATCGAGTGTCCAAGCCAGTAGCTCAAAGTTCAGCGACGAGTTGCCGAATTCGGTGAACCAGACTCGCGGCGGAGGATCATCCATAACCTCGGGGTGATTTTTGGCTACCTCCAGCAGGGATTTGGTTACCAGCGGAACGTCCGATCCGTAGGCCACTCCCACCGGAATGTGAACCCTCACCTTGGGATCGCCGTGGGACCAGTTTATCACCTGGGAGCTGATGAACTCGGAGTTGGGGACAATTATGGTTATGTTATCGACGGTGCGCACCAGCGTAGCCCTTAGACTTATGTTCACCACGTCGCCCCAGACTTCTCCTATGGTTATCCGGTCGCCTATTTTGATGGGACGCTCGAACAGAATGATCAGGCCGGAAACGAAGTTGGCAGCCACGTTCTGCAGCCCGAATCCGATTCCCACGCTCAGAAGTCCAAAGACCACTGCCAAGCTGGTGAGATTCAGCCCGATGGACTGCACGGCTATGATAACGCCCAAGCCCACCAGGAGATAGTGGGTCAGTTTGAGGATGACCAGCTGTATTCCCTCGTCCAACTGGTATTTATCGAAGACTCTGGTCTTGAGGACTCTCCTCAGTCCTTTCGAGATGAGCACGAAAATCAGAAGGATGATCAGGCCCAGCACGATGGACATGATGGTGAGGGGTCTCTGATTGACATGGACTATGGGGTGTTCTATGATTCTGCCGATTTCACCCAAGACCGTTCTTAGCGTTTCCATGTGTTCCCCTTTCCAGATTTCAGACAAAGTACTATTCACATGGAATATGACCCGAGGATGGCCGGATGTAAAGAACTTTCTTATGGGAGAGCTCGGAAGAGATCTATCTCGGAGCTATATCTTGGCGCTTTGGCTGAAGCTTGCTCAGCAGCTCGCCTACCACAAAGTGCGATCCGGTAACGCAGATCACATCTTCCGCTTCGGCCATCTTGAGAGCAGAAAGGTAGGCCTGTTTGACCCGTGGTATGATCTGGTGTGGTATTCCGCTCTGCTCGACAGTCTCTCTGAGCGACTCTGGCTCGGCCGCCCTTTTGTAGTCGGGTTTGCAGAGCACGATGAACTCGGCTTTCCTGTTGAGTTCGAGCAGCATCGAGCGATGATCCTTGTCCTCCAAGACTCCAAAGACAAAGGTAATCCGCTTTTCGGGGAGAAGCTCATCCAGCGCTTGAGCGAGAACTTTCATGCCGGGCGGGTTGTGAGCCACATCCAGCAGAACCAGAGGCCTTTCTCTGAAGACCTCCAACCTGGCTCTCCAGTCCGTCTTCTTCAGTCCGGCTCTGATGGCCGATTCTCCTATGTTCCATCCTTGTTGCTGCAGCTTCCCGACGGCTGTCAGCGCAGTCACGGCATTCAGAATCTGATGGGAACCGGCCAGATTAAGTTCGAGATTCTCGTAGGAAGAAGAATCGGATGAGTAACTAAACCTCGATCCGTGGATTGAAGACTCCAGTATCTCGTAGTTTGACCGTTCCTGAACGTGAATCAGTTCGGACTTTCTCTGGGCACAAACGGCTCTGATGGCATCCAAAGCCTCGGGCTGGGTAACCGCGGTAATGGTGGGCACGCCTCTTTTGACTATCCCCGCCTTTTCGTTGGCTATCTGGGAGATAACCTCTCCCAATTGCTGGGTGTGCTCCCGGCCTATGTTGGTGATGATGGAGACCAGTGGGGTTATCATGTTGGTGGCATCCAGCCTTCCGCCCAGGCCGGTTTCTATCACCGCCACATCCACCTTCTCTCGGGCGAAGTATTCGAAGGCCATACCGGTGACGACCTCGAAAAAGGTAAATCCTCTCCGGTCGATGTGATCTTTCAGCCGGTGCACGAAATCACAAACGAATTCTTTTTCCACCAAATCCTGTCCAACTTTGACCCTCTCCCGAAAATCCACCAGGTGGGGGGAAGTATAGAGACCGGTTTTATATCCCGACTCGCAAAGAATGGAATGCAGCATGGCGGCAACCGAACCCTTCCCATTGGTGCCGGCGATGTGGATGGTAGGATACTGCAGATGGGGCTTTCCCAGAAGATTCAGAATGGCGGTGATGTTCGATAAGTCCAGCTTCATCCCGAAGCGCTCGAGGTTGTATAGATAGCGGAGAGTCTCTTCGTAATTCATAACTCGATTACATTATCTGGGTCATCCGTTTCATGCATCGACCGCTATTCCGTCCGCAGTCCGCCGTTTACCGCAAATGCAGCCCCGCACCCATCCACCGAGTCATCCGTTTAATCCGTTCCATCCGTTGACCGATTCGTCGACCAACCGACCGACAGTCCAAGCCAGATTTCATCTTCGTCGTTTATAGTCTCGTTGGGGACGATCACATAATTGAAACCGGGAGTCAGGGTTATGCCTTTGACGTCGAAGTCGGTGGAGAGACCCAGACATATGTCCGAGAAGCCGGGATCGACCCCGATAATCCGATACTGCCTGGTGTAGCCCGCCAGGAAGCTCAAGTGTACCGTTCTCCCTTTAACCCGAAGATCCCGACACAAAGAGAGGGTGGCATAGATTCCGTCTCCCAGATTGAAGTCGTAGTACAAAGTCACCGATGGTGAAAGCGGAAAAGAGCAGGCCGTCACGCCTGCATATGCCTCGGGCGTGGTCGAGTTCTCATCGGGATAATGTGGTAGGCTGGGAAAGGTGAAATATCCTGCTCCCAGTGAGAAGGTGAAATGCTCGGACAACGGTCTGTCATACCCGGCGATCAGGTCCAACTCCACAAAATCGGTATCCACCAGCGCAATAGCCGACCAGAGGTTAAGCCACAGCCCGCTCTGGCCAAAAGCCACAGTGACGTAAGGTTGTACGACCGGGCGATCGTCCGGGACGGTGTCGAAACCCCTCCAGACGTATCTGGAGACGAGAGTCACTTCCGTGTCGAATGCGACCTCCGGGATCGCCATCGACGGGAGGAGGAACATAAGCAATCCTATTCCAACAAGCGGACAACTAAGTTTGCGCATGATTTACATCCGTTCAATACAATGCCGCCACATCGAACCCTGCTGCATCTTCACGAAATTTAGTTTTACGGCAAGGCTATGTCAATCGTATTCTTAGGTGGATTTCGGGACGCACAAACGCGCAGGTAAAAGTTCGAGAAGTCCGCAGGATCTAGATTCGGACCGGAATGTCATTGACAAAAACGGAATATAGCTTAGATTATAGTAGGCCAAGCTCATAGCCAAAATGGGTTTGGCCTTTTGAGTGTGCTGTTTTACTTGTGCGGTTAACCATAAGCTTTCCGAGGAGGTCAAGAGTGAAACGCTTGCTGTTGGTTCTCGTTCTGGGATTGTGCCTGTGCTTGCCCGGACTCGCGGCTCAGAATGCTTACTCCCAGCGGTCGGATGCACAACCGGCCCAGACGGTGCTTAACGATCAGAATACCAACCCGGCGGATTTCCACCGCATGCTGGCCCAAATGAAACAGGAGAGGCTGGACCGGCTACGCGAGTCGGGCATCACCCTGCGCGCCAAGGAGACCAAAGCCCAAAGCAATTACGACGTCGAATACTACCGGCTGGATTTGACCCTCAACGACGCCACGGAGATCGTCTCCGGCTCGGTGTATATGTATGCCCAGGCGTTGATAGACGGCTTCAACGTAGTAGAGCTGAATTTCTTCGACAACTCGGAGATGTATATCGACTCCGTGAAAAGCCTCGGCGGCAGTTGTTCCTACTTCTGGACTGACGATATCGTCCGGATTTTCCTTAACGACACCTACGACCACGAACCGTTCGGGTTCACCATTTACTACCACGGGCATCCCCTGGAGGGGGGGTTGCAGTCGTTCGACTGGGGCTATCATGGAAGTCCTTCCAAACCGATAATGAGCACCCTAAGCGAGCCGTACTTCGCCCAATCCTGGTGGCCGTGCAAGGATCTTCCAAAGGACAAGGCGGACTCGGCGGACATCAACATAACCGTCCGGTCGGATCTGTATGCCTCCTCCAACGGACTGTTGAGGGAGATAGTCGACAACGGGTCGACCAAAACCTACAAATGGCACGAGAAGTATCCCATCACCACCTACTTGATCTCCATCGCCGCCACCAATTACTCCATCTTCTCCAACTGGTACCATCCCATAGCGGGAGATTCCATGGAGGTGATATACTGCGTCTACCCGGAGAGACTGTCCGATGCCCAGGCCTTGTGGCCCATCACCCCCTCCATCATCGAGTACTATGCCAACACGTTCGGCGAGTATCCATTCGTGGAGGAGAAATACGGCATGTCCCATTTCACCTGGGGGGGTGCCATGGAGCATCAAACCAACACCAGCTTCTCCTCCAGCTGGTACTCCGAATGGGTGGTTGCTCATGAACTGTCTCATCAGTGGTGGGGGGATTACATCACCGTGCACGACTGGCATCAGATCTGGCTTAACGAGGGATTCGCCTCGTATTGCGAGGCCCTGTGGGCCGAGTTTACCCGGGGAGAGAGTTATTATCATACCTACATGGGGTACATGAAGTTCACCAGCGGGGGAACCATCTTCGTGGAGGACACCACCAACGCATACGGCATATTTGCCTCCATCGTGTATGACAAGGCGGCCTGGGTGCTGCACATGCTGAGGCACATGGTAGGAGATGCCGACTTCTTTGACATTCTCAGAGCCTACTACGCCGATCCTCGTTTTGCCCACAACTGGGCCACCACGGACGGATTCAAGGACGTGTGCGAAACCGTATCCGGGATGGAACTGGATTACTTCTTCGACCAGTGGATTTACGGAACCTACTACCCCAAATACCGCTACTCCTACGTCACCGAATCGGCGGGGGGAGGCGAGTATGACCTGTTCGTTCACATAGATCAAACCCAGACTACCGATCCGACCCATTTCACCATGCCGGTCGACCTGAAGATAACCGGCTCTTCCTGGGACACGACGGTGGTTGCGTTCAACGACTCCAGGCACCAAGACTTCCATGTGCGGGTTCCGTCAGCCGTCACCAGCCTTTCCCTGGACCCCGAAGAGTGGGTTTTGAGGTCGGCCTCCAGCACCTCGTACGGGATGAACATAGTCACCACCGAACTGCCCTCGGTGTCGCTCTCCTCGGCCTATTCGGAGACTCTTCTGGTGAAGGGGGGAACTGCTGCCTACACCTGGGAGCTGGACGGTGGAACCCTGCCGGATGGGCTGGAGCTGGATCCTTCAACCGGGGTCATATCGGGCATTCCCACAGCGGCGGACAGCTTCGACTTCACCGTCAGAGTGACCGATTCGAGCATGCCCAGCCAGTCGGACGTTCAGGATTTGTATATTCTGGCCGGAGGCCTGGCCAAAGGCGATGTCAACTCGGACGGGATCGTGAATGTGGAGGACGCCATTTACATTCTAAATTACCTGTTCAGAGACGGTCCTGAACCCTCGCCCTGGGAGATGGGGGACGTGAACTGCGACAGCCTGTTGGACGTGGGGGATGCTTTGTATCTGCTCAACTACTTGTTCAAGGAAGGCTCCCCGCCATGTTAGACTGAAGACGGTGAACCATGAACCACGAACTATGAACCGGTTCTATAAGAGGAACATCAAAACCCCGATCTCTTCCGAGAGATCGGGGTTTTTCATTCTTGTTTGATCTAACCTCAGGTGAACCAGATTGTAGAGTTCCGATTCTCCGGGCTTGAGCTTCGTTACCGACTGTGCTTCACGGGCTACGTTGACGCGCGGGAATCGGTACAGAAAGAAGTCCAAGCGATAGTCGGGAATCGGAATTGCATTTACAAGCAAAGAGCCTCACCGTGACGGTGAGGCTCTCAGCAAATAGGGATCATTCCGGTCTTTACTCTGTCTTCTCGTAGACTCTCTTCATTATGACCTGTTCTTTGGGCATATCCCTGGGACCGGTTTCGACCTTGGCTATGGAGTCTACTGCCTCCATCCCGTTGACCACCTTGCCGAAGACCACGTAGTTGCCGTCCAACTGAGGCAGGTCCTTCAGGCAGATGTAGAACTGGCTGCCGCCCGAGTTGGGATCCTGAGACCGGGCCATACCCAAAGAGCCCCGTAGGTGCTTGGTGTCGGCTTCTTCAAAATCTATGGTGTATCCCGGTCCTCCGGTTCCGTTGCCCAGAGGACATCCTCCCTGAATCACGAAATTCGGCACAATGCGATGGAAGGTAAGTCCGTCGTAGAAACCGCTGAGTGTCAGCCGCAACATATTCTCTGCGGTTTTAGGGGTTTTGTCCCAGAACAGCTCCAACTCGATGTCTCCGAAGTCGGTCTCGATCACCACGTGAGGATTCTTTTCCCTTTCGATGGTCTCCTGCGTTATGGGCTTGGTGTACCCCTCGGATTCAGCCTCAGCCATCTCTTCAACCTCTCCCTTGCTCTGCTCGGTTTGAGCCTCCTCTTTCTTGCCGCAGCCGAAAACGAAAAAGGCCAAGAGGACCGAAAAAACCAAAGCTTTCCTCATCCTTCACTCCTGACATTTTGGAGGTTAACAAGTTACGTTCCCCAACGCCGAATCTGTTTCTTTTCATCACCTCCCAGGCAAAGACAGTCTCAGATCATGCGGAACATATAAAACCGACCAATCCTTGTCAAGTGAATAATGCATGAGCGGAAAAACACGACAGGTCGGATCGTAGGTCGGATATGCCTGCCAGCCTTGGTCCGCAGAACTGTCCGACAGCCTCGTTCCAAACCGTCATTCGTCCGAAAGGCTCCGCCGTTTCGGACCTGCGACCGACAGGAGAAAACAGAAGGGGCGGGATGAATTCTCGCCCCTATGTCCATTAAGATGGTATTTGAAAGCTCTGGAGTAATCAGAATTACGGGAAGATACCGCGATCCTTGTAGACCGTCTCCAGACGGGAGAGGGCCACGATGTATGCCGCCATACGCCAGTCGGTCTTGTATTTCTTTGCGGCGTCGCGAACCCGAC
>CAYMNI010000134.1:0-7028 GCA_964391755.1 uncultured Ignavibacteria bacterium
ATGAACCGTTAACCGCCTTAAAAATGCGGGGCCGATCCCGCCTCTGGCGGGACGACCCCGGCTTGACTGCCAATTATGAACTACGAACTGTGAGCTGACTTAAAAATGCGGGAGCAACGAGACGAGTTTAGAACTTTCTTCGTCTCCGCATGTCAATCCTCAGTCCCCCTTGGTGGCATACGGGAGCTTATTGCGCAAGTTCGGAGCTAACGACTGCTCAGGTTCCATCTCTCCCGTACATCTTCCTTATCTGTAAATACAAGGTGGGACCACGATCCATCAGGCAAAAGGAGCAAGGGGCAATTTGCCGAGAAGAATGATGGGCGGATTTGCGGATGATTCTAGGACTTTTCTCTTGATCCGATATACAAGCACTGCTGCTTCAGTCTAACGAGACAGAGGTTTTCTCTGTGAATCGGGTGTCTGATAAAAAGGGCGGAGTCCAGTCCCGGGCGCCCTTAGAGCCAGCCTCATGGGAAGGTACGATCTGCAGCAGAGTTGACCATCAGGGCTGAGGCAAAGCTGCAATCTTCGGGTTATGAAGACTCGAAGGCCCACGGCTCTAACTTCATATAGATCAATACATTTCCTCTCCCATTCCAAAGTTAGCTAGAATCCTGATTGTCCGTATTAGTCTGTAATAGTCCGGTTTTGTCCGTGAAAAACGAGGGCCACCGGGTGCAAAACGGATACAGTCTGTGTTCGATGGTCTTCAGATTGAGAAGTCGCCCTGTGGTGCTTGAATCTTGGGAATGCCTGGACCATCAACTTTCGGATGCCGTAAGCATTGAAAGAAAGGGAAGCTGGTTTCAGACGTTTCGTTTTAAAGCATTCTTAAAAACAACATCGTCACATCATCCTCAAATGTTTCTCTGCGCGTGAACCTCTGAATTTCACGCAGAAGTTGCTGAGGTGCTTTTTCCAGTGAGCTTGCGATGTTTTTCTCTATATAAGTTAAAAGCCTTTTCTCCCCAAACTGCTCTTCAGTACCAGCGATTGCCGCCTCTGTCACGCCATCCGTATAGACGAAGATCAGATCACCGGAATCCAGTCGGATTCGCTTATCCTCCCAGTGGGCCTCGGGAAATGGTCCCAGGAACAAACCACCTTCCGACAGTTCGGTCACTCTGCCATCCGCCTTGCGCCATATGGGATAAGTGTGTCCAGCGTTACAGTAGGTGAACTCTCTCGTGTGCCGGTTCAGTATTCCGTAGAAGAAGGTGACGAACCTCCCCATGGTGACTATTTTGGCCACGGCCTGATTTAATTCAGCGAAGAGTTGGGATGGCGTGCGTAGCTTGGGTGCCAGGCTGTGAACCAGCGACTGAAAATTGGACATGACCAGAGCACCGGAGATCCCTTTACCGGAGACATCCGCTACCATGACGGCCACCTTGTTCTCCCCGACTTCAATCACGTCGTAGTAATCTCCGCCGATTTCCTTGCAGGGAACCTGAAACCCGGAAATCTCTACTTCCTTCATTACCGGTATTTTCTCAGGTTGAAGCCTCTGCTGGATCTGCTGGGCCATCCTCAAATCCGAGGAGATCTCTTCCAGCCTGGTTTCCTGCTCGTTCGACTTCAGCTTGGTGTGCGAGAAGTTGACTACTAAACCTATCGCTCCTGCAGCCAGCCAAATGGCAATTAGTTTCCATGTAGGAACAATGGTGGTGCCTGCAGCCACCAGATACAATCCAATTATCAGCAAAGCCAAGACCACGAAGAGCACCAGCATCATGCTCAGCGCTAGACGCCTTATTACAACCATAAACGATCCGCCAATGATGAGAACCAGAGAGACCATCAGCTGCAATGAACGAGGGAGGCTGGAAACCGTTCTATTCTCCAGAAGAGTGTTGGCTGCGTAAGCCAGGATGAGCGCGCCCGGCAGCATACCACCCTGAACCGTGCCCGACAAGTCGGAGATGGGCGAAAGGTGGGTATCGCTCATCCCATTCTCCAAAACCCCAATCAAGGCGATTCGTCCTTTAACCTTTTTCTGCCAGCTGTCTCTCTGGAGAACATCGCCGTAAGATATGGTGACGAAACCACCTTTGGGAGAAGAATAGTCAATGTAGAACAGCTTCTGGGATCCAGTCCCCGGCCTGTCCTTACCGGTGAAGGCTGAGACTATAGCCACAGGCATGGACGGAAAATACGAATCCTTAAAGTGCTTGTCATAGTATGACTGCCTGGCAACGCCGTCGCGCCCCAGAGGCACGTTCACCAAACCCAGGTAATATGACGAAGGCGCTATTCCTCCGACTGGAGCAACCATACGCTCCTCTCTCACCAAAGCGCCGGTCTGGGTGATCTTCTGAAGCTGGCTTTCGATCACACCTGCCATGACAATATTCTCCGCCTCGCTCAAAGCCGAGTTGAAATCACTGAAGTCCAGATCGGAGCCAAGTTGGTCAAACAGAATGTCGAATGCGATGACTTTTGCACCGGCTGCCTTCAGCCTCCGGATTACCTCCGCGTGCTGTTTTAAATGACGGGATATGGGGAAATGCGGCTGGGGCAAACAGCAATCCCTGGAGTGGCGGTCAATGGCAATCACCACAATATCCGACTGGGCCCGAGCCGGAGATCTAGCCCCCAGCCCCAGGTCGTATATCTTCAGATCAAAGGAGGCAAACCATCCAAAGACGAAGCAGAGAAAAGCAAAGAGAGCTCCCAGCAAGACGGTGAGTCCTACGCGGAGAGGCGTGCTCAGGAGTCTTCGCCACATGAATCGCCCTTCGTCATCTACTTGCTTCTCGTTTCTAGTGAAGCATTGCGGTAGTCTTGAAATGCCTCTTCGTAGAGCCCCATTATCCCAAGAATCTCAGCCCTCAATGCATAAATCTCCCGCTTGAAAGGAGCAGGTCCCCAATAAGAATCGATCAATTGGAGTGCATCGCTGTATAGGTTCAAAGCTAGAAGGAGTCTTACCTTGACGAGCGCACACAGATCGGGGTCGGAACACAACGAGTCGATCTTTCCAAACTCCTGATCAAGTCGGGAATCTGTGTCCTTAGGCAGGATCTTGAATTCGGCAGATCTCGATCTGAGGCTGGTGTTTCCTATCAGAGCCTCCACACCCCAGTAATAGCGCTCCCCTGGAGTGAAAGCGCACTTCTCAACCGGACATTGAATATGTGCATCCGAAGTTGTACCCTGCCACAAAAGACGATCCCAGCTGTACACGGAAACGCGGTAGAGCGGAACGCCCTCAATTCTACGCCACATGAACCTGTCCGGTCTTCCCGCGACGCTCGAACCTTGAGCCGGATATATCAGCAGAGGAAGGTTCATCTCATCGTCTCCGGGCCATTCTTCCATCATTCTGGTGCCCATCACAGCTTCGGGAGCTTCCTGCCGGGCAAAGAGCAAATCGGTTATCGCCGATCCAAGCCTGCTCAGAATGCTGCCCTCATCCTGTGAAAAATCCGCAGTCACGGTCATGGTGGCAGGTCCATTGAATTTCCTTATGGTGCTATCCGCCGTCAATAGGACCAGCCAACTGGAGGGCTTCAGTTCAAGTACTTCTCCAACATTCACCGACACTCCGGGTGCCAGCAGTACGACTTCCTGGCCAGCGGCCCTGGATTCAACCACGCCTTCGACCTCAACTACCACGGCGCATATTTCATCCGAGCCAGAGCTGGTTGACGAGGGTACCACAACCTGTCCACAGACAAGAAGGAGGAAGAAGAATCGTAAGGCGGATCTTCTAAGCACGACCCTCAAAGCCATCTTCGCTTTCATGCTTTCTTACCTCCAGTCTCCGAGAGCTATGAAAGCTCCCCAGTTGAAGGGATGATCGGCCTGTTTGCTTTCGCGCAGCGCGTCGATCTTGGCCAGTTGGATCTCTCTCATTGTCTCGGCCAGATTTTCTCCATCGGACTGATGGATTCGTGACATCATCTCTGCAGTGACCTTGTCCGACACCGGCCACAGGGCGCTGATCACAGTCCTGGCTCCTGCCATCTGAAATGCCCGCCTTAACCCGTACACCCCTTCCCCGTCCTTGACTTCACCCAAGCCTGTCTCGCACGCTGAGAGCACCGCCAGGTCTGTTCCGTCTAAGTCCATGGCAGCCACCTCCTCTGCGGTCAGGATACCATCCTCTGCGCCCTCCTCGTCTGCACCCTCTCCGTGCAGATTCGCTCCTGCCAGAAACAGGCCGGAAAGCAACAAGGGATTCTCTCCTGCGTAACCAGCATCCGGATCGTAGCCTCGACCTGACGTCGTCGGTTGGCACTCGGCTTCCAAAAAGTATCCATGTGTGGCCAGATGGATCACTCGGTTGCCCGGTGCCTCCTGCTTGAACTTCTCCTCGCTGGCGGAACGACCATAGTATACCGTGGTTGGCCCATCTTGGGCATTCCAGCTTCTAGCCACCTGCTCCACCTCCCTCTTTGTTCCGGGCAGAGGAGAAAGAGTGATACTGCGCAACGCGGCACAGGCAGCGCGGACGTTGCGGGAGGAACCCTCTGACTGATGGGCTGAGGAGTCCGCGCCTCCTACTGTAGACAGCGACAATCGCGTGGCCGGGGCGGCATCATAATCCGGATCGCCCAGAGCAAACAGGCCCTTACCGGGCTGGGCCTGCTCCTTCAGCTGCATCAGATCCCGTCCTGAAGACAGATAATGAATGGTGATATCCTCGACCAGGTACTTCCCATTATCGTCCATCAGACCGGCGAAGGAAACCATATCCATTCCCCCGTCGGGGGCAAGAAACACCAGTTCTTCCCGCGAAATCTCGTTCTCTATCGGTTTCCACACTCTATGGTAAATCTCGTTGCTGATGGTTCTGTATTCGGTTAGATCAACGATGGACGGCAGGTGCTCGGTGGATGCTACGGTCAACACGTGCCGTCGATACCTGTCGACCAAAGAGTCTATGCCCCTCGCCTCCCCCAGGTCCTGCATGGAAATGTCCCCGTAACCGTTCAAGGTACATACCAGATAATGTCCAACGGTCTCGCGGGAACCGAGCGGGAGATAATCGTATTTCATGTACTCCACCAGAATGGACGTAACCGGAAGCACGCTCAGAATGTCCACTACCTTCTCCGCGTCGATGTCCAGAGCCTCCTGTAGACTCCGAAAATCATCACTTCTACGGGCTAATTCGCTCTCCAGCCGGTCCTTGTTTCGGCTGGCCCGATCCAACCTCTCCCTGAAATCCGCCGGGTCCTGCTCCTGGTTTCCCTCCACGTATAGATTGGACAAAGCCGTGCGCGCCAGCCGCAGTGAATCCGCCAGTGCTCCCAGATGGTCCAGCATGAGAATCTCGCGGGCACGCGTAAAGGCGGCCTCCGAAGCTCGCCCTTTGACCGAGAACATCACGTCGGCCGCGTCGTAGATTAACCGGTCATCTTTCTGGGCCAGATCGAAGAAGATTGAAAGGAAATCACTGGCGGAATTGCGCATGAACTGAGAGTAACCCAGGGCATCCTTTTCCGACATCACCGATGATCCGTCGCGGAAGTTTCTCTTGCGGATTTTGAAAGCACGCCGGCTCAACTCCAAAGCCTTGGAGATGTCACCCTTGAGACGGCAATGAAGACTGAACGATTCCAGGCACCGGGCCACCTTGGGATGATTGGCACCCAGGGCCTTCTCGAACGTTTCTAGGGCATCCTGGTAGAGTGTGTCGGCCTCAGCGTATTTTCCCTGATCGCGCCTCAGGTTGGCCAGGTTGTTAAGACCGGTAGCCACGTCTTGGTGATCGCTCCCCAGAGCTTTCCGGAAGATATCCAGCGCCTGCTTCAGCAGAGGCTCCGCCTCTGAATACCTTTCCCGGTCCAGGTAGACATCGGCCAGCTTGTTCAGGCTGTAAGCTGTCTCGGGATGACCGGATCCCAGAGTTTTCTCGTTGATGTGAAAAGCCCGGCTGAAGCAAGTTTCGGCTTCGGCGAACCTGCCTTCACGCTGGTAGAGGTCGCCCAGGCTGTTCATGCTGTATCCGACATAAGGATGCTCCGGTCCCAAGGTGTTTTCGAAGATGGTCAGCGCCCGCCTGTGCAGCTTCTCGCATTCCTCCTGGTTGCCCTGTTCATAATAAAGATTCGCCAGGTTATTCAGACTGATGCCCACATAAGGATGTTCCGGGCCAAAGCTCTCCTCAGCTATGGCCAGACAGCGCTTGTATAGCGGTTCGGCCTCACGATACTTCCCTTGCTCATAGTAGAGATCAGCCAGATTGAGCACGCAGGATGCCACGTTGGGATGATTGGGCCCTAAAGCTTTCTCGAAAATCGCCAAAGCGCGCTGGTGAAGCCGGACGGCCTCCTGATACCTGCCCTGGTGGTAGTACAGATTCCCCAGGTTGACCAGGCTGGCCGCCACGTCCTGGTGATGTGCCCCCAATACCTTCTCGCGGATAGCCAGTGCCCGCTGGTGGAGAGGTTCGGATTCAGCATACCGGCCCTGATCATCATACAATGTGGCCAAGTTGTGAAGACTTTTGGCCACCAGGGCATGTTCAGAACCGAAAGCTGTTTCTCTTATGGTCAGCGCCCGTTTCCATGATTTCTCCGCTGACTCATAGTCGGCCTGATGATAGTGATAGGTCCCCACAGCGTCCAGTATTGAGGCCACAATTGTGTCGGATGAGCCAAACTGGGTTTCGGCTTGTGCCAAGGCAAGACCAGCAAAGACTGAGGCGGAGTCGTATTCGGCTTGATTAGAAAGCGAGTCCGCCTTCTCCAGAAGTTCCTTCCAAGTTCCAGTCGATGTGGACACGCCGGCAAGTAGCCAAAGAACCGCGGACCACAGGGCGCAGAAACTGAAAGCCTTTCTCATGTGGACATCACTCCCCGAGAGTTAGGAAAAACCCTGATAGCATGTTTTGGATGAATATACCCAAGCCGTAGGTAAGTTGTCAAGGAAAAAGCTGTGTATGGCTTGACAGACACCTCAAAGTGACAACGACCCTGTAAGCTTTCCTCTTGGGGCTGCCGAAGAGAGTGGTACAAGTGTATTGTGTAAATTCTTTTGTGTAAATTTCTATTTGGAGGGATAAGCAGATAAGG
>CAYMNI010000135.1:0-5573 GCA_964391755.1 uncultured Ignavibacteria bacterium
ATCATCCCTCTCATCCAATAAGGTTGAAAGGTCTTCTTCAGTTTCTCTATTCTCTCCGCGGTTACGTTCCGATGGATGGGAGCTTTTATCTTTCGGCTGTGCCTTTTAGCCTTATCATCAGTCAGTCTCAGGAAGTCGTCCATCAGTCGCTCCTTTTCTATTTCAAGAGAAGCATTTTGTCGGTATGTTCGAATTTATCGGCCCGAAGCCGACAGAAATAGATACCGGTTGGGGCCGAATTACCTGCATCGTCCGTCCCGTTCCACTTAACCAGGTGTGTGCCCGGTTCTTGCCTCTCGTCCACCAGGGTGCGGATTCTTTCCCCCAGGACGTTGAAGATCTCGATCTTCACGCATCCTTCCCTGGGCAGGGTGTATTCGATGCTGGTTTGAGGGTTGAATGGATTCGGGTAGTTCTGCCGCAATGTGTATTCCCCAGGCTGAGACTCCGTCAAGTCGTCCTCCACACCCGCTGGGCTGACCAAAAAGTCACAGGTCATCACCGAAAGAGAGTTGGAGATGTTCTGCACCGCCACGAAGGTTGGGAATCCCGCATAGTCGTCGCTGCTGGGAACCGAACCTCCGTCGAAAATTCTTTTATTGGTGCTTCCGGGATAGGGATCACCCGTGTAATTGACCGGCGCAAACGGTCTGGTGGATTCAAGCTGCCACAAACCGTCGGCCTGCTCCAGTGCGACCTTATAGTGACCGGAAAAGGTATGGCCGGGATACCACTCCTTGTCGTTAGCCTTATAATCGTTTAGGTTCTCGTCTATGTGCCAGATCAAGAGACCTTCGGCCGGAAGGGACGAGTCGTAGCCGGTTTTCTGTCGGTTGGCCACCAGGAAGTATTCGTCCCCCGGGGAGCCGTTGGTCCAAAGCTTGTAAGCTACCGGTGAGTTCTCTATCTCGGGAACCGATACTCCGCTGGCATTAGTCGCGACCAAAGTGGGTGTTACGTAGCCCAGTCTGCTCATACACCAGGCGTCCGGCCAGGCAGGCGAATTTCCCAAATACCCGTTCCAGCTTCCGCCGGCCATCAGGCTCCAATCACCTATCCCATAAGAAGAGTAGTCGGTGTCGTAAAGATCGGGCAATCCGAAAACGTGGCCCAGTTCGTGACAGAAAACGCCACAAGTCATATCGTATTGGGAAAGCCAGTATTCTGGCTGCATGGTATAGTCCCAAACCTGCACGCCATCTTTCAGATTGGAGCTGGACCAGGACCAGGTGACGCCCCATTTGTGGGACCATACGTCGGTCGAATCTCCGGTGATTTCCGCCCCCGGTCCGGCGTGTACCACCACCAGGGCGTCCACGTACCCGTCCAGGTCATTGTCGTAGTCGGAGAAATCGACAAAGGGATCGGCCAGATCGACTAAATCTTCCACCAGCTTCTGGCAATTGTGGGGATAGGCTCCGTCCACTCCGTAATGTTCGTCCACGTAGTAGGCATAGGTCTGTGGAGCGGCATACCACCCGGTGGTGAACGGCAAGTCGAGGGTGATGATATCGAGCGTCCCATAGGAAACCTGCTGATAATAGTGACGCACGCATCCGATTTGGTTCTCAAAGATCAATGTGTCGAAGAAGGAAGAATTCACCACCGACGAGTTGTCGCTGAATTCCACCAGAAGAACCAAAACGTTGAAATTCCCGACCGGTCCCGTGCCGAGGGGATAGACCGGACTTTTGAGATGCAAGCTGGGTTGATCTAAGCCTATCTCTTGCGCCAAGCGGGGAAGGAGAAGGTGCTCTGGCATAGCTGCTTTTCCCTGCATGATTTTTTCCTCCAAATCAGGGTGGGGCGGCACGGCCAGGGCTGTCCAGGTCATGAGGATTAGTAAAGGCACAACCGAAAGAGCTGAACGGATTACGAATTTCCTCTTCATCTTCTCACCCCCCGTTCCATACAACGACTGAAATCAGTTCACATAAGCTTTCGCCAAGTGCTGTTACCAGAAGGGATCTCTTCCCAACAGAATCTTCAGGTGGTGTCCCGAACCGAATCGGGCTCGGGACACCACCCTCTGTTTTCTACCGGAGTCTTACTTCTTGGTCTTCCTGCGAGTCGTGGTTTTCTTCCTCCGGGTAGTGGTCTTGCGCGTGTTTCTGGTCTTACGCATTCTTCTCACCCCCCTTCTTTGTTAGAAATTAAAGCCATTCGTAATGGCTAAGCTTATGCCCTTGCTCTTTGTCGGCCAGAGGCCTTTTTGCACCGCGAGGCCGACGTCCAAATGATATCCG
The DNA here is from genome assembly GCA_964391755.1 of uncultured Ignavibacteria bacterium. Taxonomy (GTDB): domain Bacteria; phylum Zixibacteria; class MSB-5A5; order MSB-5A5; family SM1-73; genus SM23-73-3. The sequence continues at coordinate 2,247 of CAYMNI010000135.1, forward strand.
GCAAGTCTGAGCCCCATCCCATTTGCAACGGTAACTCCTTCGTTGCCTCCGACCGCAAGTCCGGCCCGAACCGCCAATAAACCCGAGACTCTGTATTCAGCCCCCAGGGATGCCCTGAGCTTCCGGTGCACCCCCATGCTCTGCTTGAATCCCTGCTTCAAATCAAAGGTGAAAAGAGACCTTTTTCCACAATAGGCTGCGCCCAGACGCATCACCGTCGGTACTCTGGTGGTGAAGGTGCCGATGGCTTGGGTGTAAGATTCATCTACCACCAGCGAATCCAAATCGAAATCCTCTGCCATAAGCGAATCGACTTTAAGGACGTAACCCTTCTCCTCTGTTTTCCTGTTCCACTTGATCTCTCCTGCCAGATTGCTGAAAGACAGCCCAAAGCTCCAATTGCGGTTATAGCTGAAGGCTAAGCCAAAGTCCAATCCATATCCGATTCCGCCCTGAGCCGAGTGAACGGCAAAATCCCCTTCTCCCTCTATTCCGGTCTCCATAGTCATCAGCTCCCCTTGAGACTGGATCACCTTCTGATAGGTTATTCCTCGGACGTATCTGGCGCTCACTCCGCAGAGGATTTCTTTTTCGTCTCTGCTCCAGACGGATCTCCCGTAGGATAAGCCCAGGTCGGCCGATGCATAGGTTTCCCCGTCGCAATCGGTAAGCAGGATGGTGTCGTTGATCTCATTCCCGAAAAACAGAACCTCAACGGGATCCTTAGGCAAGAACAAATCAGACGTGCCCTTGCCGGATATGGTAAAGGCCAGGTTGCCCCAGGAGATGCCCAGACCCAAAATGTTTGCCTCCACCGTGCCGCTGAGCCCGTCGACAGGAATCAATCCCAGAATGGTCTCCTTGTCGTCCGTGGTAAGGAACTTGCCGTTGTACCGGTTGTACTGATCCAGGGTGAAAGCATTGTTGTATGCGTTGATCCCCAGCGACAGTATGGTCAAATCTCTATCGGAGCTTTTTGAGAACCCCAGATTGGCCGGGTTCCAAAAAGCCGACTCCACTCCTCTGGCGGCCTGGGTGTAAGCTCCGCACATCCCCACACTCCTTCCCGAGAAGCTCCCGGAGGCTTCGACGTCCGTAGGAATCAATAACACCAGACTCAGAATCAGTACGATGGACGTAAATCGCATATCACTCAATCCTTCTTGTTCTTAACGCTCAGTTCCAGATAGGATGTTATCTTAATGAAATCGACAGCCGAAGCCTTGATGGATTGGCCGTCGGTGCCCGGGAGGTCGACCGTTCCCGCCATGTAGAAAGGCGTGCCGGTGAAGACCTGAAAGTCATCGTAGCTTAAGTCGATCTCGGTCTCGGCGAAGCCTGATGCCATAACCGATCCATCGTGGTTCAACCGGCCTGCCGGAACGGTTACCGGACCGATCAGCAGATCCGGATTTGACAGCAACTGATCCTCATCTCGCGAGAAATAAATATTAGCCTCCGCTCCCAGGGGCAGATGGCTTTCCACCTTCAGGATTACCTTTCCCGAGTTGAGTTGATCCCGAATCATCTCCTTTATGTCGTCATCCACCTCGTCTGAGCTTTGGTCCATCTCAATCCGGCAGGGATCCCATATCAGTTCCAGTGGGGAACTCACCCTCACCACTCCGAAGAAGAAATCCTCCTCTCGGCAGATGCCTGAAGTCTGGCCGTCTCCATAGATGATCTCTCCGGTGACGGTGATTCTATTTGGAACGGGAGACAGCAAGGAGCCCAAGTCGTCCTCCCAAACCGAAGTCACCGATGTTCCGAATGGCCCGCCGGCTTCCACCTCCGCCGACAGATTCAAACTCTGTCCCCCATCTCCGTGAATGTCCACCGACAAATTTGCCGGGAGATCGACCCCGTTGTGGATCTCCATACTCAAGCTGGCATTGACCAACTGTGCCGATTCGAATCCCTGAGGGATATCCAGTTCTCGCTGGATGGGTTCGATTTCCACCCGGGTGGACTCCAAGATTCCGGCAACCTGGGCGAAGATGATCTCCGAAAGTACGGTCTCGACGGTGACTGAGTCGGAGGATTGGAAGGTAATTATATTGTCTCCCGACCCTGGCGAGAAAACCCTGGTTTGAACCGTAATCTTTGTCCCATCCCAGGGTGTGAGAGAATATTCATCTAGAGGCATGCTCAAGTCGTGTGAGCTTAGTGCTGGCAGGCTGCATGCTGCGAATAAAACCTGGCCATCTCTCTTTAGCTCCGGGAAGTCGATATTAACGTCCGCTCCCAGGTGCGTGAAATTTCGCAAGCGCAGGGTGAGGCTTCCGCTTTTGATCCTGGCGCTGTCTATAAGGCTGCCGGTGGGAAGAGATAGGGTTTGCGTCTGCAACAGCTCAAAGGAGGGAACCTTGGCTTCACCCTGGATGACTCTCATACTGTCTAAAGTAAAGTTTGTCAGCAGTAGCTTGTCCTGCATAGTATCCAGGTGTCCGCCAAACGACATGCTGCTTATTTCGATGCTCAACTCATTGGAGAAGTTTGCCTCCCGAATGACCAGATCTTGATGAAGAGACTCACTATCCGCGATCCCGCTGGGCATGTACACGGTAAATAGAGTGTCCCCCAGGCTCCGGTCGATAAGCCTGGCTCTGACGAGACTTAAATCCAGGCCGAGGTCGTTGCTGACCGTAATACTGGCGAAAGCTTCTTGAACGTAAACCTGGGAGAAATCGTCGAATTCATCGAAATCCTCTCGAATGGTGGCACTGCAGGGCGGCACATCACCCGGCTCCCCCTCATAGAGGTCTGAAATGTAGAGGACGAGCTGGCGCGACTCTGATATGTCCAAGTTCACCACACCAAGTGTATCCTTGAAGGAGATGGATTGAGAGTCGCAACGCAGCTTGCCATCCAGTCTGATGGTGTCCAGATCCTCCTCAAAGCAGAAGAGGGGGTTGCCCAGGCTGTCTGTCCTCAGGGATGGTTCGTCCATCTTGTTTATGAGTGTTCCCATATCATAATATTTGTCCACCAGAGGCAAACTCAGCTTCAGGTTCCAGGTTGGAGCCACTGGTTTTTCAATTGAGCACTTGATGGTCACGAAAGGAACGATCAAGACCAAAAACAATGCCCACAGCCAGACGCGACTCATCATTGTCCTTTCAGAAGTTAAAAGCCGATGTCTTTGTTGCCGGCATCAAAACGGCTTTCGTTTTCAGGTTAAGCGAAAGAGAAAAGTCGTTCCCCGAGCGTGTGATTACACTCCGTGGGGAGTAATGTCCATTGGGGGGCTTAACTGAAACCAGCAACCGACGTGCCAGACGAAGCTGACTTAAGAAATACATTTAGGTGGTCATGCTTAAACCGTTA
>CAYMNI010000135.1:5583-7019 GCA_964391755.1 uncultured Ignavibacteria bacterium
GAGCGAGCTAAGAGCGACTTGAGAACCTCCAGCAGCTGTGGGTGAATCACGACGATGGTTGAGAAAACGCCGGAAGTTGTTGGAAAGACTCAACATCCTGTGGGCGATTCACTAACGCCTCACGTCGACACATTGATGGTTATCGGCACGCGGCAGAAGATGATTAAGGATATCGTAGAAACTCCCCTGTAAACATGCGAAGAAGGGGTAGGACCGATCTTTTGTCCAGCAATCGGTGGGATGGAGGTCATGCTCGTTCGGTCGGGTCGCTGAATCCCTTTCCGGAGGTAATACAATGCGCTGAAGTGTATAAAGCAGGGTTGAGAGAGGTGGGAGTCCTATTCGAAGCTCAATGCCCGTTTTTGCTTTAATGATTTTGCCTGTCCGTGATAGCCCCATTCGTCAAGTTTTGGTGCTGGATAAACAGACTTACAAAGGCGGACGTCGACCTTCAATGGGACAACTGTGTCCCGATCGGAGGGTTGGTTTCCAAACAAAGGAATATCTCCCAATTAGTTCTCCCGACTTTCGTTCAAAACAGGAAGAATTAGCTTGACAACCCTTCCGGAGCTTGTTATTTTTTTCACAAGCTTAAAAGGAGCGGATATGTTCGAAGTCTATTTTCCGTTGTTCTTGATGATATTCGTCGTGACGGCAGTAGCCCTGCTGATTGTGATCTTCTCTTATTTGCTCGGCAAGAGGATTTCCACCAAGCAAAAGCTGGCCACCTACGAATGTGGAAATCAACCTTTCGACGATGCCCGGGCCAGGTTCCCGGTCAAATTCTATTTGATCGCTATTCTCTTCATAATATTCGACATAGAGGTGGTCTTCTTGTACCCCTGGGCGGTCGTTTACAGAAAGCTGGCGCTCTTCGGCCTGATAGAGATGGCAGTGTTCCTTCTGATACTGCTGGCGGGATATTTCTATATCATCAAGAAGGGCGCGCTGAAGTGGGATGAGAGCGAAGAGATAACTTAGTCTGAGGATAAACCGTGGGACTGGAAGAATACATACCCCGAGGTATACTGCTGACCAGCGTGGATAAGGTGGTGAACTGGGCCAGGAAGTCGTCCGTCTGGCCCATGACCTTCGGTTTGGCCTGCTGCGCCATAGAGATGATGGCCGCTGCCACTTCTCGTTTCGATCTGGCGCGTTTCGGCATGGAGGTTTACCGGGCTTCCCCGCGGCAGGCGGATCTGATGATCGTAGCCGGGCGGGTGTCCAACAAGATGGCTCCGGTGGTTAGAATGCTCTACGAACAAATGGCCGAACCCAAGTGGGTGATAGCCATGGGAGCCTGTGCCTCCACCGGGGGTGTCTTCAACAATTACGCCGTGATTCAGGGGGTGGACAAAATCGTGCCGGTGGACATATACGTCCCCGGATGCCCCCCGCGACCGGAGCAGTTGATCGAGGGAATAATGAAACTGCAT
>CAYMNI010000136.1:0-6965 GCA_964391755.1 uncultured Ignavibacteria bacterium
GAACGACAAAAAAAGGTTTCCCGACAAAACGAGGGAAGCCTTTTTTGTTCGGGCTTCTTTTTGTAGAGGCGTTTTTGTAGGGGCAACTCTAGAGTTGCCCCTACCGCCTTTGACGGAACGACGAAGCGATCTCCCGAGATTACCACGTTCTACTCTATCTGTAAGTGAAACGATAAACCAGAACCTAGCTTAAGCTAGGTTCTGGTTTTTTTGCATCTTTGCATCTTTGCCACGAGCTTTAGCTCGTGGATTGAGTCGATACTCCACCACCTTGTTTTTCAAAATCTTCTCTGGAGCAAAATACACGTTGTTGGGACAGGGGTTCAACCCCTGTCCCAACCGGGCTATCATATAATCGATAGAGCTTCCCGAATCGAGGCCCGGCTTTTTCATTGCTCTGGCGGCGTCAATCATTTACTTTAGGCTGTATAACAAAGTGGGGAGGAAGCCGAAATCTATATTGGTTATGCTCCAGCGGTCGGAAACGCATGTTCGCATTAGTTGCACTGTCACTTACTCCAAATCGTAGTACAATGGTGAGATGAAGAGAACCATTTCGACAATCACAATATTCGGCCTGTTCGTCTTCCTGGGATTCGATTCTTGTCTTTCCGCGGACGAGACGTCCGGCGAGCCCATCAGACTGCTTAACGCGGATTTCTCCGAGCTTCGCCTGGAGGAGGACAACGTGATGGTCAACCTGATCGGAAACGTCATCTTCCAGCACGGCGATCTTAATCTCAGAAGCAACCGGGCGGTATGGTACAGAACGGCCGGGCAGGTGGTTTTCATCGACAGCGTGAGAATCGAAGATCCCGATCAGACACTTACCGCCGACAGAGTCACTTACTACAGGAAATCAAGAACCGCCGTCGCCGATGGAAATGTGGTGTTGTATAGCAGGAAGGAGAACACACGAATAACCGGCGGGCATGGTGAGTACGACAGGATAGAAAAGAAGGTGGTCTTCACCCAGTCCCCTTCTCTGAGCGTAAAACCCGACAAGGGGGACAGCACCATTACGGTGCTGGCCGACACCATGGAATATAACGTCGATGCGAAGAGGGGGCTGGCCAAAGGGAACGTGCGAATCACCAAAGCGGACATGACCGCCACCTGCCGACAGGCCACCTGGGTGAGCGAAGAGGAGAAAATCGTCCTTGTGGGTGATCCCTCTGCGGAGAAGCAGAACGACCGCCTGGACGGAGACAAGATGACACTTCTCATTCAAGACGATAGAGTAAGGGAGATCGAGGTGGAGGGAAAAGCCAGAGCCTCTCATCTTGAGGTTGTCGACTCGGTGAGTCAGACCACCAGAGAAAGCTTCCTGGCGTCCAGAGAGATGTTCTTCATGCTGCAGGAAGAGCAATTGACCCAGGTCAGAGCGTGCGGGAATGCCACCAGCACCTACTATCCCCGGTCCACGGGCACATCGGGAAGGAAGTTCGGCGGAGACAAAAACGAAGCTTCCGGCGACACCATAGACCTGTTCCTCTTCGACCAGCGGCTGGACCGCGTGATGATCAAGGGCGGAGCCATGGGCACCTACACTTTTCCCCCGGACCAAAAGGACGACAGCTCCAGTGTGGAGGACACCATCTGGTACTCAGCGGAGACCATCGACTACCGGATTAAAGACGATCTCATCGCCCTGGAGGAGCAGAGCAGCCTTAAGTACGAGCAGATATCGCTTACAGCGGGTAAAATCCTCTACGACACCGAGGAGGAGATTTTGGTGGCGGAGCCGAGGAGGGCCGAAGATGAGTCACGGATCGACCCGCCGGTGCTGCGGGACGGCAAGGAGGAGATCAGAGGGGAGCGAATGAGCTATGATCTGCGAAGCAAAAGGGGAAAGATCAAGGCGGGAGTCACGGACATACAGAATGGGATTTACCGGGGAGAGCTTCTGAGAAAAATAACCGATGATGTCCTTTTAGCGGACGAGGGCGTCTACACCACCTGCGACCGGGATTCGAATCCCCACTTTCATTTCTACACCAAGCAGATGAAGATCATCGCCAAAGACAAGGTGATCGCCAAACCGGTGGTGCTGTTCATCGGACATCTTCCCGTGGCGGCAATACCCTTCTACGTTTTTCCCATCAAGCCCGGCAGGCATTCGGGATTTCTGACCTTCGATTTGGGCAACTTGGAGTCGAACAGGTTCATCCGGAACTTGGGCTACTATTGGGCGGCCTCCGATTACTGGGATTTGAAAACGGCTTTCGACTACTACGAGGGATCCGGATGGCTGATAAAATCCGAGGTCCGGTATGCCCGGCGGTACGCATTAAGCGGGAGCGTGGCCGCATCGTACAACCGCCAGTCCAGTTGGAATAGGTCCACCCTGACCAAGAGCAGAAGCAACCGCTGGGATTTGACCTTCAGCCACCGGCACACCATCTCTCCTTCGGTTTCGCTATCCGCATCCGGCTATTTCCTAAGCGACCAGGATTATTGGCGCGACCTGAACTTAAACGCGGTGGAGAGAAGAAACCGCTCCCTCCACTCCCAGGCCAATCTCGGCAAAAGGTGGAGCACGGCCAGCGCCACCTTGGCCTTTGACCACACCTGGAACCTGGACACGGACGATCGCACGATCACCGTTCCGGCGATCAGTTTCACCCGGACATCCTTGCCCTTGATTTCTGCAAAGGAGAGCCCGGAGGGAAAAACCGAGCAGAGATGGTACAATTCGATCTATTATTCCTTCTCCTCAAGCTTCGCAAACTACCAGTATCGGGGTAAACAAGAGGGATATTACGATCGGAAGAAGTACGCGGCTTCGGACAACAACCTCTCCCTGTCCGCACCCCAGAAGCTCTTTGGATGGTTGGTCTTAAACCCGGGTTTCCGTTATCAGGAAACCTGGTATTACGTATTCAAAACCAATCTCTCCGAGAGCTTTCCCATCGCCGGAAACAGTTCTGCCCGGCGGGGAACTTACTCGGCAAGCGTCTCGGCCAATACGGCTCTTTACGGAACTTACCGTCCCAGATTGGGTAATCTGGTGGGGATACGGCACGTGTTGACGCCCACGGTCAGTTTCGGCTGGCAGCCCCGGTTCACCCGCAAGAACGAATACCTCTCCTACACCGGCAAGGGGGGATCGGGCACAGAAAGCAAATCCATAAGCTTCGGACTAAACAACCTGCTCCAGGCGAAGACCAAGACCAACCAGGATGGAGAAGAATCCGAGAAGAAGCTGAATTTGTTCAACCTCAACTTCTCTTCCGGATACAACTTTAAAGCGGAGGAGCACAAGCTGTCCAACCTGTCCACCTCCCTGCGGTCGCAGGCCGTGCAGAACCTGGATTTAGCCTTCTCCACGGTTCACGATCTTTACGATCCAGCCGGCGAGCTGAACTTGCTGTCGCCGCGGTGGCTCTCCTTTAGTCTGACCACGCGCTTGAACCTTCGCGGAACCTGGCGCGACTCGCGCGTTCGTGCCGAGGAGCCGGAAGAGGTCCCATCCGGCGAGCTGGAAACGTCCCTGCCTGACGCTGCCGGGCTGAACCGCCAAGAGGGGACATCCGGTCAATTCTGGAGTTTGGAGGTCAACCACAGATACAGCAAGGCCAGAGGAGGAACCGCAACGCACTGGGTCAGCACCACCGTGAGTCTGCCGTTGACCCGACGCTGGCACATGCAATACCTCAACCGGTATGATTTCTCCGAGGAGAAGATCACCGAGCAGACTTTTGAGTTCTATCGGGACATGCACTGTTGGGAAGCAAAGTTCACCTGGATCGCCACGGGTTATCGCGAGGGTTACTATTTCCGCATCAACATCAAGGCTCTGCCGGAGATAAAATTCGAAAAGAGCCAGGGAGGCTTAAGGGAGATGTTCTTCTAACCCGACATATTGAACCTTTGAACTCTTGAACCCTTAAACCCTTGAACCCTTGGACTTTTGAACCCTTGAACTATTGAACCTTTAACCTGGATTCCACCATGCCAACCATTCGAAGAGATCCGATCACCGGCAGATGGGTGATCAATCCGAAAATCAAGGACAAGTTACACTCCAGCTTGCTGGACATGGAGAAATTGGTCGATAAGGGGATCTGTCCTTTCTGCGAAGGCCACGAGAAATCCACTCCCCCGGAGATATTTGCACTGAGATCGAAGGAATCCCGGGCAGACGGGCCGGGCTGGGAAGTGCGGGTGGTGCCCAATGTCTCCCCGGCCCTGAGAGTAGAGCTGGAGTTGGACAGAAGGGCGGAGCGAATGTACGATATGATGAACGCGGTGGGGGCGCACGAGGTGATAATAGAAACGCCCCGGCACGTGGCCGATTTGGCCGATTTAGAGATTTCGCAGATCACCAAGGTGATCGAGACGTACAGACAGAGAATAATGGATCTGAAGAAAGATGGAAGACTCAGATCGATATTCGTGTTCAAGAATTACGGAGAAAGGGCGGGATCGTCCGCCATAAAGCATGCTCATTCTCAGTTGATCGCCGTCTCCGTTACTCCGCAAAGCCTGAAGGAAGAGCTGATGGGAGCCAAGGAGTACTATGACTACAGAAAACGATGCGTCTATTGCGACATTATCAAACAGGAGCTTACTTTCAAAAAGAGGGTGATCACGGAAAATACTCACTTCCTTGCCATATCGCCTTTTGCCTCCCGGTTCAATCACGAGGTGTGGATACTGCCCAAAAAGCACTCGGCCGATTTCGAAAACGTCGGTCAGGAGGAAGCCGGCAGCCTGGCTGCCTTGCTCAAGGAGGTCCTGCTCAGATTGAAGGTCTTTCTGAACGATCCGCCTTACAACTACATCCTTCACTCCGGACCCAATCGAACCAAAAGGAGGGGGGGCGCATGGAAAACCCTAAGCGATGATTATCATTGGCACATTGAGATCATGCCCCGATACGTCCGCATAGACGGATTCGAGTGGGGAACCGGGCTTTACATAAATGCCGCCACTCCGGAGCAGGCGGCGGAGAATCTCAGGAATGTGAAACTCTGACGATCTCCGAGTGCGGGCAGCCCGCATTTTAAGCGCTAAAGGGGCGCGTCCGCTTACTAAAGAGACGGGATAGGAGAGTGATGTCGAGAATATTGGCGATTGACTTCGGCGAGAGAAGAATCGGACTGGCGGTCTCCGACCCTTTGGGCATCACTGCGCAGGGACTGCCCACCATAGACACCAGGAAGACCAAAGACGTCTTTTCTCACATTCGGTCCATAATAGAGGAACGGAAGGTGGTCAGGGTGGTGGTGGGAATGCCCAAGAACATGGACGGCAGCATCGGCTTCAAAGGGGAAGAGGTGAGGAAGTTCATTCACAAGTTGACAAGAGCAACCGGATTGGAGGTTGAAGAGTGGGACGAGCGATTGACATCCGTTCAATCCTTAAGGAGCATGCGGGAGATGGGAACCAAACAGAAGAACAAGGGCGCGGTGGATCGGATCTCCGCTACTTTGATACTGCAGAGTTATCTGGACAGACAGAACAACAGGCAAGAGGGTTCTCCAACAGATGAAATCTCAACATAGATATATAACGCTGGTCGACTGGATTCTCTTCTTCGTGTCGACCACCCTGATTTTTATGTCTTCCGTACTTCTGGTGATCTCGGCTGTGATTTTCAGCTTTGCCCGACTGGTCAAAAGAAGGCCGGTTTGGTCACTCGGCCTCGTTCTGGTATTAATCGTCCTTTACATTGTTGTCAGCTGGACCGTCCTGCCCATTCGCTGGCGGGCAGAGTCCGACTCTGTGAGCATCATCGTGGAGCCGGGAGATAGTATGGCCCGGGTGGTCGAGAAGATGAATCAGGCCGACCTGATAAGGGGCGGCACAAGTCTTCGGCTGCTTTCCAAGATGATGAGAAAGGATCGGCATATTCAGACCGGCAGGTACGACTTCAAGAAGGGCACCACTTTGTATTCCGTTCTCCGGAGGCTGGCGGACGGAGAGGTGACGTTAAGACAGGTGACTATTCCCGAGGGTTTGACCATCAGAGAGATCGCGGGAATACTTCAACGTGGTCTGGAAATCGACTCCGCGGAGTTTGTCAGCTTAGCCAACGACCGCAAGTTCGCCGGAAGCCTAAACGTTCCCGCAGACAATCTGGAGGGCTATCTTTTCCCCGATACTTACCGGTTCTCCTGGGGAACTAAGTCCCAGACAGCGGTCCGGATTTTAGTGGAAGAGTTCTGGCAGACTTTTAACGACAGTCTTCGCAGACGTGCAGAGAAAATCGGTTTATCCGTGGGTAAGGCGGTGACTTTGGCCTCCATGGTCGAGGCGGAGGCTAAAGATGGAGAGGAGAGAGGGTTGATCTCGGCGGTGTATCACAATCGTCTGAGGGTGGGCATGTTACTGCAGTGCGATCCCACCGTGGCCTATGCGCTGCCGGATTTGAATCGGCCGCTTCTGCTCAAGGACCTGGAGGTTGACTCTCCTTACAACACATACATTCATCCCGGCCTGCCACCCGGACCAATCTGCAATCCGGGCAAGGCCTCCATCTTGGCGGCACTTTATCCTGCCGACGTGGATTATCTGTATTTCGTGGCCCGGGGAGACGGCACCCACATTTTCTCCACCACCTTGAGACAACACAACAACGCCAAGCTCAACGTCAAGCAGACCAACCAAGGCAGATAGGCGATTACTTTTAAGTTATATAGCTTGACAATTGCTGCGTATACGATATATTAAAACGATCGCGGGGTGGAGCAGGCCGGTAGCTCGTCCCGCCAAAGGCGGGAAGGTCATAGATCAAATCCAATTGGAGAGAAAGCGATTTGTAGCCTATAAAAAGTAGGACGTGTAGGAAATACGACAAAAGATCGCGGGGTGGAGCAGGCCGGTAGCTCGTCCCGCCAAAGGCGGGAAGGTCATAGATCAAATCCAATTGGAGAGAAAGCGATTTGTAGCCTATAAAAAGTAGGACGTGTAGGAAATACGACAAAAGATCGCGGGGTGGAGCAGGCCGGTAGCTCGTC
>CAYMNI010000137.1:0-6959 GCA_964391755.1 uncultured Ignavibacteria bacterium
CTCTGTTCGTTGTCCATCTCGTTCTGAATGCATCCCACGGTCAGGCCCAGGAACTTGTAGATTTCTCCCATCCACTCGCTGTCCCTGCGCGCCAGATAGTCGTTCACCGTAACTAAGTGCACCCCTTTGCCGGTCAGGGCGTTCAGATAGATGGGCAGGGTGGCCACCAGGGTCTTGCCTTCTCCGGTGGCCATCTCGGTGATCTTGCCCTGGTGCAGAACCACCGCTCCGATGAGCTGAACGTCGTAGGGAATCATGTTCCATTCCGCCTCGATTCCGGACACGCCCCATTTCTTGCCCACCAACCTTCGGCAGGTTTCCTTCACCGCGGCAAAGGCTTCCGGCAGGATCTCCTCCAAAACCTCCTGCTCCACGCTTTTCATCTCCTTCTGGATGTCCTTCTTCTGCTGCAGAAGAGCTTCCTTTTGAGATCTGACTTCCGCCCTCTCCTCCTCGGAAAGCCCGTGGGTTTTTATGCCGGCGAACTCCTCTTTCAGAACATCCATCTGCTGATCCAGCTCGGTGGTTCGATCCTTGATCCTCTTTCTGAACTCCTCAGTCTTGGCTTTCAGATCATCGTCAGACAGGCTCTGATACTGTTCGAAAAGCTCGTTGATCTGGTCCACCAGCGGGCGGATTCTCTTGACGTCCCGGTGGTGCTTGGAGCCGAATATTTTGGTCAGGACATTGTCGGCCATTTACCTCACTCCGTTTAGACAGAAATCTTTTCTATCATAGGTTCTTACGTACAAGATCGAGAGTTGATAGAAAATACCCAACGCCCCGGTCAAAGGCAACCATAATCTGGTGAAGAAACAAGTAGATACTGTCTTTCATGTCAAGGAGGGGTGGCCCGGCCCCGCCAACGGCGGGGCCGGGTCTATCATAAAAGGGGGGATACGTATTTGTACTTGTCGAACGGAGAGGCCCCAACAATCGGATGTAGCGTCCGAGCTTGTCTCGGACGATGAAATTCTCTCTCTGCTCGGAGCCACACGGGACTTTCTGGACTTTCTGGACTTTCTGAAGCTATTTTTTTTATTTTTCGATCCTCCTGTTTGAGGCGTGAACAATTCCGTTTATGCCGGGGGCGTGCACAAATCCGTTAACGCGAGCGGGCAAGAAACCCGAACCTCCTGCTGTCGTAAACTCCGTATCGCTGCAGAGCTTCGATTCTCCCTGGTCAGGGGGACAGATTGTGAGGAGTTTGTCATCCCAGATAATGGCGAAACACCCGTTGGGTGTTCTTGCCTTGGTGAATCCCATGGCGGAAAGGAGCGTGCCCATCCGGCGATAGGTCAGCCGGGTTTGTTGGGATCGGTCTTGATTGAAGGCGTCGGTGATGCTCTTGACCGGAAGAATGCCGTTTTTTACCTGATCTTTGAGGCTGAAGATGGTCTCTTGAATTTGAGTTTCCAGGCTGGTAGGCTGGGACAATTCGGAGTTTCTTATATCGTCTATCATATCCCAGAAAATTTGTTCGGCTTCCGAGGTTTTAGCCACCTTCTCTCTTAATTGTATGGCCATCAAGGCATCCCGTACTTTCGGCTTACATGACTTGTCCTGCAAGCTCTCGATTATGTTGTCGATCAGTACTTCCAAAAGCTTGAGATACTTGGAGTCCTGCCTTGGCTGAGTCTCAGGTTCATAGTCAATTGGATGGTTCATAGCAGATGCCTTTTTCCGGTGCATGAGAATTATTCTCTGTGGGCACAAGAGATATTGCCCTCTACTAACCCCCGAGCTATCCTTTTCACCATAGATATTGTAGTAAATTTGCTCTTTGTGGAGAGAGAATACAGGTCCGATATGTCCGTAGGACTATCCGACAACTCTGATGTCCGAAACCTCCCCTGACGGGGAGGATTTCGGACCTACAATCTAACACCTTTTAAGATATACCCGGCCTGATGAACAGGCCGGGCCACCCATCCGTTTCATGAAGAAGAAAAGACTGTAAAAAAGCGGGCCTTCCTCCGGGAGAGAAAAGCCCGCATCGTCTTTGGAATTGGAGCAGACCGCTCACAGAACTTACGAAGCTCAGCTGAATCCCTTGCCGGTGGAGCAGGATGAGGATGATTTGCCGGAGGACTCGCTGCTGGAGAACACCGAAAGCATCTTTGTCGGGTTTCCTGCGCCGCATTTGGGGCACTTCAATTCTCTGCCGTCCTCGCCCACTTTCTGCAAGGCATCGAATTTGTGTTCGCATTCTCTGCACTGATATTCGTAGATGGGCACTTGAGTCAACCTCCCTCTTAAGACAGAAAACAGCATCTCACGCTTGGAGTAAACCTAAATACGTCCGTCCGGGACGGTTATTTGCCCTTCTTCTGCGTCAAGTTCATTCTGCTTTATCTACCGCTTCATCGAACAAGTTCTCAGGTGTGTTTAGACTAGTGGTGGCAGCAACCGGACCTTCACAAAGAGGCAATTGGATCAACCTCGCCGTCGCGCTCCCGCAGTTCATCAACATTCTGATCTACCGATGCCCTTTTTCTGTTTTCCATGCCCTTTATCACGAAGTCCCCCACCGAGCACCCCAGATCTCTAGCAACTATGCCACACTTCACCATCAGAAGAAAGTACAATTTCTTGTTCTTTATTTCGTTCAGCGTCTCGTAATTTCCGTGACCCTTGGCGATCACCACGTCCGCCCGGTCGAAGACTCTTCTGAATTCATCCGAGCAATCCTCCAGAATGGTCCCCGGGGCATCCGAGCCGTTGGAGATAATCTTTGCTACCTGGTCCAGGGAGGCATAGTAGGCGTCTTCCGAGGTAGCGTCGTTGATTACCGGGGATCCCCTGACGGCATAGAAGACCTCCACGGGAGGTATCTGTTTGATCAGTATTTTATCGAAAAAGGTCTCCCCGGCGTTGTCGCCCAAATAGAGAATCACCGAGGCTTTCTTCAAATCCTGTTTCAAACTTTCGCTATCGTCGACGGCAGGATTTTTGAGCCATACCCGGTCTATGGTTTTCATCAATTCGAAATGATGCTGGGGACCAAAATCGATGATGTTGCCGGCGATGGCCAGCTTGATGGCGCAAGCGAACCTGTCGGGGCAGGCATACACCTTCTCGCGTAAAGCCGGATAGAGCTTCTTGATGGCCTGGTTGAATTCTCTTTTCAATCTGAAAAAAGGATCGGAATTGTTTAATACCCTGCGAATTGCTCTATGTACGGCCTGACCCAAATAGGGAGGCGGGTAAGAATAGGACAGACCGCTCAGGGTCTCGAGTACAACCTTAAGCAGCTCCTCCCGCTTCTTCTCATCCGAGGTCGTCTCCTGGGCGATTTTGATGGTCTGGTTGACGATGCATGGTATACATTCCAGGTAGGTTTTCATCAATCGACTCCCATGTTGGGATTTGGATCGTCTCCACCGTTTGAGCGCTTTTCGCTCCTCATGGGGAAGAACCGTTCGGTGAACTTACATATGGCGGTTGCCTTCGCCCGTCCCTTCTGCGCCAATTCCACACTTACCAAACGGAGGTGGGATTCCCAAACGACTCGTCCTCCTATGTACGCACCTCTGCAACGATGAAGGCACCTGCTGTACTCTCCCCCGGCGAAGCGACTTGCTTCGAAGACGAATCTGAAGATCCCGATCTCCCATGTTTCGATCTTTCCGATGAAACCTTCATTCGAACAGGACCATATTGAGCCAACAGGTCACTAAGCTCTTCCGGAGAGAACAGATGGGCGGACGCATACGGTTGTTTTCCCTGCGCCACCCGGTCACGATTGAGGGGAGCCAACTTGTTCAGCGTGCCGATGATCACCCTGCACCGGGGTTTCACGCAGCGAAACATCTCATTTAAGGCCCCGGCCATATCGGCCACGAACTCCAATGTGGCCATAGCGGCCACCAGTTCGAAGCTCCCTTCAGCGAATGGCAACTCCTCCACATCGGCGACGAGGAAGCGGCACCGCCGCCAATTGTGGGAACGGGCGATCTTAATCATCTCGGTCGATATGTCGATGCCGAATATGTCGAAGCCTAAAGAGGCGAAGAAACGGCTCCAATGTCCCGTGCCGCATCCCACGTCTAGCAGTCGTTTACCCGGTTTGCCTGACGGGAGAAGCGTTCGCATCACAGCCTTCTGCGTTCTGTCATGAAGGCGCCCCTCCGGGGTCTCGTACCAGCGATTGTACCCGGTGGCCACGGAGTCGAAATCGAAAAGAGAATGTGCCTGGCCTATCATGTTGACTTCAGGACCTCACAGATTGGGAGTTGGCGGGAGCAGTGCTCTCTCTGCCAAGTTACGCCTGCCAGCAGCTTGATTCAGGCGATCAGGTAGTAGGCTTCGCCTTCCTTTTCTGCCTTTTTAATCTTTTTACTCTCCTCCAACACTTGAAGGTATTTCACTATCTCGTTGGGATGAACTCCTAAGGAAATTGCCATATCGTCTCTTTTGGTGGGCCTTCTGGCCAAAAGCTCGATTATGGCTTTCTCCAAATCCTCATGATATGCCCTGCTGGTGGTTCTGTCGAAGCCGGCAATGATCTCCACCGGCAGCGACGCATCGAACAAACCTTTTATCCTGAATAGCTCCTGCTCGTTCAGCGGCTTTGCATCCAGCTGGCTGGGAGGCCGGATCACAGTGTTCAGTTGGATTCTGTCCGCCTTCAACTGACGAACGAACTGGTTGATCTTCCTCACCTCTTCTTCGGAGTCGTTTACCCCCTTAACCAGCATGACCTCTACATAAACTTTCCCTCCGTAGTCTGAACAGAATTCTCTTATCCCCTCTAAAACCTGCTCAGAACCCAACCCTTCAACCGGATGGTTCACCTTCTTGAAGACCTGCTCGGAGACCGCATCCACCGAAGGAACCACCAGATCCGCCTGTGAGAGATCCTCCCTGACCTGTTCTTTCCACAACAGTGATCCGTTGGTGAGGACTGCCACCGGTATTTTGGTGAAGTCCTTTATCCTGCGGATGATTTCGCCGATGTCGCTGTTTAAGGTGGGTTCCCCGGAGCCGGACAATGTTATGTAATCGATGTCGCTGTTTCGTTCCACTATCTCTTTTATCTGGCTGATCACCTGATCAACGCTGACGAATGAGCTCCGCTCCATAGTGTGATTCGTAGTCCGGCCCAGTTGGCAATAGATGCAGTCATAGCTGCAGTTTTTAAAGGGGACCACATCCACTCCCAGGGAAATTCCGAGTCTTCTGGAAGGAACCGGTCCGTAAACAAATCTCTTTTTCTCTTTTTCTTTCCTGAGCATGATTAGCCAAACATTACGGTTAATGTTAACAGTCTGTCGGTTGATCTGTTCGCTACTTAACTCTGGTGTGAATTCGCTCCCAGATTCTCTCGATCTCGTCTGCCAGGTTCGAATTGGAATGCTCTATCACGGTCTTCCCCAGCACGACGGACTCGGTGAATACCTTGTCGAAGGGCAGCTTGCCCACGATTTGGATGCCCTCCTGGCGACAGAAGCCTTCGATTTTTTTTGTGTTTTCCGCATTCAGGTCATGTTTATTTACGAGTACGCTGGATTCTATGTTGAAGTGCTTGGTCAAACCGAGGACCCGCTTCAAATCGGAGATGGCGGAGAGGGTCGGCTCAGTCACGATCACCACCAGATCCACTCCGGTTATGGATGCTATGACCGGACATCCGATGCCGGGCGGTCCGTCGACGATAACCAGTTCCAGACCATCCCTCTGTGCGATCTCTCTGGCATTTTGCCTTACTACCGCAACCAGCTTTCCGGAGTTCTCCTGGGCGATGCCCAACCTGGCATGAACCATGGGGCCGTATCTGGTCTCGGAGACATACCATTCTCCGGCCAGGTTCTCCTCCATCCGAATCGCCTGGGCTGGACATACCAGGGCGCAGACCTGACAGCCCTCGCAGGCAACCAGATCGATGACTACCTTACTATGACCGCGGTCTTGTTGACTCTCTTCGCTTATCGCATCGAATCTGCACACCTTCACGCACTCGCTGCATCCGGTGCATAGATCACGATCTAAGATCGCCTTCATGCCCCCTTTGAAATCATGTGTTTCCTTTATCCGGGGTTGGAGCAGAAGATGCAAATCCGAAGCATCCACATCGCAGTCCGCCATCACCTTGTTCTTGGCCAAAGCTGCAAAAGAGGCAGCAAGCACCGTCTTGCCGGTTCCGCCCTTTCCGCTGATCACCGTTATCTGCTTCATCCGTTTCCACCAGCCTGGGTTTGGATCGACTCCCATAACCTGCGGAATATCTCTCGATATCCTTCGCCGGCGCGCCACATGGGAATGCCGCGGGAGTACTGGACCGCCACCTCTCGGTCGAACGGTATCTGAGCCAATATCGGCACGCTTTCTTTCTCACAGTAATTCTTCACGTCGTCATTTCCCATGCCTGCCCGGTTGATGACAACACCATGTTTGATCTTAAGCTCTTTAACCAGCTCGACCGTCAGTTTCAGATCGTGCAGTCCGAAAGGAGTGGGTTCGGTGACCAACAGGCAGAAGTCGCTCCCCTGGATCGACTCAATTACCGGACAGGAGGTGCCCGGAGGCACGTCGATGATGACCGTACCATGCCGATTGACGGCCTTCTTTGCCGCCCGGATCAAAGGAGTGGCCATCGGCTCGCCTATTTTCAACCGCCCCTGAATGAAATTGATCGAACCTGCCTTTCCTAGCTCTAGAACGCCAAGTTCTCTTTCTTTCTCACTTATGGCCCTCTCCGGACAAAGGAGGCTGCAGCCACCGCAGCCGTGGCAAAGCGCAGGAAAAGTCAACACTTCCTTCTTCAGCACCACGATGGCATTGTAGGCACACACCTTGGCACATTTGCCACAGAAGTTGCATTTTCTCTGGTCAACATCGGGGATAGGCAGGTTTACCGGCTTGCTTGTTTCGATCTTGGGGTTTAAAAATATATGGGCATTCGGCTCCTCTACGTCGCAGTCCAAAAACTGGATTTCCTGCGATTTCTCACCGGATAA
>CAYMNI010000138.1:0-2661 GCA_964391755.1 uncultured Ignavibacteria bacterium
ACCGCTGGTGTGGGCTTAAGCGCGATGGGATCGCCCCCCCACATGGTGGTTCGGTATCCATTGCCGGTGGGCTGAGAGCTCAATTTGCTCGCGTACTCCAAATCGTAATAGAAGCTCTTCAGTATTCCCTTCTCGATCAAAGAAAACTTCCGGCACGCCACTCCTTCGTCGTCGAAAGCGCGCGCTCCGGGAAAGCCGTCGTTCAGCGGATCGTCGTATATGCTTATCTTCTCGGAGACGACCTTCTCTCCCATCTTCTCGGCTATGGGCGAAATCTTCTCGTAGACGCTCTTGGAGCTTGTGCCGCTGGTGATTCTCCAATTCAGCGTAAGCATGCTATTGGGCATGAACAGAACCTTCATCCTGCCGCCTTTGGGGCTGACCGCTTTCGAAGACACTCGGTACAGCCTGGTCAACTCGTCGATCAAATCATCCGGCGTCTTTTCGAAGCGTTTCTTCACGAAAATCCGGTACACGCCGATGCCGGTCCCTGGAAAAATCAGATTTGCGAATATGGCGTAGTAGCCGCTTTTCATGGATACGTCCGTCCCGGTGCTGTTGAGTATGCGCAGGGTCGCAGAGTGGGCAAAAGCGGCGGATTCGACTTCGCTGTCCGTTTTGGACCGCACCATATCGCAGACCCGGGTGCACTCCTCCACCATCTGCGAGCCTGAAATCTTCTCCACGGAAGCGTCATAAGTGTCAAGTCGCATCAGATTCTTAGTAAGCGGAAAATCGTATTTCGCTTCCACTCCGCCTTCGAGGGAGTCCAGCGCATTCTGCAAAAGCTCCTGGCGGTCGATTAGGTTTCTGGTATAGGCGAATCCCAGCTTGCCGTCCTTTATGATCCTCAGCGAGACGCCCGATTGCACCTTGCTGTCCATGTTGTTCAGCTTGGCGTTTTCGAAGTAAACCGCGTCGTCTGCATACGAGATCGAATAGACCTCGGCTTGATCGGACACCTTCTTAGCCCTCTGCAAAAGCTGTTCCATTATGCACCTCCCACAACCAGGTTGTTGACCAGAATGTGTGGACCACCATAGCAGGATCGGATGTTGGTCTGCGACCCGGGCCCCTTGCCGCATCCCCCTATCTTACCCAGCGCGAAATCGTTCCCCAGGGCCACGATGTTCTTCAAAGTCTCATACAAATTGCCGGAGATGTTGATGTCCCGCACCATCTGTTTGACCTTTCCTCCTTCCACCCGGTAGCCGTACTGCGCTCCGAAGGTGAAATTCTCGCCGGAAGTCTGTCCGCCTTTGGCATCCAGGACGTAGTACCCGTTTCCCAGACGGCTAAGAAGTTCCTCTAAGCTCAAATCTCCCCGGTGGATGAAGATGGTGCCCATTCTTATAATGGGCGGAAAGCGGAAATCCTGGGCTATGCAATGACCGGTGATCGGCTCGCCGAAAGCCGCCGCCGTCCTTCGGGAATGCATCCGTCCGGTCAATACCCCGTTTTTCATCAGCCCGGTGGGGCGAACCTCCACCCCCTCGTCATCGTACTTGTAGAATCCGAGCTGGTCCGGCATGGTGGCGTTGTCCGTTATGTTCAGAAGATCGTTACCCAGCTTGCTCCCCAGCTTCATCTTCTCCCGCATGGCCGGAAGGTTCTCTATCAGGTCGGCTTCGGAAAAGTGTCCGAAAGCCTCATGGGTGAACACCCCCGCCATGCTCGGATTGAACACGCAATTATGAGTACCCCCTTCGATGGGCTTGGCGCTCAGAAGGTCCAGCACGATGCGGGTACGATCCTCGAAGTACCGTTCCTGATTCCGGATGGTGGAGAAGCCGTGGCTGCCGCCGATTCCCACCCGGATGTTCTGGGTCAAGTTTCCGTCCTTGCTGACGATTCCCCCGGCCAGCCTGGTGGTCACCAGGTCTTCTTTGATCTCCGAGCCTTCCGAGCTTGCGAAATGCTTCTCCCGGATGATCTCCTGATAGATGAAGGAAGTGGTGGCGATCTTCTCGTGCCCTAGCGGAATGTCGTTGTATTTCCGGACAAGCTCCAGCTTCTCCTGGATGGGGATCTTACGCGGGTCTTCCTTAAACGGTGGAGTGAACTCCTCCTTCACCGCCTTCGTTTCGGCCAACCTGACCGGCTCTTGAGTGTTTTTGCCGATCAGCTGGGCGTTCTCCACAACCTTGCGCACCGCCTTGTCGGCGTCGGCCTCTTTGGTGAAGACGGCCGAGGCCATGCCCCCGTTCTTCAAAGCCCTTAAGACGAATCCGTCCGTGGAGTTCGAGCCGATCTCGGTCAGCTCCTTTCCGCTGAACGAGACCACAGTGTCTTTCTTCGTCTCGTAGCGGATGTCTGCATAATCGGCATCCAACTTACCCAGCATTGCTCGCAGTTTTTCGAACATGATGCCTCCATTTCAAGGATTTCTGATCGGTGCCAAGCGAGGCGTTAGCCTCACCCGGTCAGGCTCCGTGAGGTCCAAAGCAGTTCGCCTGCATGGCTTGATGAAACCACGGCCTCACTTCGAATTTAGCAAACTTGGATGGGAAAGTCAAGCCTGGTGGTGTAACGAAATTTGGCGCTAAATCAGTGTTTGATTCGCAGATAATAAAATTTCAAATCGGGACGTCATCGAAGTTTGATGAAACTGCGAGCCATTAGTAGTAGAACCAGATCGTTCTGTAATCGCGGATGTTCTCC
>CAYMNI010000138.1:2761-6845 GCA_964391755.1 uncultured Ignavibacteria bacterium
AACTGCGAGCCATTAGTAGTAGAACCAGATCGTTCTGTAATCGCGGATGTTCTCCCCCCGGCCGGCCATTTCCTCCAAGTACTCGTAGATGGGCACGTCCACGTAGTTGTACGGCGGCACGGGTTTGATGTTTTTCTCCCAGGGATGAAATTCATACACTCTCGAGCCGTTGGGAAGTATCATCACCACTCTATGATCCTGCCAGGCGCGCAGGTGGTTCTTGCCCAGCTTGGGAACGTTGAAAACCGGCTCGTCGGTCCGGTCCAAACCCGGAAGCAATCGGGCTTCTTCTTTCAGCTCTTGAAGAATTCTGGCGATGGGCACCATGTAGCGTCGGGTCTCTTCCTTGCCCTTCATGTTGAAGGTGTAATAGGGGTCTACTCCTATGGATTTCAAATCATAGCGCAGCTTGGCCGTCTCGAAGCGTCGCGAGTTGTGCACCGTGAAAACTTGCTGGTTGTAAACGCCCATGCCGGCCCGGCGGATTTTCACCACCGCGTCCCGCGCCTGGGGAGTTACCTCGTAAGAGTGCTCGAAGTGGGTGACCACCGCAACTTCCCTTCTTCCCGGCTGGTGGAACTCGGACAGCAGGTTAACCAGACTGTCGGTCCATCTCATGGGAAGCACAACCGGAGTTCGGGTGCCCAATCGAATTCTGTAGATGTGACTTCTTGCAGCCAGTCCCTCCAGAATCCACCTAAGCATGTCGTCTTTCATAATGCCGGGATCTCCCCCGGTTATGAGCACGTCGCCGACGCTGGGATGATCGTCGAACCACGAGATGGCCTGCTGGATGCTCTCTCTGGATGCCTCGGCCTTGGGGTCTAAAACCTCGTCCACCTCCCAGTTGCGCTGGCAGTAGACGCATATCTGCGAGCAGGTGTTGAAAGGCTTGAGGATGGCTATTCGGGGATATCGCCTGGTGACCAGATCCACCGGTGAGGTATCGTGTTCCCCCATGAAATCGAAAGTCACCGTGCGGTTGGCGCGATGCTGCGCCATCATTTCCACATACTCGGGCGGCGGTATGACCTGAGCGCGGACGGCGTGATCGTAGCCGATGGCCAGGTTATGGTCCATCAGGCTCAGGTAATATGGAGTGATGCCGAAGGGAATTCTACTCTCGGTGGCCTTCCTCACCGCCTCCTCCTGATCCGAGGTCAGCTCAATCAGGTCTAAAAGAGGTTTGGCGTCGCGGATCACGTGTTTTATCTGCCACCGGTATTCATTCCAGTCCGCTTCCGTTGCTCCGAAGTAACGCATGATCCTCTCGCGATTGGCTCTTCTCCATCTCATCACGTCCGGCTCCAGCCCGGAGGGGTACTTCTTGAAGTACTTCTGAATGTTGTCCCCCATCTCGTCCAAGATTTCCGTTCGGGCTACCGAAGCCTCTCGTCCCTCCAGACGGAGAAAATCGGGAATTCCCTTTTTTGCCTCTTTGGATTCGAAGTAGATATTGGACCTGCCGGCCACCCCCCGGAACAGGTTGATGAATTCCATCAGAAAGCCCACCGACACCTCATGATTCAGGTTCTCCCGCTTGTCGCGGGCCAGCTTCCATAGGCAGTCCAGCGCCGACACCCCGGTGCGATATTCGTTCACCGGACCGATGATGCTTTTGAATGCCCGAATGCACTCCCGCACCGTCGCTTTCTCCAGGATGTGCAGATCGTTCTCCACTTTGAATATCTCGCGCTCCGCCCGTTCTAAGTAGGAGTATATCGCCTCCCTGGCCTCCTCTAAAGTGGGGGCACTCTGCAGCAGTTTATAAATCTCGGCATTGGCCTCCCACAAGCGGTTGAGATAAGCTTCGTAATCCACCTCAAAGCGGGGCTTGAACACTTCCAACGCGTCGGTGAACACGTCGTCGATGATCCGAGTCTGGGAGCGTTTGCTCGACTGGTTTGCCGGTGGCGGTACCCGGGGATCTTCTTTCTTCTTGTTCCCCTTGTCATTTTTCATCTCGATACCTCCTGGGCACGAAAATGTCGTTATTTCCGCGCCCCAACCCGGCTACGTTCGAATGCAACTTCACCAACCGGAGCCGAATCAACGTGACTACGGAGTGACCCGGCGGTGTCTCTCTTCAAGGAGTTACGCAACCCAGGAATTGCACGTACATGGTAGACGTATCTTCGAACCGCAGTCGCCTACCTACAAAGTATACGAGGCCACATGAGCACTCATAGATCAGACCGGTGCAGTCTGTTTCAGCATCTTACCCACCCTGAAAGATCATCTGCCTATCTTTGTGTTTCACTCTCTGTATCGTCAATAATACAGACTACGGCCACTTTGTGGGAATGCTTCTCGCTTTTCACCTTCGGTGAGTCGAACGATCATTTCTCTCCCAGCACAACCTGAAATACCCCCCCATGTTTGGACGTCTTCCTGACCTCTCGGAATCCCCCCTCTTGAACTTCATTCTCCACTCCGTGTTTCAACATGTCTTTTCGGGTGGGGGTTTCGAAGTTGAAGGGCAGCCAATAGAAGAACCATAGTCCGGCAAACAGTCTGAGGAGACGACTCTTCGGTCTATCCAGTTCCAGGACGATCACCTCTCCTTTTTCTTTAAGTATTCTCCTCGCTTCGGACAATACCTTGAGTCGATCCTCTCTTGTCATCTCGTGCAGGGAGTGGGTGATGAACACCTTGTTGAAAAAACCGTCTTCGAATCCTGTCCGGATCACGTCTCCTTCGACGAACTCAACGTTCTTGAACTGCCTCCTCATCTTAGCCATGCTTATCTGACCCGAAGAAATGTCCATCCCGATTATCCTGGAGTTTGAAGGCGCCTTTCTGAGGATTGCAGAAGTGGCTCCTCCGGTTCCGCAGCACATGTCCAGTATTCTCTCTCCCGGAGAAAAGTCAAGCTCTGCGACAAAACCATCCCTGCACCTGGCTTCGCCGCCGAAGGGAAGAAAACACCACCACATCAGAAGATCATAGAAGCGACAGGCGATCTTGTCGTAATACCACTTGTAGGTCTTCCTGCTGACTGTCATGGAGTCCTAGTTTTCGGACTGTGATTAGACGATCTTGTGAGATCCCGATGCTTTCTTATGGGCGATAATCATTATTTCCATTTCGTCCAGATCAACCGTGCGGTGACCCCAATTGCCTGCAGTTCCGCCCCAGATATTGTCGACTTCGAATCCTGTCTGGTGAAACATCAAAACCAACTCAGTCGGGACGAAGCCTCTCTCTTTTACCACTATCTCCCTCTTGCCCTCCGGCGTCTCCAACTCCATAAGATAGGTTCCCGTCATGGTGGTCGGATCGAATTTGCCCTTCTCCACATCCTGCTGGCTATATTTGCGAGCTGAAGCCAGCCCATTGATGACCGTGAAGATTACTTTGGCCTCCGGCTTGAGAGCCTGGTTGATGCTTCTCAGTATGGACAACTCGTGCTGTAGAGGATCGTCGTCGGCACTCAGCAACCCAAAAGCCCCTTCGCAAAGGCAAAGGGCGGCATCGAACTGTTTCTCCGATCTAAACCTCGCCGCATCCGCTCGTATCCACTCCACGTCGACGCCCGCCTGAATCGCAGCTTTCTTAGCTTCGGTCAACATGCCTGATGAGATGTCGACTCCGGTGAGAAGGTAGCCGCGCCGGGCCAGCTCGATCGAGTGCCGACCGGTTCCGCACCCTATGTCCAGTATGGTACTTCCTTCGAGCAAATCGAGTTCCCGGATGATGAAGTCCACCTCGGTTGAGGTGTTCTTGGTGAAGACGTTTTCCATGTATTTCGGAGCATGCCCGTCGAAGAACTCCTCCCATTGCTTCTTGCCTGACATCTTTGATCTCTCCCTTTTATTCAACGGCTGACCGGTCGTCTCCGGCCTTATGCACCAGTATGAATTCCTTGGCCAGCTTCCCTACCTCTTCTGCTATGTCTTGAGAAAGATGGACCTTCTCCAGCGATTCTTCGTCTGCTTCCGAGCGAGTTTGGTAGGTCGCCTCTATGATAGCCAAATCTGCTCCTTGTACGAGTTCTTTCACAGGAGAGGCC
Source organism: uncultured Ignavibacteria bacterium (assembly GCA_964391755.1). Classification (GTDB taxonomy): domain Bacteria; phylum Zixibacteria; class MSB-5A5; order MSB-5A5; family SM1-73; genus SM23-73-3. The sequence goes on from CAYMNI010000138.1 coordinate 6,774, forward strand.
AATCCGCAATCTCCGGTGATGGCAACGGTCTCACCTCCAAACGAAATCCTGTAGCCTAATGCTGGAATCGGG
>CAYMNI010000139.1:0-6840 GCA_964391755.1 uncultured Ignavibacteria bacterium
ATTATGAAGGTGGTGGTGGAGTCGTTCGGGTATATCAACTCAGCCGTTCTTTTAGTGGACCCCAAGAAGCATGAACTGTATGTCAAGGAAGCCCACGGCTTCCCGGACGACACCATAAAAAACTGCCGAATCAAGATCGGAGAGGAGGGCGTCACCGGTTGGGTGGCTCAGACCGGACGACCCCTGGTGGTGGGAGACGTAAAGCAGGATCCCAGATACATTATGGGGATCAGAGAGTGCCGGTCGGAGATCGCCGTTCCGGTGAAACTCAAAGGTGCCATCATCGGAGTTCTGGATGTGGAAAGCGACAAGCTCTCGGCGTTCGGAGAGAAAGACCTGCGGCTGCTTTCTCAGCTTGCCTCGCAGATAGCGGTGGTGCTGGAAAACTCGCGCCTATTCTCGGGAGAGAGACGAAGATGCGTGCAGCTTGCGCTGATCAACGATGTGGGGCGAAAGGTGCTTTCCACCCTGGATTTAGACAGACTTCTGACAAACGTGATAGAGACCATTCAACTCAGTTTTAAATACGATCACATCTCGCTATTTCTATGGGACGAGTCGGAAAAGGATTTTACACTGAAGACTTGTTGCGGGAGCCGCTGCGAATCGGTCAGACGGGGATGTCGTCTCAAGAAGGGTGTGGGAATGGTAGGGAGGGCGGCCGAATCCGGAAAGAGCTTGCTATGCAACAAAGTGGCTGCGGATCCCGGTTACATTCCGGCCATCGCCGATACCCAATCGGAGCTCTCCGTTCCTATCAAGAAAGGTCACCAGGTGCTGGGGGTGTTGGACATCCAGTGCTTTGCCCAGGACGGTTTCGACGAACAGGATGCGGCGGTGATGGAGACCGTGACCGATCTTCTGGCGACGGCCGTCACCAACGCCCGGCTGTACGAGGAGACCAAAGGAAAGGCCCATCGTCTGGAGCTGGCAGACCAGATAAACCGAGCCATCAGCTCCAGCTTGGACGTAAGCGAGATCTTTGGCATAGTTTCCAAAGAGCTGAAGAAGATATGGGATTACGACAGGATAGTTTTGAGTTTCTGGTATCCAGAAGAACGGCTTTTCAGGTTGAAGATGAGTTTCTGTCCCGATGCCGGTCTGAGCGCGGTGGGGGCGAAGAATATCCCGGCGGAGGAGACCAACATGACGACCGTGATTCAGACCGAGAAGCCTTTCTACCAAGCCAGGCTGTCTTTGAGTGAAGCTTCCAAGTCCATGGACCGGTTGATATATTCAGAAGGGATAAGGTCCTATGTTTACGTGCCGGTAATGGACAGCCGCGGAGTGATTGCCGTGCTGGGGCTGGAAAGCAGGCGAAAGCAAGCCTTCGGGCCGGATCGGATAGAGCTTCTGGAGTCGGTAAGCGGCCATCTCTCCGTGGCTATACAGAATGCCGGGCTTTTCTCCGATCTACAGAAAGCCTACCATAATCTGAAGAAGGCCCAAACGGAGATGATTCAGATCGAGAGATTTCGAGCCTTGGGGGAGATGGCAGGCGGCGTGGTTCACGATTTCAACAACATTCTGGCCTCCATCCTGGGCAGAGTACAGCTGATTCTGATGAAGCTGGGAAGCGGCAAGCACGTCTCCAGCAAAGAGATAAAGAGAAGTCTGGAAATCATTGAGAGCTCGGCCGAAGAGGGAGCCAAGATCTTAAGCAGAATCCGGGAGTTCACCAAGGCGAAGCCGGAAGCGGAGTTCAGCATAACCGACGTCAACCGGGTAATCGAAGATTCGCTGGAACTGACCCAGGCCCACTGGAGGGATAAAGTCACGCTATCCGGGATTTCGGTTGAAGTCGATCGACAGCTGAAGGCTCAAAGCGGCATATTAGGGGATGAATCGGAACTGAGGGAGGTGATAACCGGCCTGATTCTCAACGCAATGGATGCCATGCCCCAAGGCGGGACCCTTACCTTAAGGACTGAGGAAGATCAGGACTCCGTGCTTTTAACCGTCAAGGACACCGGCGTGGGCATGACAGAGGAGGTGAAAAACAAGATCTTCAGTCCGTTTTTCACCACCAAGGGAGAACAGGGGACGGGTTTGGGTCTGAGCTTGGCAAAGGGTATAGTTACCCGGCATAAAGGAGACATCCGGGTAAAAAGCAGTCCCGGAGCCGGAACCAGCTTCATGATAAGAATTCCCAGATGCAAAGTCTTGCCGGACAAAACCGAGCTCGAGAATCGAACCGCTTCGGTGTTGGTGGTCGAAGACGAGCAGAACATCCGGGAGGTGTTGGAGGAGATATTGTCCACCGCCGGGCACCAGGTGGCTCAAGCTGCCAGCGGAGAGGAGGGGATCGAGCTTCTCAAAAAACACAAACCGGATTTGGTGATAACCGATCTGGGACTGCCGGGTGTGTCCGGCTGGGAGGTGGCGGAAGCCGTGAAAAAGGATGACCCGTCAACGCCGGTAGTCATCTTCACCGGCTGGGGAGTGAAGCTGGATGAGGATGACCCCAAGAGGCAAAACGTCGACAGATTCATCACCAAGCCTTTCAATATGGAACAGATTCTGACCCTGGTATCGGAGCTGACCGCTCAACGGAAAACGAAATCCGTAGATGCTTAGCAATCCAGTTTCGGTCGGGATATAGATGCAGACATGGGTCGACCGAGTGTGATTCCTGGCCGGACAACCACATAGCCTCTCTTTAGTGGACAATGTCCGTGATCAGGGCTGGGATTCTATACCGATGCCCTCCAAGACAACCCTCCACTCCGAATCCTCTTTCAGCTTCTCTCTGTAGATGTAAGTTGATAGTTTCTCGAACTCCTTGTAGCTCTTCTTGGCTTTGGATTTGTCGCCTTTGGCGTAGTAAGCCTTGGTCAGTCCGATGAAAACACGTTGATCCTCAGAGTCGATCTTCTGAGCACGCTTGTAGGAATCTACGGAGCTTTTGTAGTCGCCAGCTCGGTAATACGCCTCTCCCAGGTTCAGGTGGCCGGAGAACGTGCCCGGATCGAGTTGTACCGCCCTCTTTAAATCCGATATGCTGTTCTGATTTTCCCCCAGTTTCAAATAGCAGACTCCCCGGGCCAGATAGAAGTCTGGCTCCCGGTCGTCTAAGGCAATCAGATTGCTCCAGGATAAAGCCGCATTCCTGTAATCATGCCCGTCCTGGAACAGTCCGGCGGCCCTTTCGAAGTCGGAACGAGCCTTGGTTCTGTCGCCCATCCTAAGATAGGTGTAGCCTCTTCCCAGCAGCGCATCGGGCGAGTCGGGTTTTGTATTGAGCGCCTGATTATAGGAGTTGAGAGCCGAGGGGAGATCGTCGGCGTTCAGCTGGGTGTTGCCCATGGCCACGAAATCTTTCCAGGTTTGGACGTCCGGATTGCTGGTCTTGTCTTCAGAAAGCGTCACCTCCAAGGTCAACGTCCGGCCCGATTTAACCTTGATCTCCTTGGCCCAGTCGTAATAGCCCTCCTTGGTCACGGCCACCACATGCTTTCCGGGCTTGATATCTCGGTAAGTGTCGTTCCCCATTCCGGCCAGCCGATCGTCTATGAGAATGGTGGGCTGCGATACGTTGGATTCTATCTTCACCGCACCCAAGTCCGATCCGGTGGCGCCCTGATCCGAGGACTGTTTCTTTCCGGACGACTTTTTGGGCGCAGGCGTTTCGAGGTCAGAAGCTAAGGCCGGTTCGTCCGGTGCCCAAGGCGTCAGATTCACCCGCAGGGTGAGAGGCTGATCTTCCTTGATCTCGACCTTCTCGCTTTTGGGCTGATGATCGCTGGACGTGACCCTCAAAACGTAAGAGCCGGCGGGAAGAGATGGGAACGTGAAAAAACCTAAATTGTTGGACTGAACGGTTCGATCAAGTTCCTTCATATGAATACTGACGCCGGGGATGATCTCTCCGGTGCTCTCATCAGCCACTATTCCCACGAGCACCGCATTATCATGGGATCTGAAGAGCGGAGTAACAAACGTCAGCCCAACCAGAAAAACAGCAGCCGCCGCCAAAAGCATCCAGGTTCTCTTCGTCTTCCCGGCTCTCAGCGCGAACTCTCGGTCTCCGATTCTGATTTGATCCCCTGGACGTAGCCTCACTCCCCCGGTGAGCCTGACGGTGTTTCCCTGCAGATAGGCCACGCCCTTACTTATGGACACAGGCTTGGGCGTAAACTCAGGGGGCTTCTGTTTTGCCCTGTCGGAGATGGTCTTTTTCGGTTCCGGCTCGGCTCGTACGACCTGTGGTTTAGCTACTTTTTGAGATTCAACAGACAGGGGCGCTTCGTCTTTTTCAGTGGTTTTCTTGGCAGGAGCCTGCCCGACGAATGTTTTTCCATATCGCACCGGATCCTCGAACGCCGCCTGGTCCGGACTTATTATAGAAATGCTGGCCCCATCCCGATTCGCTTTCAACTTACAAGCTCCATCGTCCCTATTTCCTCCGGCTGAAGAGCGGGATTTAACGTCTGAACCTGCGGGGTCTTTTGCACCTCTCCGGTCGGCCTGACCAGGAGAAGATTCGAAGGTGGGTGATTCGTCTCCCCGCTGGTCTGCGGTGTATGGGCGGCTCTGAAGGTTTTCATCTTCTATCTTGTTCTTTCTACGGCCGAGTACTTCCAGCTTGTCTTTTTCCAAGGACTCCTCCTTTGAAGACGTCCCCTGATTTCACGTAGGTTCGATTTGGATTCCAATATCATTTATCGACAAGAAACTTGACCTCTCAAACGATGGGGGCTGTCCAAACATTGACCACCGAGCATATGCGGAGAAGCCGTTCGGCTGCGAGCCTTTTTGGCTTGCTTATTTGCATCTTATTGGCTATAGTTGAGAAAACCGAAGTGAGAAAAAACTGCTCTTTTACTCTGGAAAAGGAGTCTGGAATGCGGATTGAAGTGAAACCAGGCAGAATCCTGTCTGTGGAGGACGATAACATACTGTTGGCTTGTTTTGACGGAACCAAAAGATTGATCGGTCCCCTGAAGGAGTTGGATGACGACCTTTCGGGCGCCGTCACCCATCTGCTGCAAACCGGCGATTTCGCCGCAAAGTTGGGCCAAACTGCGGTTCTTTATTCCAAGGCGGGCATGAACTTCAAAAGAGCCATCCTGGTGGGGTTGGGGAAAAGAGATGAGCTGGACACAGAGAAGATTCGTCGGGCTTATGGTTTCTCAGGCAGAAAGATGAGGGAACTGAAGCTGAAAAGCGTGACCCTGCACTCCTTCGAGGGCAACGTGGGGAGAATCACGTTGCGCGCGTCTTCCCAAGCCATGGTGGAAGGGATAGCGCTTTCCCAGTACAAGTTGGATCGATACAGGAGCGATGAGGAGGCGAAAGCTCCTACCATTGAAAGACTGACCATGGTGAAGGAGAATCGTAAGGGACTCGGCGAAGTCAAGAAAGGTGCGGAAAAGGGTGATGTTTTCTCCCGTGCCACCAACTTCGCCCGCGATCTGGGGAACATGCCGGGCAACCATCTTACCCCTACTCGGTTGGCCGCGGAAGCGTCCAAGCTGGCCCAACAGCATAAATTCAAGTGCACGGTTTTGTCAGCGGCGGAGCTGCGGAAGCTGAAGATGAACACTTTTCTGGCGGTGGCGGCGGGAAGCCAGCAACCCCCCAAGCTCATCCTGCTGGAATATGCACCCGGCAGGAAGCCGACAAACACTCTGGCTCTGGTGGGGAAGGGAATAACCTTCGACGCCGGGGGGCTCTCCTTGAAATCGACGGAGAACATGCTGGAGATGAAAGGGGACATGATGGGAGGAGCGGTGGTCATATCCGCAATTGCTGCTTGCGCTCAACTGGGATTGCCTGTCCGGTTGATAGGAATCGTTCCCGCCACCGAAAATCTCCCTTCCGGATCGGCCCTGAAAGTCGGAGATATCGTGACCTCTCATTCGGGCAAGACCATCGAGGTTCTGAACACCGACGCGGAGGGTCGCCTGATCCTGGCCGATGCTCTGTCATATGCCCGTACCTTCAAGCCGGATGCAATAGTGGATGTAGCCACGCTTACCGGCGCTATCAAGATTGCGCTGGGAACCATTTGTGCAGGCTTGTTCGGAAATGACCGGAAGCTGATCAGCAGAATGATCCAGGCAGGACAGATCACCGGGGAGAGGGTGTGGGAGATGCCCATGTGGGAGGATTACCAGGAGCTTATAAGAAGCGATCTGGCGGACGTCAAGAATGTGGGCGGTAGAAACGCAGGATCGATTACGGCTGCCAAATTCTTGCAGACTTTCGTGGGTGACCTTCCCTGGGTTCATCTGGACATAGCTGCGGTAGATGCTAAAGATAAGGATGATTCTTACCACAGCAAGGGAGCCACCGGTTTTGGAGCAAGACTTCTGCTGCAGTTTTTAGAGGATTGGAAGAGAATATAATATCCCGTGTCGGTTTTGTGTCTTTGCCTTACGACTGCAGGAGACCGGGACTCGGGAACCGCGGCCTGCAATTTCCAGCGGATTGCTCCGTCTGAAACAAAATAGTCCGGGTCTCTTCGATACAGACCGCCCCGGCACATTGCGATTGCTCTGAACCAGTTTGAATGATTTCTGATAGCTTCTGCATGCTCCTTCAACTGCCTCTTACAAATGCAGTCCCGAAGGATCGTTCCGTCGGTTTTTTGCTTATCGCGGGATGATTGCAGCCGACAATATAAAATAGATTTCTGAAGTCCCACCGGAAGATTTTCTGTCCAACCACTTGCTTAAAAAGGGAGGCAAGTTATGAAAAGAGGATCGATCCGTCTTCTGAAGGCCGGGCCGGTAATAGTAGGCTGTCTGGTCTTGGGCTTGGGAGGCTCGCCATCCTCAGCCAACCAGGTGAAGCGAAGCTCATTGAACCAGGGAGGCTTAGTCTGGCAGACCCAAT
>CAYMNI010000140.1:0-6789 GCA_964391755.1 uncultured Ignavibacteria bacterium
AGATCGGTTATGGGGATCATGGTGTGATCTAAGTGTTCTAAAGCGAGCAAGTTCAGGTTGTGCTGACGAAAGGAAGGGTTCAACAAATAGGAAGCGATCATGGTGTCGAAACCTATGCCTTTAAGCTCGATACCATATCTGCGCAGGACCTCCAGGTCGTACTTCAGGTTGTGTCCTATTTTTTTTGTCTTTTCGTCCTCTAAGATTTCTTTTAGATTTTCGACCACCGAGTTCAGATCCAGATTACCCTTTTTGTCGGTGTGGCCCACCGGAACGTAGCATGCCTCCTTCTCTTTGTATGACAGAGAGATTCCCACTAATTCCGCATCTATGGGGTTCAGATCGGTGGTCTCCGTATCCAGGGCGAACTCGCCTGCCTCGGTCAACCGGGAAACCAGTGACGAGAGTTCCTCCTCGGATTTGACCACCCTATAGTCTACTTCCTCTTTGGCCTGTTCCGGGCTGATCTCCTGCAGAAGCCGGGTGAACTCCAACTCCTTGAAAAGTCTCATCAACTCAGGAAGATCGAAATCCCTCCTCTTCATTTGGGAGAGGTCAAACTCAAAGGGGACATGGGTGTCGATGGTAACCAGTCTCTTGGAGAGCCGGGCCAGATCGGCGTGCTCCTTGAGTCCCTTCTGAACGTTTTTCCTTTTCACCTTATCAGCATTCTTCAGCACTTTCTCCAGGCTTCCGAACTCTCTTATAAGACCAAGCGCAGTTTTCTCGCCTATACCGGGTATGCCGGGCACGTTGTCCGAGGCATCTCCCATCAAAGCCAGAACCTCGATTACCTTCCCCGGCGGCACCCCGAATTTCTCCTCCACGCCTATCTCATCCAAAAGCTCCGGCTCCTCGCCGGCTTTCCTGGGATTGAGAACTTTGACCTGCTGATCCACGAGTTGCAGGAAGTCCTTGTCACCGGTAACCAGTATAACGTCCAGCCCCTCGTCTTTCGCCCTTCGGGCCAAAGTCCCCATCAGATCGTCCGCCTCAAAGCCGTCGACCTCCAGGATGGGCAGACTCATGGCCTCGGTTACTTCTCTGACCCGGGGCAGTTGTTCGGACATCTCCGGCGGCATTTTGGCGCGGGTGGATTTGTAGTCTTTGAAAATCTCGTGTCGGAACGTGGGAGCTTTGGTATCGAAGACCACTGCCATGTAATCCGGGTTATGCTCCTTCAATATCTTGAGCAGCGAGTTGGTGAATCCGAACACGGCGGAAGTATTTTCGCCTTTGGAGTTGATCAACGGATTGCGGATGAAGGCAAAATAGGAGCGATAGGCTAAAGCCGATCCATCGATCAGAAACAGCCGATTTCTCTTGGACATGGAATCCGTCTCTGAATTGTCGTTGCCGATCATCAGGAAATGCTCACATCCGAAAATACGGCCATTTCCCTTTTCCGTCAACAGATTTCAACGAGTAGACTCGGAACATGTAGGGTGGGTAGCCGCAGTCTTCAGACTGCGAGGGGCGGACATAAGTTGTAGTTGCCTGATTCATCAGGCAAACAAAATGCTCGATAGGCAGACGCCCCCGTCCGGGAATCGGGCAGCTACAGTGGAACCTGGGATTAAACGGATTATGTCGTATATAACTTCTTTTTCCTTATATACTCCTCGACTCTGGATGGAACCAAATATCTGATGGACTGCCCCTTTTTGACCCTCTCCCTTATCTGACTGGAGGAGATATCCAGGCCGGTGATATGGATGATGATGCTCTTCTCAGCAAAACGGTTCCCCGGATCGAAGCCGTCGAAGCCCGGTCTGACCGCTATGACCATCTTGGCCAACTTGTAAATCTCTTCCGGGTCCTTCCAGGTATGAATCTCATCCAGCACGTCCGATCCCGTCAGGAAATAAATCTCCGAATCGGGATGTGTTCTTTTCAGTTGCCTTAGGGTGTCTATGGTGTAAGACAGTCCCGTTCTTTTTAGCTCTACATCGGAAATTGAGAAAGAGGGGTTGTCCTCGACTGCCAGCGCGGCCATGCGAAATCTATGGTCGGCCATAGAGAGCTTTCTTTTGGTCTTGTGGGGCGGACTCAAGCAGGGTATGAAAATAACTCGGTTTAACTTCAGCTTTTCCTTCACCTGCTCTGCCAACACCAGGTGTCCCATGTGGATGGGATCAAAAGTCCCCCCCAGGATGCCTATCTTCTTTTTGTGAGCCATCGCGCTTCAGTGAGGGCATAGAAAAAAAGGCAGGTCGACTGCCTATTCTTTTTCTCCTTGTACTACCTTGTCCTGCTTTTCCTCCATCTCCCTCAATCTCTTCTCGGCCTTCTTGACCAGCTCATCATCCGGGTAATCTTGGAGGAATTTCTGGTATTCTTCTTCAGCCTTGCCATACTCGCCTTGCTTGTAAAGAACCTCGGCCAATCCGAACTGAGCCTCCCTGGCCCACTCGGTATCGTGATAGTCGTTCAAAACGTGCCTCAGGTAGATCAGGGCGGCCTCGTACCTGCCGCGTTTATAGTAGAGATTCCCCGCCTGGTAGGCTTTCTTGGCCAGCTTGGCCTGGCATTGGATTAAAAGCTCCTCCGCCTCCGGTACCCGTTCGCTCTGCGGATAGTACTCAAGAAAGCGCCTGATTCCATCCAGCGCCTCTTGAGTGTGGGTGGGATCGAGCTCGGCTCTGGGTGCCATCTCGAAGTTGCATTTAGCCACCATGAAGAAGGCGTCATCGACAAGCGGACTGGTGGGATAGGAATAGAGTATCTTGTTGAACTCCAGCGTGGCGGAGGGATACTCCCTCTGGTTGAAGTACGCCATTCCCAGAAGAAACTGGCCGGAGTCTATAAAAGCCGCTCCGGGGTGGTTGAAGACCAGCTTCTGCAGCTCCAGCGCCGCTTCGTCCCATCGCTCTTCCTCAAACTCCCTTTTGGCCACCGCATATTGGTCCTCGGCGTCCAGAACCACTGAGGGAGCTTTGGGGCCGCAACCCCAGACGAACAGAAGCAGCAACAAAATCGAAACGGCAGTGTGTAGAATGGGAAATTTAGGATTCATGTCATCCACTGAGGAAAAGGTTAGCTTCATCTATTGGCGAAGAAAAGATAGATCAGTCCTCCCACCACCGAGATCACCAGGGCCGGCTCCAGATACTTACTCTGCGGATCCTCCGGCAGCGACGGACTCAAGAACGGGTAGGTTTTATTGTTCACCGATTTGGCCATGCTTCTTTTTATGACGTCCGAACGTTCCTCTTTTACCTTCTCCGACCAGAGCACCTTGCCGGTGGCTCCGTCCTCCAGCCTAAACGATAGATTCAAAGCCGCCCGCCTGGTCAATATCCTCCCGCCCAGAAATCCTCTTCGTTTGACCTCCGGATAGCTCAGGTTCATGTCAATGATACGATAAAACAACTGCTGGGATTCCTCCAAATTTCGGCTGGGGGCTACAGATTGCAGCGCCACCTCGCGATCGAGAGACAAAAGAAAAAAGACCAACTCATCCTCCAACAGCCAGCCTGCCGGATGTTGCTCCTCCGACCTCAGAACAAGCAGCTTGGCATCCTTATCCGGGAAGTCGACGAAAGCTCGCTCAAAAAGCGATCTGATCGTGCCTCGTAGAAACTCCTCGTTGGATGGTGGATTCTCCTGGACCGCACCAGATTCCTCCGCGCAAGCCACGACCGGACATAACCACACCATACATGCCAAAAGCCATACACAAGCTATCTTCACCATATTCTGTAGAGGTACCTGAACTTTGGCAGACATCTCAACTTCCCGGACTGTCATATTTTTCCTTGAGCCTTTGGTAATTCCTGAGAACCCTGCGAAGGAAGTAAGTTGGAGGCTTCTGCCCTTGCCTCAGGCGAAGTTTCAGTGCGTTCTCACCAAAGTTATACGCGATGATGGCCTTTTTCACGTCCTTGAATTTGAGTATGAGCTCGAACAGGTAGAGCGCTCCCAACTGGACGTTATAGGCCGGCTCGAAAAGGGACAGTTCCCCTTTCCAGTCCAATCCTCGTCTCTGAGTGAGTGCCTGCCCCACCGAAGGCTTGACCTGCATCAGTCCCATGGCTCCCATCTCGGAAACCTGACCCTTCCGCAGGGAGCTTTCGGTGAGAATCAAGGCCAAAAGCAGAAGCGGATCGTAGCCGTACTTCTTGCTCTCATCATAGATCACCTGGGTCAGCGTCATCACCTCATCCTCCTTGAACCCCACCTGAAACTCCTCGATGATCTCCAGGATCTTCAGTTTTTCCTCCAGCTCATTTATCCTCAACTGCTGGTCCCTGACGATGCAGCGGAGCTCATACCTGTCACGGATCAGGTAGATGATCACCGCCCCCTGACCCAGATAGAGCAGGACCAGAAGGACGCTTATGAACTTGGAGAGCATGATTCCGCTCTTTCTGATGATCTTAACGCCCAGTGTCATACCTACTCCCTTTTGTAAGCTTCAAATCAGAAGACGATCTCCGGCTCGAAGCCAAAACCTCTCAGGGCCGATCTTAAATTGGCCTTCAGCCAGCCTTTGTATCTTTCCTCGTCGGTCATCACGCACTGATAGAAACGCATTGCCCAGGGATATCTTTGATCCAGTACCGGGTTAATCCTCCTCCACTTTCCCCTAAGATAATTCATCTTGTCCAGATATATGCTGTCAATTTTCGTTTTTTTCAGTGTTTTGAAAAGTGACCTCAAAGCTTCCACGTTGTCAGAGAAGAAAGGCAAAATCGGTCCCACAAACGCAAATGTGGGGATGCGGTAACCAATCAGCTTCTCCAACGCATCCAACCGTCTCTCTAAATCCGTAGCGCCCGGCTCAAAGCTGCTCGTCACCTCCGGGTCGGGACAGGTGATGGTCAAGCCCACCTTCTTGTCTCTTATCCTCTTCAGGATGTCCAAGTCCCTGAGCACCAGATCGGATTTGGTCTGGATGGAGACAGGAAAGTCGGAATCGGCCAGAACCTCCAAACATCGGCGGGTGAGGCACAGTTCCTCCTCGATGGGCTGATAGGCATCGGTCACCGTACTGATCATCACCACCCCAGGCTTGGCTTTCGTGATCTGACGCTTGAGACGCTCCACTACGTTTATTTTGACGTCAACGAACTCGCCCCAGGGCTCGCTGTGGTTGGTATATTTCTTCATGAATTCCGCATAGCAGTACAGACAGCCGTGCTGGCAACCGGTATATGGATTGAGCGCGTAGTCCATACCCGGGATTTTAGATTTTACCAGCGCGTTTTTGCACTCCACCTGGACCACCTTCAAGCGATTCGAATTCACTTTCACAACTCCGCAGCGCTCAGGTTTCTATCCCCAACTGCCGCCAGAGGTGGCGGATTTAGAACCTGCCTATTCTTTTCTGTCCTCAAAATCTTGTAAGTCGGATATGTCGAGCCACAGGCGAGACTATCCGACGCTTCGTTTTGATCCAAACCCGCCGCCGGAAGCGGCGGGTTTTGGACTTACCTGTTCTTTTTTGCTTTCAATAATCCTGTAGGTCGGATATGTCCGCAGGACTATCCGACAACACCCTTGTGGGTCTCTTAGGAAATTTAAAAGGCCATCTCCGGTTTCCACACCTCCCATACCTTGCCCACCAGAGCCGGTCCGGTCTTCAAGGTCACCCTGCCTGGCTGCCAGCCGGAGGGTGTGGCCTCCCCCGTCTTGCGCACATGCTGGAATGCTTTTACCTGTCGAACCAACTCCGACACGTTACGTCCCACCGAGGGGGTCAGAATCTCCATGCCCTGGATGATTCCGTCCGGGTCGATCAGAAAGCGGCCCCGTATGTTCACCCCTGCATCCTCATCGTAGACGCCGTATGCCGCGCCGATGCGTCCGCCGCCGTCCGAGAGCATGGGAAAGGGAACTCCGCCCTCAACCATCTTGGAGAGCTCCTGCTCCTGCCAGACCTTGTGAATGAAGCGGCTGTCCACACTCACGGATAACACCTCTACCCCCAGGGACTTCAACTCGCCATACTTGACAGCAACTGCTGACAATTCGGTTGGTCAGACGAATGTAAAATCGCCGGGGTAGAAGCACAGCACCACCCATTTGCCTTTGTAGTCGGAGAGCTTGACGTTCTTGAAGCCCCCTTCCACGAAAGCGTTGGCTTCAAAATCCGGGGCCGGTTTGCCAACCTTAGCCGTCAACTTAACCACCTCCTTTTGAACCTGTGTCGCAGCGGTTCCCTTAACTTCCGGCATTCCAATGGGACCTTTTGCCGGCTTAACGCATCCGTCTTTTGGTTCGGCCATGCTTCACCTCCTTTATCGTTTTGGCCACCAGGTCGTAGTCGCGATGATCGACTACTTTTACCTGGACAAAAAGGCCGGGTTTCAGTCGGTCGGCTTTGACTAAAATCATCCCATCCACCTCCGGGGCCTCCGCCTCACTTCGTCCCATAAACAGACGCCCATCGTCTTCTGCTGGGGCGTCAATCAGAACAGAGAGAGTCCGTCCGATTTTCTCTCGGTTCTTGTCGAAGGCGATTCTCTGCTGGGTGAACATCAGGCTGTCCAACCTTGCTTGTTTTACTTCGGACGAAACCTGCCCCTTGAAGTCCCATGCTTTGGTCCCCTCTTCTCTCCAATATGCAAAGGCGCCCAGTTTGTCGAATTTGACTGTTTCCACGAATTCAAGCAGCTCCTTGAAGTGTCTTTTTTTCTCTCCCGGAAAGCCCACGATGAATGAGCTTCTCAAAGTGACGCCCGGTATTCTCTCCCTGAGCCTCAAGATGAGTTGCTCCACCTTCTTCCGGGTCACCTTGCGGTTCATCCTCTTCAGAATCTCATCCGAGATGTGCTGCAGAGGAAG
>CAYMNI010000141.1:0-6684 GCA_964391755.1 uncultured Ignavibacteria bacterium
TGGGCCAAGAGAATTCTCAAACCAGGCACTCCTTTTCCATAACCATCGTTTCCCGTATCCGGTCTGATGTCGGAGCTGGGCTGTCGGGGAAGTCCGTCAGCAGGCGTCTTTCTCTCAGTATTTCCAATATCCGTGCCGCCATCGTTCGCTGGTGGAACCTGGTCTCGACTAGGTTCCTGGCGGCCTTTCCCAACTTTTCGGCCTCGCCGGGATGGCTCAACAGACGGTTTGCCTTTTCCGCCAGATCATAAGGATTGCCGGGTTCATAGAGTAATCCGCTTTGTCCATCCCTCACGTAGTCGAACACGCCCGGGACACTGGAAACCAACACTGCCTTGCCCAAAGCCATAGCACCCAGTAAGGTCATCTGTCCCAAGGCCTGTCTCCTGTCTGCCAGCGGAAGAATCACGAATCTGGATTTCAGCACATATTCGTTCAGCGTGGGCAGGTCACAGCTTTTCGCGAACTCCACGTTTCTCAAAGTTGAATCGCCGATTTCGCTTTTGCGGAAACCAGACCTGCCGACTATCAACAATCTGGTGTCCGTCTCAAGCAGGCTGTAAGCCTCGAGCAAGGTTTTCCAGTCGCGAAATTCATAATTCTGATAGCCTATGCTCAGAAGGTAGTCTTCGGTCTTCCGCTCTCGACAGGGGAAGCGAGCCAGATCAACTCCCAGTGGCAGAAACTCGGCCCGGTTTAGGATCTCCGGATAGTATTTCGCGTAATCCTCCTTTTGGACTTTCGCCAGATAGAAGACCAACGAGATCCGGCGCAGGGCTTGACGAACAAGCCATCTCTGCCAGATGCTGTTTTTCCTGCCAAATCCCTCCACGTCGAAGATAACCAAAGGGGTCTTCACCTTCAGGATTTTCATCATCAGGGCCAAGGGCAAACCCAGTTGAGAGTGGAAACACAGAATAAGGTCGTAATGGGAGGCCTTTAGAAGAGCCTTGAACGGAATCCAGAAGTAGAAGCGCAGAAACCTTTTTTCCAGGAGTATGTGCTTGTTCAGTCCCATGACGTCTGCTACGAATCCCCCGTTTCTCCAATATTTGAAGAACCAGTATCTCTTATCGGGCAGGAGCAGATCGGCCGGATGCCTGCTTATGTCATCCCGGTCCACTTTTAACACCTTCCATCCCACCAGGGTCAGGATCCTAAACTCTGAAGACATCTTCAGCCTCCGCCATTTCTAAAACGGCCGGACCTTTTGAGCCGCGGAGCAACTTCATGTAGACTCTCTCCATATCAGCGGCATGTTCCTGCATGCTTTTCGGCCTTCTGATGTTTTGTCTGAAATGTTCGACCAGGTAAGAAGAGTCAGCCAATTCTTTCATCTTCCTGGCCAGATCCCCGGCATCTCCCGCCTTGAACAAAAGACCGTTTACGTTATGCCGCACAAAATCGGGTATCCCGCCGATGTCGGCTCCGATGATCGGTTTTCCTGCCGCCTGCGATTCCAAAACCACCAAAGGAGCATTGTCTTCCCAGATGGGGGGAACCACCGCCACGTCGAACTCTGCGAGCATCTTGCCCAGATCGTCAAAAGCTCCCCTGAACTCCACGCCCGGTTTGGCCTGACGTATGAGCCGGCTGACGTAATCCGATGCGCCGGTGCCGAAGATAAGCAGCCGAGCCAAACCCTGCGGCAATCGGTTGAAGGCATCAATCAAGACGTGAACTCCCTTGTATGGCTGAACCGGTCCGAAAAAGCCGAAGATTATCGGATCTCTCACCTTCTGCTCCGTCCTTACTGCAATTCTCTCCAATTCTTCCGCGGTCTTGATTCCACTGTGCACAACCGTGATTTTCCCGGCGGGGACTCCATGCTGAACGAATATCCTCTTTACCGCTCTGGAGACGGCGATTATGAGGTCGACATCTTGGGAAAGCAAGCGCCTAAAATACTCCTCTCGAAATTGATACCCAAAAACCTCCGTCGGCTCCGGAATAACCGAGAGGATGCTGGGAGCGGATTCATCTGAATTCCCTGACGGCAAGCCTTTTCTCCGGCGGTTGAGCCACATCAGGTACTTCTGCAACCTTCTTTTCAATCTCACGTCTCTCTTCAACAAGCTCTTTACGGTATCCTTGACGTAGGCCATATTCCGGCTGAATTTACTTTCCCTGGGCAGACAGGCCGCACAGTTCAGTCCTCTGTCGGGTCCGGGGCAAAGACGGTAATCCGGCGGCATCAGAAAGTCACCCCGGGGACAGATGAACCAGTAGTTGTGTAATGAGACCACGATGGGAATTCCCATCTTCCTGGTCAGCTCAATGATCGAACCGGAAAGGCCAATCAGGCTGTGGATGTGAACCAAATCCGGATTCATCCTCTTAAGGAAGTAAAGATAGAATCCCTCCACTTCAGGTTGTTTACACTCTCGGAGAGGATAGCCTGCGTTGGAATAGCGGTTGGGGCTATTGACCAGACTGCCCAAGATCACCCCCTCCTCCTCTTTTGCCTCCAGATAGGGTCTTAGCTTGAAATTGCAGTCTCCCCCGTAGAACATGGAGACCTGATGTCCTCTTCTGATGAGCTCTTTGCACAGATCGGCCGCATAGCCGATGGGACCGCCTGACTGCCTGGGAGGCCAACCCCAGTTAACTTGCATGATCTTCACGATATACTCTTCTCCTGAAGGGCGTCCGCGATTCTATGTGTCGACCGGAGTGAACAATTAAAGTAGATGTCTCTGTATCTCTTGGCGATGGCGGCGACGTTGAAATCTCTCGTTACACGTTGTCTGCCGAATTCCCCCATCCTAAGACGGAGGGACTTATCGCCTAACAGAATTCCTATCTGACCCGCCAAGAGCAAAGGGTCTCTTCTCTCTGCGAGTAATCCATTACTCCGGTGAGTGATTATATCAGATATACCTCTGACGTTATAGCCCACGACCGGTTTGCCCATGGCCATGCTTTCCAAGGCCGCCAAGGGCAGGCCCTCATGTACCGACGGCATGACCAAAACGTCCAGCATGGAGATTATCTGGGCAATAGCGGTCTGCTCTCCGAGAAAAAAAACGCTCTTTGAAATCTCCAGACTTCTTACCTGATCCTCTAAATCCCGTCTCAACTTGCCGTCTCCCACGATCACAGTGATGCAATCGGGAAATTTCTCCAATACGTGCTTGGTTGCCAGAATGAGATGATCGATTCCCTTCTCCGGAGAGAGTCTTCCTATAGACCCGATTACCGGCCCCTTCGCCGGCAGCCCAAACTCGTTTCTCAGTCTGACCACATCTCCGTTTCCCGGATGGAAATGACTCATATCTAAAGCCGTGGGAATGACCTCTATCTTCCCCCAGGGAACGCCATGTCGATTCATCAATCCCCTCTTGACCGAAGAAGAGACGGCCACATATAAGTGGATGAATCTGGCCAAAAACCGGTGATAGTAAACCTCAGGCTTGTGTCTTCCGCGGATGTCATCCAAAATCGAGCCATGTTCGGTCAGAAGAGATCCTTTGCGCTTGGCCAAAGCCATGGCCAATCTCACCAGAGGCTGGGGTGAGTGAGAATGCAGAAGGTCATACCTTCCTCGTTTTACCAACTTCACCAACCTGACGGCGTTTAGCAGGTCGAATCCGTTTCTCATGTTCAAACAGTGAATGGGTATTCCCAGCCGCCGAATTCTCTCCGTCACCGGCCCCTCCTGTTTGGCAAAGCAGACTTCGATTTGTAACTCCTTGTATTTCAACAACTCCTTCAGCAGAGAGTGGACGAAATTCTGTGCCCCACCGATGGAGCCGTCCCAGGTTATGTGCAGGAGTCTCAGCCTGGGCCTTCTTTTTTCTTCTTGGTGAATTCCTTTTTCCATTTTCCAATTCACCCGCAGTTAGGGTTGGGAGAGGGATCCGGACTCTTCTCTGGATAGAATCGCTTTCTTTTCCACCAGTCCTACCAGGGTCCAAAAAAAGATTCCTCCGTAGGATAGACCTGAATCGGTTATCCCATAGACTAAAATAGTGCCCAATACAGCCAACAACATCAGGGCCTCGAGCTTAAGCTCATCGCCAGCCCATCGGCGTATGTGCCTTCCCGTTCTGAAAACGGCCAAGAAAAGGACCAGCAAGGACACAAGTCCCACCACCCCGGTTTCGGCCAGAGTTCTCAGATAGTCGTTGTGCGCTGCGGCTCCCAAGATCCGGCCATATCTCTCTCCTTTTTCCCCGAAGGCCGGTGTAGAGAGCGCGGTATACGTTCCAAAACCGTGCCCCAGGATCGGCTTTTGGCTGAAAAGCAAAAGAGAGAACTGGTTGAAAGAGAATCTGCCATAAAACGACTCGTCCAACTGAATTCTTTTGGTGACCATTTGGCCCAGGCTGGGGAGTAGCAGAACGACAATCAAGAAAACGAGGATCAGCCGGAGGGAGAACTTCCGGTACTTAGAAAAACCCAGGACCAGCATGGAGACCACGAATGCTACCCAGGCCACTCGGGTAAAAGTGAAGACCAAAAATAGAAACATAAGCCCAAACATTCCCAGATAGAAAGCCTTCCGATTGATCTTCTTGCTTCTGAAGTACGAGAGGGCGACCAGCGGCATCAGGACCACCAGATAGCAGGCAAAGCCGTTGGGATGGGCAAAGGAACCAGACACCCGGTTGAATCCGATAGCATTCGGCTCTCCGTAGAAAATTTGAAATAGACTGAAAGCCAAGGGGATGAAGGCAGAATAGATCAATGCTTTTCTCAACTTCTCCAGCTGCTCTTTGGTTCTGAAAGAGCGGAGGATCAGAAGATAGAACATTATGGGCATGGCCAGCCTAAGCCATTCCCTGAAGGTGATCCACCTGTCGTCCGAGACAAATAAAGTGAGCAGAGCCACACCCAGGAAAAAAGCAATGGGGCGGCCAAGGAAGAGACTCCTGCTTGTTCCCCGCCTAAGCCACAAGTAGAGCAAGCTCAACAGAGGTATGAAAACGTTTACCAGACCACACAGGTTGATGCTGTAAGAGGTTCCAGGGAACAGGGTGGTGAAGCTCTGCGTTAACGGGAGCAGGGGAGCTCCAAACACCAATACCATCATTCCCAGCCTGATGTCGGCTACGAAGATCGTCACTAAGATCAGGAATATCCCCAAGCCCAATGCCGTATCCAACTGAAAGCTGACCAGGAGCCATCCGGACAGGAGAGCGGAAAGGACGAATCCGGAATAAAAGAGCTTTTCCTTGGAATCAACAGAGACGAGTCTTTGAACTAATTCCATATTGCCACCCTTAGATCTGTGACGTTCTGGACTGGTCGGGCTTCATTCAAAACGTCCCAGCTCTCTTTGGCTTTTCTTTGGAAATCAATGCCCCCTATGGTTATCTTGAGAAGGTCCCAATCCTTCATATTTCTATTCGTCTGAACTCTTTTCCTGTCCTGAATGAAGAGGGGCAGCTTTTTGAAAAAAGAAAGGAAGCCCTTGAGGAAAGGAACCAATCTGCCCTTTAGTAAGAGATATCCGATCCTTCTTGGATTCAGATAGTAGGTGGTAAACAAAAACGGCATCAGAATAAGAAGAGTTGACCACCTGAAGCATATGAACAAGGTGGCCAAAGGGGTTCTTCCGTTTATGAAATCACTTTTGGAGGAGGTCTTGATCGTTCCTTCGCCTTCATGCAGAAAAGAGGCGTTGAGCAGGACTTTGAGTTTTACCCCCTTCAAATGCAAATGCCATCCCCATTCCGTATCCTCGTATAAAAACAGATTTTCATTCAGAGGTATGGTTTTGAGGATCTCCTTGCTCACCAGACAACAGGCAGTGGTAGGGTAGGAGGGAGATTTACCGGACACAGAGAACACCCTGCACAACAAGTGACTTATCCAGGGGTCTGTGCAACCAGCCTGCCGGTATCGGCCCTCCGCACTCAACTCCACCGGATTGATGACGCAATTCCGATCCTTCTGCATTTCCTCGACCAGGATGGAAAGCACGTTTTCCGGTAAGATCACGTCGTTGTTCAAGATCAGGATGTAATCGCCCTGGGCCTGCTGCACGGCTAAGTTTATGGCGTGAGCGGGTCCGAAGTCCCGTTTTAACTCTATCACCCGGGCTGAAGGAAAGCGATTCTTAATCAAAGACACGCTTTCGTCCTTGCTGGCACAATCGACCACCACTACCTCGGTGTTCCGGTAGCTCTGCTTAAAGACCGAATCCAGGCAGGAGGGCAGAAACTTCCTTCCGTTCCAGTTGACTATCACTGCACTGACTTTTTTCTCTTCCAACAGATATCTCTCCTCTATCCCTTATGCCGTTCGGGCCAGGATCAAATCCCGCACCTTGTAGAGATCATAATCATACAACCCGCCCAGGGCAAAAATAAAACCAAAATATGTGGCTGCTCCGGCTGCCACGCAGAAGTAAAGGCTTAGACTCTTGACCAAAAGGAGAACCAAAGTCATAACCAGGGTGGCGGCCAACACCTTGAGCACCGGAACCAAGAATCCCCTGAAATCGAATCCCAGGAGTCTTCGAACAAAGAACATCCCCGCCGACATGACGAAGAACTCGGTGGATAGGACGGCTACGCTGCTTCCGAGGTTGCCCCATCCGGGAATCAGAAGAAGATTGAGAATAAGGCTGAGGCCCAGCCCCAAGCCGGTTATCAAAGTATTGGCCCTCTGTTTCCCCTTGGAGATCAGCCCGTAGCCCAAGACTATGCTGACGTACATGAAGAACATGCCCCAGAT